>CAZHEZ010000046.1:0-41581 GCA_964531315.1 uncultured Candidatus Obscuribacterales bacterium | reverse complement strand
GAAGCCGGCGCTGATTGCTTGTTTGCGCCGGGCGTTAAGGATCCCAAAGAGATCGAGGCAATGGTAAAAGCTGTGGCACCAAAACCGGTGAACGTAATTATGTCGTCACCTGTCCCCGGTCTTTCAGTTGAACGATTGGCGGAGCTTGGTGTTCGCCGTATCTCTGTTGGATCAGCGCTGGCGAGAGTCGCCTGGGGTGCCTTCCTGCGCTCGGCAAAAACTATTGCCGAAACGGGCTCGTTTGATTGCTTTGATCAAGCAGCTTCGTTTGCCGAGTTGAACGATATTTTCAACTCGCACTAAATTTTTGTGGCGAATCGTTAGAAACTGATCGTTTGCGCCTAGTCGTTTACGCCTATTTCTGTAAACAAGTAGCTGTCTTTCACCTTTTCAAACACATAGATATCTTCACCGCAGAAGGCACTGAAAGTAGTTTTGTCCTGCACCGGCTTTTCTTTGAGCAGGCAGTCGCGAGTCTTCTTCGAAAAAATTTTGTCGCAATAGGCAATAAACTCTTTCTTGTTCAGCGGTTTTTCATTTGAACGATATGGAAGACGAGTCATCGAAGCAATTGCTTCCTTGTCGTTTTTCTCCAGTGCTGTTCGGAATTTAGTCCAAAATGCATCAAAGGCGGCATCCTTTGCTAATACGGAAGGGACCCAAAATGAAGAAACGGCGATTTGCACTGCAATTGTCATAAGAATTAAACGGCGCAATTTCATTTGAAGCTCCATGTGCATCTAGACTTCGAAAGTCGTATCCGCAGGTGAATACATCGGCATATAATACCTCATTGCATTCCCTGGAGTTTTCAGGCAACTGATGAACTAACTACGGCTTGCACAGCGATAGCTAGTTCATCAGATCCATTGAGGTGCGTATAGCACCTCTAAAAACTATTAGCGCACGGCTTCAAGGAAGCGCAAATCGTACATCCAGTCTTCGCCCGAGTGATCGCTAAGTACGCTGATCATCCCGCTGCTCGTAAATGCCATTTTTAGCACTTCCCACTGTTCGTCGCTGATGTCACCGTATTGACAGCTGAGTCCGCCTGATTCCCAGAGGACGGTTACAGAGCGGCGATCCGCAGCCGATGACACCAGGTCATAGCTTCCCATGCGCGTGACTCGACCGTAGTGCCAGCGGAAGTCATTGCCAATTCGCTCAGCTTGAGCGGTTTTCATGGCATCAGAGTCGGCTCTATTGATGCGTCCAGTTGATTTGTCATTGGTCATAATTGTTGATCTCCATATTGATGTGCGAAGCAGTCGCACAGATTGCCCTCCTCTCTGCACGGCAGAAGAAGAGTAGCTTTGAGATCTTTGGTGAAAATATTTGCAGACGTATTGCTGAAACCGCACCTTTGACCAAGAGAACTCAAAGGTGAGCAAAACGGTCTAGCTAACTGCTTGCCATTATTGCACAGGATCTCAACGGATGTTGAATAATTGATGTCATACCAACTTTTAGCGAAACATTCCATTCAAATTATCAGCTCTGGTTGCCGATATTTGCAATCTCTTGCTCGAGTTCAGGACCATTCAAGCTGGTTTTGGTTTCCAAAAATTCCTGCACTCGTCCAAATGCTGTGGTTAGTGACGAATAGATTTTCTGGGCTTCTTGCCAATCTTCGCGTTTTGCGGACTGTTCCAACCGCTGACATAGCGCAGACATCTCCTCTGCGCTGACGGCGTAGCTGGCAGCCTTGAGTTCGTGAGCCAGGGGCCACGCGGCTTTTGCATCCTTGTCCGAAAGCATTGACTTGAGTTCGAGGAGTGAAGTTTCGGTCACTGTAAGAAATAGCTTAAGTATGTCTTCAATCTGATCTGTGTCGTACAAGAGCTTGATTCTCTGCCGATTAATGGGGACGCCGGCGGTCGCCAATTCAATTTCTGCTTTCAGTCGATTGAGCACTTTTTGCAGCGGTATCTTCATCCAACGCTCAAGTGTGCTGCGCAGAGCTTGGCGGCTGATCGGCTTGGCCAGAAAGTCATCTAAACCTGCAGCTAGACAGCGCTCTTTTGCTTGATCGAGATCCATGGCGGTGCAGGCAATGATGGGAACATGCGTAGCTCTGGTGAATTCGCTATCTCTGATTCTTTTGGTTGCATCAAAGCCGTCCATAACAGGCATCTGCAAATCCATAAGAATTAGCTCGTATGGCTTCCTGGCGAAAGCCTCAACCGCCATTTGTCCATTGGCTACAACATCTGCCGAGATACCAAACATTTCCAGAAGTAGCAACAGGACCTTCTGATTTACTAGATTGTCTTCCGCGACCAAAATGAATACTGGTTCTCCAGGGACATCTACTATTGACTGTCCTGCTTCTTTCATGAATGGTTTCCTTTACCTTTGGGCGGAATTGATTGTTGGTGGATTTGGTTTGTTGCCGTACTATTCCCGCTGTCGTCCTTATTTCCTAAAGGGCCAGTGCCACAGTGAATTTCGTACCGACGTGTTCGATACTGGTACATTCGATGTGTCCTCCCAGCGCTTTTATGATTTGTTTTGACGAAAAGAGTCCCAGACCAGTGCCAACGCCCTGTTTTCGTCCATGTTCTGATTGCCAGAAGCGCTTAAACACTTTTCCCATTTGCTCTTTTGACATGCCGGCACCGGAATCCTCGATCGAGATAGTCAGGTGCTGACCTCTAGTAGCTGCTAGCACGCTGAGCTTTCCTCCAGTCGGTGAAAACTTTACGGCATTGTCGAGAAGATTGATTAAGACTCTGCGCAGCAAAATTCTATCCGTATCAATTACTGAAAGTCCGGCTTGAATTTCGAAGCTCAGCTCTATTTCTTTTCCCTTCATCGCAAAAGAAAGCTCGTCAATGCTCTCTCTCAAAAGTAAGGCTAGATTGAACTTGGCTTTCACTGGCAAGAGTGACCCAGAATCGTTTTTGTATACGTCTAGCATGTTCCAGATCATCCTGAGCATGCTCTTGTTAGATTCAATAACTTGATTCAGTACCAAAGTCTCCTGTTCGGGAGATACTGCTCCGCTGACAAGGTGCTCCAGAATTCTTGTACCACCAATGAGCGGATTCTTTAAATCGTGTGTAAGTGCGGCGACAAAGGCTTCGCGTTGCCGCATCAGGCACTTCAATTCAGCATTAACTTCTTCAAGTCTAGCAGTTCGATCTGCTAGATTCTGATTGCTTTCATGGAGTTCGTGGGTTCTCAATAATAATTCTAGGGCAACTTTTGATAACTTGACAGTACCCTCAATCATGTCTTTGTTTGCTTCAATTACCTGATTCAAAATTTCGGGCTGCTGTTCAGGGGCGACCTTTCCGTGAACAATGTGTTCCAGAATCTTTGTTCCGCCTATCAAAGGCGTCTTCAAATCATGGAGAGCAGCTTCAAAGTATTCTCGCTGCTTAGTAAGAGCAGTCAGTTTGTCCGCGACACTAGGCTGAGCAGTTCTCTGCAATAATTCGGTGTCTAGATCTGCCAACTGTGAGGAACGAAGGTGCATGGCGTCAGCGAACCTCTTACGAATCGACTCCAACTCAACTTCCAATTCAGGTTCTTCATGTTCCTGAATATCTATTGCCTGAGCAGCTTCCATAGGAGGTACTTTTGGCAACTTGAACCAGAATGAACTCCCCGACGGTAAGTTCTCAACACCGATAGTTCCTCCATGTGCATTCACAATGGTCCTACAGATGGCAAGACCGAGTCCGGACCCGCCCTTTTGAGTGCGGTCCTCGACCTTGACCTGTTTGAATCGTTCAAAGATCGACTCTCGAAACGCTTCTGGTATCCCGCGCCCCTGATCGTTAACTCGTATGATCGTATCTTCTTTTGTCGATAGAGAAGAGACAATGACCCGAGTGTTTGCCGGCGCGAATTTTATCGCGTTGGAAATTAGATTTACTAGTACTTGAATGATTCGCTCTTTGTCAACAGAGATTGTGGCTGGTTCTGTTTCTGCCACGAGCTCAATGCCAGATTCTTCTGCTGATGAGCGTACGAGTTGGAATGTATCGTTAATTAACTCACCAACAGACAGCTCAACCTTTTCCAATTCAATAGTTCCAGATTGAAGCTTGTCTAGATCCAATAAATTGGCAATTAGGTTCAGCATATATTTGGATCCATAAAGAGCCATGTCGAGGAGCTCAGCACCTTTTTCGGAATCATGCTTATAGAGACCGCCTTGAAGCATAGAAAGTGCTCCCCTAATTGAAGTTAAAGGCGCACGTAAGTCATGAGTGACAACCGATACCATCTCGGATTTTTTGTTGGATGCTTCTAAGGCGGCATCGCGGGCCAGTCGAAGTTGCTGCGAAAGAGAGTCTAATTCTCTGTTAAGCGCGTTCAATTCTTCAATCTTCAGCTGCAAATCAGCAACGCGCTTTTTCTCAGTAAGGGATAAACTGAGTTCCAGGAGTCCGGTGCGCAACTCCATTGCGCTGTCGATTTCCATGCTGAGCCAGGGCACTGACGTACCAGAAACTCTCTCTTTCCACAGAGCAAATGACTTGCGAGGATGCAAATGCATTCCTGCATCGACTGTAGACGATTTCTCCGGATTGCCCGCCCAATTTACATCTTCAATTTGTTCTGGACGGAACCACAATATCCACTTTGGACCAATTATTGATATTCTGATTGCGAGCAAACCGCTCGCAGAGGATGAAAGTTTCATAGCGTCCGGCAAGTGTTTTGAGAGAGCATTGCTTGAGAAAACTGGACCTGTCAGACTCTCCGACAAGTCGGAAACAATCTTGTTGACCTGGAGCACGGTCGGAGTTTTTCCCACCAAGATACATTGTCCGTCCCAAACAATCGCCGCTCCTGCTGCCCCAGCCACGTTCAATAATTTGCCGGAGCTTGCTATAGCCGAAGCCAGATCCTCCTGCTCAGAAGCATGCAGCTGTAAATCCTGACGAGCGTCTTTCAACTCCAGCATTCTCTGGTAGCCTTCTCTTTCTTCGAGAATGCCCATCTGCAAAGAAACCAGGCGAGCCATGAAGTCACAAACATGCCTGACTCTATAGTCAACCAGTTTTGCCGTAGAGTGATGACAGGCAATCAGTCCTCTCAGTTCGCCGTTACGGAGCAATGACATTGACATGGATGCGGCAACGTTCATGTTCTTTAGATACTCAATATGTACTGGTGACATACTTCTCAAAATCGCATGGCTAAGATCAAGAGATCTACCCGTGAGCGGATTAGTCACAGGTGAAATAGGCGATTGCTCAGCATCAACATCTACAAGCAATCGCAAGTAATTTTGCTCGTATAACTTTCGTGCTTGTGGCGGAATATCGCTTGCTGGAAAGTGAAGTCCGAGAAAACCACCCATCTTTTCGGTTTTATGCTCGGCTTGCACAGTGCCATTCCATTCTCGGTCAAACGTGTAAATCATGATCCGATCGAAGCCAGTCAATTGGGCGACAAATGAGGCCGCAGATTGGAGCAACTCTTGCGTGTTGCCAGCTGCAAGTAAATTTATTAATGCTTCGTTACTGGTGCGGAAAAATTCTAGAGCCTGCTCCGGCTGATCATCCGGGGGCGTTTCGAACTCAAGCAACAAAAGCCCCTCAGATCGATGAACAATCGCGTCAAAATACTGGAGATTAGGCTTGCAATGAACCCCCAATTTCAGAGGATTTAGCCGCAGAAGAGTAGTTGTGGCAAGCTGTTGTGTGAGTTTCTTTTGCTCCGGCTTCCCGATGAGTATGCTCAGTGGTTGATCAATAAGTGCTTGGCTGCAGATGCCAAATGCAGAAGAAACAGATTCGCTTGCTTGAACGATCGTCAGATCAGGCTCAGTCAAAGCGAGCAACACTCCGTGTGGTTGAATGTTGCCTGGAATGTGAATTTTTTCGTCGGCGCACTTTGACAATTCTGGCAATTCAGGCAAACTTTTCGAATGGTTCACGGGTTCATCATTTTTGGGCAAGTTAACCAATTGTGTTTACCTACAGCATTTTGGTTAAGACTATGCTTTGCAATAAAAGGTCCTGCTTTTCTGAAAATAGATTCGCTGACGTCCGTATACCTAACCCCACCATGAGTATCGCCAAAGATTAAGTTTCATTGGGCATGAGTTTTTTGCCAGGCGCGCACCAGCCCGGCATTTATGAACATCGGCATATAATGTCTGCATGTTTTCCTGAGGTTTCAATTCATTGCAGCAAGCTAAGTCAAGAATCCTGCAAATTGCTTCAATCCCTCTGCTTGCTGTCGCCTTCCTCTTTCTCAGCTCCAAAACGCTAACGACCAGAGATGGGCAAGCCCCGCGAGACACAAGTGCGTGGAAGCAGAAGAATCTTTTGATTACTTATTGCTGCTCACCTCCTGCGCAGGATCAGTATTTCAAAATGATTGCAGGCGATCACTTCAACTTGATACCCACATCGGAAGAAGGGTTGCCGCTTGCCACCAAATACAACATCAAAGTATTGCTTCAGCATGGACTTTTTTCGACGTCCACTCTGCACTCGCCGGCGAAATTAAAGCACTTGGACGCGCTCATCAAACGTGTGAAGGATGACCCTGCGCTCGATGGTTATTACATTTTTGACGAACCGACCGAGGCTGATTTCCCAGAACTCGCGAAGCTCGTCAGCCACATAAAGGCTCAGGATCCGCGTCATTTCTGTTTCATCAACTTGCTGCCATTGTTTGGTGTTAAGGCGACGACGCTGAAGGATCCGGCTCTCGCATACAGGGACTACATCAACTCATACATCAAGCAATTCAAGCCGGATTTACTTAGTTATGACTATTACAACTTTCTGCGCAACCAGAAATCACCAGTGGGCGGATTGTACTTCGTCCACCTGCGTCTGATCCGAGACTGCGCGCAGAAGGCGGACATACCGTTCATGAACATTATTCAGGCATCGAATTTCCTGGAGCGTGATTGGACTCTGCCGACACCGGCCCAATTGCGGTGGCAGGTCTACACGACTCTGGCATATGGCGGCAGAGGCTTGAGCTATTTTCTCTACTGGGGTCCCAAGGCTCACGGTGGCTTGTATCAAGACGGAAAGGAAACACCCCTGGCCGATGTAGTTGGCGAACTCAACCAGGAAATGTCCGCTTTGAGTCCCACCTTGATGTCTATGGATTCGCTTTATGTTTTTCAGACGGCTCCGTTTCCGCCTGGAGCAGTCGGGCCACCTTCTGACTGTCCGGTGCAAGTTACGTCGCCTGGAGAATTTGTTGTTGGGGTCTTTGGCGAAGGCGACAAAGAGAAAGCATTCATGATCGTCAATCGTGACTATTCAAAGTCCGTGACTGCGAAAGTCAAAGTGCTGGGGACTGAGGCGATTGAAGAGTTTCAGAGGCGCGACGGTTCATGGAAGTGCCTGTCTCCCGACCTGGAGGGAGAGTTTTCGATCAATTTGGGTCCGGGCGATGGAAAGTTATTTCAGTTTTGAGTTATCTGCACTTTGCGGCCGTTCTTGCGTTTGCCCTGGTGATTTTGCTCTTTTTTCTTTCAAGCAAGTCAATTATCGGTGCTTAAAGGCTGTTCTTTGCACGGATCTCGTCTGATAATGCTGGAATTCCTTACTAAATAAGATATTTAGGTTGATCACTGTATGACGGCGGGCACAATTACCTTGAAGATTAAAATGGGACTGATTGATGTACAAACCCAAGCGCCAGGTTCGCCTGGAACCGATGAAATATCCGCCCCGCATGAGCGACCTGAGGAATTTGCTTCAGGAAGCCACAGTCAATAAGGGTTGCACCGTCGAGCTGCCGTTTTCCGCTCTCAATAGTAAGTGGAGTCTTACTGTCCGCTCCGAAATCGGCGGCACGCAAGAGCCGATGTGGACGCTGTATGAGGGCGAGGGCTCCGCTTCCAGAGTTGTGTGGAGCACACCCTTTGATGATGTCGAGCTTTTGCAAGACGTTTTACATTTGTCCCTGCCGCAAGAAATTCAGAAAGTGGCTATGCCGCCAGAGGTGTCGTATACCAGGCTCGAACCGGTAAATAATGGACAGGGCGCACAAACTGCTGAGCCGGGTCATTCCTTTGCGGCCTATGACAAGTCGAATGCTTTGATGACAGAGGCGCAACAGCCGCCCCAGCCGCCGCCGCAGCCGCAGGCTCAACCGCAGCAGGCGCCACCTCCGCCCCAACCACAACAACCGCAGCCCCAGCCCCAGCAGCCTCAGCAGCCGCCTGGTTATCCGCCGGGCTACCCGCAGCAGGTGCCGCCTGGTTATCCTTATCCGCCCGGCTATCAGCAAATGCCATATGGCTATCCGCCCGGTTATGCTTACCCGCCTGGTTACCCCCAGCAAATGCCGCCAGGATACGGCTATCCGCCCGGATATGGTTATCCGCCCGGCTATGGCTATCCGCCGGGCTATCCGCAACAGCAATTGCCGCCCGGCTATCCGCAGCAACAAATGCCGCCCGGTTACCCGCAGCAGCCAGGTTATCCGCAGCAGCAAATGCCTCAGGATCCCTCTCAAGGGCAGCAGCAAAATGCGCTTTCCGGTACGTATCCGGCGGTCGGCAGTCCGAATCCGAATGCCTCCGGGACTTATCCGGCTGCCAACAACCCTTATGGTTCTGGCTCCTATCCTTCTGTTGATCCTTATGCGTCCGGGACCTATCCGGCGGTCGGCGGGGATATGCTCGCCAAACGCCCGAATTTCCTGCTCGGACACTTCCTGGTTGAAGCAGGTTTGATCCCGGAGCCTACGTTGGACGCGGCTTTGC
This sequence comes from uncultured Candidatus Obscuribacterales bacterium, assembly GCA_964531315.1. GTDB lineage: Bacteria > Cyanobacteriota > Vampirovibrionia > Obscuribacterales > Obscuribacteraceae > QKMZ01. Next base: position 32,877 of record CAZHEZ010000046.1, on the reverse strand, counting down.
AGTTGCAAGGTATGGTCAAGGCTGGTCAACTCAATCCTAAACAAGCGGGCGAAGCCGTGCGGCGCGCTCATACACGAGGCGGCAAAGTCGACAACATGACTTTTACCGCGACACCGGCTAAGAAAGTTGATTCGTCTGATGTCCAGGCCACGGCACCGCCCCTGGGTCAAGTGCTTATCGAAGCTGGACTGATTAGCGTGCCTGTTTTGAAGGCGGCGCTTAATTTGCAGGAAGTGGTGCGCACCGGCGCGCTGAGCCGCGAGGAAGCGCTGGAAGCTTTCATCCGTGAGCATTACGGTGTCGATGCGAAGAGCGCGCGCAAGGCGATAGCGAAAAATTCGATGGACTCGAAAGTGATCGGTCTGCTTGTCAAAGCCGGACTGCTTACGGATCAAGATGTTCAGACAGCTCAAGCCGTCAAGAAAAAACACGGCGGAGACGTAGTCAAAATTCTTACTGCGGCAGGCAAGTTGGATAAGATACTGCTTGGTGCAGCCAATCAGTGTCACGATCTGATTGAGCAAAAACGCTTGAAGATCGAACAGGCGATTATTGCCCTGCACTATTGTGAACGCATGCGCGTGTCTTTTGACGATGCCGTTGAAGAGATGGGCTGGGATAAGCCCTGAGTGTGACTAGGAAGAAAGAGAGACTGGTTTTTCTTGGCTTCGGTCAGGTCGCTGGCGCTATGGCTGCCAGGGCGAGCGGCAATTTCGATCTCTATGGCACCACCCGCAGTGCAGAGCGGGCGCAAGAGATAAAATTGGCCGGGGTGGAGCCGGTCTTAATAGAATCCTTCGGAAATACAGGCACACAAAGCGATCTCAAAGCATTGCTTGCGGGAGCTTTTGCCGTCGTTTCGTTTCCTCCAGACAAAATTTCTGATGCTTCTGCAATCAAACTTGCAAAAGAGGCGATGAGCATTGTTTATATTTCATCGACTGCTGTTTATGGCAAGGCCGAAGGAGTTATCGATGAAAAGACGCCTTTGGACAGAGACTCAGAGCATGCATTAGCGAGGCTGGAGGCGGAGGATCAGTGGCGTCATATCGGAGCAACGATAATTAGAGCGCCGGGAATTTATGGTTGCGGCAACGGTTTGCATCAAAGACTTTTGAGCGGATCATATCGACTGCCTGGCGACGGCAGTAATTTCGTCTCGCGCATTCATGTCGAAGACCTGGCCGATATGATTTTATCTGCGCTTGTTGCCAGGATTAAGAAACAAGTTTATGTTGCCGGCGACGATTTGCCGACCACGCACCGAGAGATTGTTGAATGGCTGGTAGAAAGGCTCAATCTGCCATTTCCTGAATCCGTGCCGCTTGAGCAGTGTCACTACACGCAGCGCGGCAACCGGAAAGTCAATGCGGCAAAGATACGCAAGGAATTGAAGAAGGAACTCAAGTATCCAACCTTCAAAGAAGGATATGCGGAGATGTTGAAAGACTCATAGCTGCTTTCAAAAGAAGGCTCTTGTCTTTAGCTCTTACTGCGGGAATCTTTTTTTCGGTGCGTGGAAAGGAAAGGAGAAAATCGCATTGCCAACTGGCACTGTCACCTGCAATTCTTCTTTGCGTGGATTGAGATAGAAGATTTCCCCCGTTCTCGATTCAAATGGTTCGAGCGTGATTGGAACCAGCCCGAATGCGCCCTGGTTGCGCGAACGAATCAAATCTTCTTCGATTACAGCCTGAGCCTGTTCTTCCAGTTCTTCAGGAGAACGGTTGAGCATGAATTTATCGGGCGGCAGAATGCGCGGTGTTCCGCCCCATTTGCCGTAAATGCCGAAGATGTTGGGGCCGCGGAACATGTCGTGACCTTTGGATGGAACAAAGCCGCGTACGGTTCGAGTCTTTTGGATATTGGCTAGCCAGGGGCGATTGTAGGTGTAGTCCCACATGGTGCGTTCCCGGCGTCTGAAATCAAAAGTGTTTTCGTTGATCAGCAAAAGCGGTTTGCGCGGTTCGGCAAACTCGGTCAAATTTGCTTTGCCAAGCCCCAGATCGATACGCTTGTCGCCAATGTTGGTTATGCAAATGAGCACGCCGACAATTTCCCATAGGTCGACAATTGTGCAGGCGACACGTACTTGATTGGTGGCTAAATACTTGAGAGGAAAATCGGCGTCGGAAAATTCTTGTGATCTGGGGCTGCCGTCTTCCCATTTAAATCGCACACTGCCCTGGATTTTGGGCGGTTGTTCGAAGTTAACGGATTTGTCTTTTATGCTGTAGCTGCGTTCAAAATAGTCTCGCGAACGACTGCGTTTGCCGATCGAATGATAGAACAAGGCCGTTTCACGCAAGGCGTCGGCAAGATCGAGCGAGCGCGTGCCGGGATTTTCCTCCAGTATCTCCAATCCTTGTTGCAATGTGGAATGCGCTTCCTCAGACCATCCGCGGGCGCCCGCTACTAAGCCCATAAGGATATAGCTTTCGCCTAAATCATGGCTCTTAGCGCCGAGCAATTCTTTTCTGATTTCGACTGCGTCTTTTATCAGAGGTTCTGCTTTGGCAAATAACCCCCGGTGAAAAGCGACGGAGGCAGCGCCATGCAGGCAATGAGCATAGGGCAAGCTATTCGACCCGTATTGCAATTTGGACATGCCGAGGCATTGATTGTAAAGCTCGCCGGCCGGAATGTATCTTTCTTCCTGCGTGTAAACGTCCGCCAGGGCAAGGCGAGCCGTTATCAATTGATCGGGTTTGGCATAAAGCTTTTTGGCTTCTTTGATTGCATCTAAGAACTTGGCTTCAGCATCCTCATCGGCCCTGATTGCCGAGGCTTTCAGCCCCGCCTGCATGAGGCGATCGAACATACTGGCTGTGGAAGGCAGCGTCGGCGTGATTGCCGCTGACGCAGACTTGGTGGGCGTTTCAATCTGGCGGTTGGCGCTCGGGCTGCTATTTGCCTTGCCTTCGTCCCAGGAGTCTTGTCCGTAGCCCGGTGCTGAAGGCGCCAGCAACAACGCCAATGCGAGCGCAGAGGCAATCCCGCGATTGCGAGAAAAATTAGGCATTTTCGCTGCCTTCATCTTCGTCATCCTCGTCATCGAAGTCGTCATATCCTGGCGGAGATTCAGGTAGTTTAAACCAAAAAGTGCTCCCTTTGCCCTCTTCTGAAATAAGGCCAATCTGCCCGCCGTGCTGTTCTACGATTGCTTTACAAATCGCCAGACCCAATCCACTGCCGCCTTTCTGAGCTCTGTCCGGCGTATTCACCTGTTCGAATCTTTCAAAAATCGATTGATGATATTTTTCTGGTACGCCGGCGCCGCGGTCTATTACCTTCACTTCCGTAACATTCTTACTGATCGATGTTTCTACCGTGATTTTGCTCTTCTGAGGCGAATACTTAATGGCATTGGAGAGAAGATTGACCAGCACCTGCACAAGCCGGTCGGGATCGGCTATTAATTCAGCCGGTTTTCCCTTTTTCTCCAATTTGATTTTTTCTATGCCGGCCAGATTGTGCACGGCATCGAAGGCACGCTCCACAACCTGATCCATGCTGGTATGTTTGAAGTTCATCCGCAGTCGTCCGGCTTCCAGTTTGTCGATATCCAGCAAATCGTTGATCAGCTTTATCAATCTTGTTACGCTGCGTTCGGCAAGCGAAACGCTTTTTTTGCCCTGCTCGTTCAAGCCGCCATAAACTTCCTCAGCCAGCAGTGAGAGAAAGCCCTGCACGGAGGTGAGCGGCGATCTGAGTTCGTGACTGACCATCGAGACGAATTCTTGCTTTATGCGCTCCACTTCGCGCCTTTCGCTGATGTCGAGGATGACCAGCATATAGCGCTCGCCTTCGAAGGCCTCAAATTCGTTGACAGACAATTCAACCGGAAAAGTTTCGCCGTCTGATTTTGCCGCCTCGAATTCCAGAATGTGTCCTTTGCCTTTGGTCAAAAGCATTTCCGTGAAGTCTTCTACTCCGGATGCGGCTTTGGGAAATAAGCGCTGGACGGGCTTATTGGCAAGCGAAGCGAGATCGCAGCGGAACATTTTTTCTGTGGCCGGATTAATCGACTCCACCTGGCCATCTTTGTTAATGATTACGAGCCCTGTAGGCATCGTCTCGACAATTGTTCTGACGCGTCTTTCTGATTGCTGCAGGTTTTCCATTACTTCGCGTTCTTTCTCGGCCGCCTCCTTAAGGGCCACAGCCATTTCATTGAAAACCTTGTCCAGATGGGCAATTTCATCACCACCGGGCAAAGGCGGATTGAGCGGCATTCCGCTGGCCAGCCTGTAAGTATTGTCCATGAGGACATTGAGCCGGCGAGCTGTGCCGCGGTTGAAATAGACGGCCAGTGAAACGGCAATAATGATGTTGAGAGCGACACCGGCCATCAACCACAGCTTGATTCTTTCTCGTGACTCTGCCTGAAGCTTGGGGCTGAGATCTTCAATCTTTTTTTCTTCCAGGGCTAGCGTGTCAAACTTCGATGCCAGCATGGGAATCTTGCTGCGCATTGAATTCAGGTAAGACCGAGCTGACGCTTGCTCACCGGAATCAATCATGCGTTTGACGGAGCGAAAGTCTTGAATTGCACCGGTGAGAAATTCTTCCAGGTCATCGACTTTTTTCTCTTCTTCTTTGTTGCCGCCTACCAGCCGTCTCAATTCCGCAAAAACCGTTGGTATCAAATCAGAGGCGTGCTGATACCTTTTGGCCATGCCCATGGTGCCGATCAGACCATAGCCAGAGATGCCGGCTGCCTGCTGAGTCATGAGCGAATGTAATTTGTTTAGCTCTTTGGAAATGGCACGAGCGCGGGCTTCTTTCTGCACTTCAATTTCTGCTTCATTGAGCATCTGGTAAAGCGTGGCGACGAAACCCAGCTCGAAGATGAGCGGGATGGCTACAAGAATCAATCCTTTATGGGAGAGCTTCAGTCTCACCGCGATTTATTAGCCGCCGGAAATTGGGTACGAGCGCGTCAGGGGACGCATCTAATGGAGTTATACCTCGTAGCTCCCGCGTTGCACGCGGGTTTTTTGTAGCTCCCGCGTTGCACGCGGATTTTTTGTAGCCCCCGCGTTGCACGCGGGTTTTTTGTAGCTCCCGCGTTGCACGCGGGTTTTTTGAAACCGCGGGAGGGATATTGAAACACCTGGCGGGGTTTTGAAACTGCGGGCGGGATTTTTGAAATGGCAGGCGGAATTTTTTGAAAGGCGCGTGCAACGCGCCGGCTACGAGGGGGCGATGAAACGCGCCGGCTACGCTTCGGGGCAGTGCAGTTTGTAACCGACGCCGTGCAGGGTTTGAATAAGAGAATCATCGCTTTCGCCGTCAATCTTTCTGCGCAGGCGTTTTATGCAAGTGCGTACAGTCTCGGGAGCGGCGTCATTTTCAGAGCGCCAGACCCGATCTAGCAAAGCATCGGCGCTGAAAACTTGATTGGGGTGGCGCATGAGAAATTCAAGCAGAGCAAATTCTTTCGGCAAGAGCCTGATTTCTGCACCGCCCTTGGTGACCGCAAACGTGCGGGGATTGAGACACAATTCTCCGGCCCGAAGAACATTTTCGGTGACGGTTTGAGGTCGTCTGAGCAAGGCTCTTATTCTTGCGGACAATTCCTTCATGTGAAACGGTTTGGTCAGATAATCGTCAGCGCCAGAGTCCAGCCCGGTTTCGATATGATCGGTTTGATCCTGACCGGTGAGCATTAAAACCGGAGTTTTGCCGCCTTTCTGGCGGTATTTTTTCAAGATCTCGATGCCGCTCATATTGGGCAATTGCCAATCCAGGATAATCAAGTCGTAAGGATAGATGCCAATCAATTCCATCGCCTCATCGCCTTTGGAGGCTACTTCGACAAGGTGATGCTCGTGTTTGAGCCAATCTTCAACTATCGAGCGCAGATCGAGATCGTCTTCAACTACAAGAATCTTTGGCATGGTTGACGGCGCCCGGAGCTTTTAGCAGCGGCGTTTTCAGTTCCTTTTTTCCTCGACGGTGGAATTAAGTTTGATGACTCCACCCGGCTCCTGAGACGCGTTGTTACCGCTGAAGCTGATTTTCACAGGATCAAAGGCATTAGGGTCTTCGATGCCGAAATAGGTCTGGGGTCTGAAACCCATGGGACCAGCGATAAAAACCGACGGGAATGTTTCGCAGGCGGTGTTCATCTCGCGCACGTTGGCGTTGTAAAAGCGCCGGGCCTGGGAAATTCGGGTTTCTGTGTCATTGAGGGTAGCCTGCAACTGGTTGAAGTTTTCGTTGGCTTTCAGCTGCGGGTAGGCTTCACTGAGTGCCATTAGTTTTGTCAGGGCGCCTGTCAGCACATTGTTTGCCATAGACTGGGCTTCCGGCGCTCCGGAAACGGCAGCGGCGCTGTTGCGAGCCTTGATTACCGCCTCTAATGTTTCTTTCTCATGCCCTGCATAGCCTTTGACGGTTTCTACAAGGTTGGGAATCAAATCGTAGCGGCGGCGCAATTCAGTCTCAATTGCCGACCAGCTCTCTCTGCAACTTTGTCTGAGCATGACCAGTTGGTTGTACGTGCCGACCATCCAGAGAGCGATGACGCCCAGGAAAACCAGCATTCCGATTCCTATGTACATGCAAACCTCCCGATGGTGGTTCGATTATACCTCTGATAGAGGCTGCTTTTGCCTTCCAGCTCTTGGCTAGAAAGCTATGAAACCGTCGCCTGGTTGGAGATTGAGCTTTCGGCCCAGGGGTGGAACTCATATATAATTGTTTGATTAAAGAAGGCGTTGCCAGGCGGTGGAACGATAAGAATGGGAATACTCACTGCCAGTCGCACAAAAGCTAAAACACGGCAACAAGGCCTCCCCCAGGTTTCCTAACAGACAAAAGAGGACACTCGATGAAATTCTTCAGCTCAGAGGTCGGCAGACTATCCAGGCTGATCCTTCTGGCGTGCTTTCTCCTGCTTTCAGCGACACCGGCACTGGCTGAGCGCATTAAGTCCTGGGATTCGAAAATCACTTTGGCCAAAGACGGCACTGCGTCGGTAGAAGAGACGCTGATAATGGATTTCGGTACCAGTTTTCGGCATGGGATTCGCCGTTTTATTCCCGTTATCTACAATCGCAAAGGCGGCCTTTATACGACGCCGCTGCGTTTTACTTCGGTGAAGGACAAGTTTGGCAATGCCGTCCCGTATGAAGTCAAACAAGTCGACCGCGATCTGGTCGTCAAAGTTGGCGATGCCAATGTTCAAGTTACAGGAGTGAATACGTACAAGATTGCTTATAACTTGAGGCGCGTGATCAATTATTTTGACAATGCTCCTGAGTTTTACTGGAATGTCACCGGCAACGAAAGCAATTTCCCGATTGACTCGGTGAAGGCAACACTAATTGCTCCGGCCGGCGTGTCCATCAAAAACATCAAAACGACCAGTTATGTAGGATCCTTCGGGTCGCCCAAACATGCCGCCTCCAAGCGTGACCAGAATGATATCGTATTCAGTGCCAAGAACCTGGCCGCAGGCGAGGGGTTGACCATAGTCGCCGGACTTCCACAAGGGTCCATACCGCCACCGTCACAATTCCAGGAAGCGAAAGACACGCTTCTGGATTGGTATCCGGCGATCGTATTGCCGCTGGGCACATCATTAATGTTGTATTTGTACTGGCTATTTCAAGGCAAAGACAAAGGCCCTCGCCTGGCCGTCGGTGTTGAATTTACGCCGCCGTACGATCTGACTCCGGCCGAAGTCGGCACTCTTATCGACGAGAAAATCGACCTGCCTGATATCACTTCGACGCTTATCGATCTGGCCGCTCGAGGCTATCTGAGGATAAAACAGATTCCTTATCAAGGCATCTTGATGATGAGCGACAAGGACTATGAATTCACGAAACTCTCGCCGCCATCAGGTGCCATTCCCTTGAAACGGCACGAAATGTTTTTCATGAGCGCGCTTTTCGGGTACGTGGCCGACAAAACATATTTGTCTACTCTGCAGGGGAAATTTCAGCCTCATATAGTCGACATCAAAACTTCAATTTGGTCTCAACTTTTGAATGGCGGCTATTTCACGCGCCATCCTGAATCAGATCGCAGTTTCTTCCGGGGCATAGGAATGATCATACTGCTGAGTGCCGGGTTGTATATGGCGTGCAACACCTGGAATGAAGGAGTTGCCGGTGGTCTTGGTCTGGCAATTTCCGGCATTATCACTATGATCTCGGCCGGCGCCATGCCGGCCCGCACCGAACTTGGTTCTAAGGCATTGGCCGAGTGTTTGTCTTTCAAGCGTTTTGTAGAGAAGGCGGAGAAGCAGCGTATTGCTGTTCTTGCCAAAGAAGATCCGACCGTTTTCGGGCGCCTTTTGCCTTATGCCATGGTGCTTGGTTGTGGTGATATCTGGGCGGAAAAATTCAAAGAATTGCTCACGGCGCCGCCGGAATTCTATCAGCCTTATAACAATGGAAGTTCGTATTCCACATTTGATCCGGTCTGGTATTTCGACGATCTCGGACGCGGCATGTACTCGATTCAATCTGGATTCACTCAGGCGCCCGTTATTCCAAGCTCAGGCTACGGCGGTGGCGGTGGTGGCAGCAGCGGTGGCGGCGGCTGGGGCGGCTTTGGTGGTGGTGGTGGATTCAGCGGCTTTGGAGGCGGCGGATTTAGCGGCGGCGGATTCGGCGGCGGCGGCGTCGGTTCGTGGTAAATCCGAAACAAAGTTTGCTAAATAGTGTTGTTCAGAGAACAAAACACAAATTCTTCTGAATTTCTGTTGCAAAAATAGATTTGTATTTTTGGGCGAATCAGCTTTGACAATGCAGATCCCTGAGGTCGTTGAGGTGCGGTGCGCTTCACAACAATGAGCCGCCTGGATCACCGAAAATAGTAAGGCCGAATGCGGTTATCAAGGGATAAGTAATCGTTCACTTTGCTCGACAACGATCGTTCAACGACTTAACATAGGAGAGTCAAATCGATTATTGAGTCCTGTGTTTTTAATTGGTGTTTGTGAGGAATTGGTAGTTGTTGCAAGAGCTGCCCAGTAACATCAGTTACTTGAAAGAGTACATTTGTCCCGTCTCTGAACTTGAAGACAACCTTGTGGAAGTCAGAGATATATTCGGTGGATTGCCACCTGGTATCATACCCGGTGCCTGGCGTAAGGGTCGCGGATATTACGCTCGCAATCTGGCTGGTCCCAAACCGACCAAAGAAATCATTCAAGCGGTTGAGCAATATCTTTTCTACGGCGATCCCAGCCGCAATCTTTTCGCGCTTGGCCACGGATACGAGGCTCAGCGCCAGTGGGTGATCAACAACATCCTTCTGGATGGAGCTCCGGCGCGCAGTCAGTCCACCTACAGAAAATTGCCCTTTGAAGTAAAAAGACGGGCGCGCCTCTGGGGCGACCGCGTCGCTGATTGTCTCGATCTAGTCGATGAGAATGACAGCATTGAAGTTTTGAAGACAGCGATTGTTTCCTTGAAAGCATTGCTTTTCACCGCCCCGTCCGATTGCGATGCGCAAGGACTGCGTTCTGTCATTCGCCATCTGCGCCTGGTTCTGTCCGAGCAAACAGTAGAAGGAACCTGGGGCTTGGTTCGCTAGTTCTTGCGGATTTGGATTTATAGAAAGCATAGGGCGGCAGCCTGTCTATCCTGCCACGTCCTTGCCTGCATCACAGGTTCATCTCACAGGTTCATCACGAAAAAAACTACGCCTGTGAAGAAACAGATATAGGCAAACAAAGCGATCACGTAGACGTAGGACAGCCAGATCTCATTAATCGATTCTTTGCCGGCATACTGCGATCTGTTCAGAGCTGGCGCGAAGACTTTGTAGCCGGCGAGCACGATCGGAAGAAGGACGAAAATCCAGGCCAGCAGATTGGCTGCCATGCTGATGTTTTCTTTCGTCACTTTCGATATGACCACTCTTGCCGACGCCGGGATTTTTGCACTTTCTCCTTTCCCTCGGTTGAATTCCGGCGCACCGCCGGCGATGCTGCTGACAAGGAGACTGGGCTGGCCTTCCGATTGCCTGAGCAGCGCACCTCTGTCGTCTGTGGCGACGATAAAGAAAGAGGCCTTGTTCGTATTTCGAGCGTTGGGCACAACCAGACACTTGATCAACGCACGGGTCACCGGTATTTTTCCATTGGCGAATTTTACGATAAAGCGTTTAGATAATGATTCCGGATCGAATGTTCGTGCGCGTTTGAAGTAATCGGCGAGCTGTTCCGGCCGAGCGGCAGTATCAAATTCTGCAAATAATACATTGGGCTCTTCTTTCTTATGAGTATATGGATTTTCGTATGAAAATTGAGCGCAATACTCGCTTAAATTTCCTTTGCGCATCTGGTCTGTCGAAAGTGTGTTTGCTTTGTGCAGCCCCTCACCCAGTCGTTCCATATCCATGATTGTGGAAATCTGAGGGGCTGTGCCTGACTCTAAAACGCTGCCTTTGGAGTCGACCAGACTGTCTGCATCCTTATAAAAAATAATGTCGTTTTTCGGCGATTCAAGATAAAAATACTCCAGCTCTCGCCATGGATTGCTGAGCGTGATGTAGTCCACTTTTACTTCGTCGTCAAAAGTTTTGGCCGACAATCTATGGTCCGGCAATACTTCAATTGCCAGCTGTCCGTCTGCCGATCTGAATATGTCTTTTGTATGAACAATCGGTACCTGTACTGATTCTCCGCCGGTTAAATAGTAAGTGGCGGAGACGACAACAATGAGCAGTCCAAGCGAAACAGGCAAAGTCAAAAATGCAATTGCCAGGCGCGGATGTTTGCGCAGATTTCTGAGCGCCTTAACGAGTGGATGCTTGGACTCTTCCTCCTCGGCGGTTTTCCAGATAGCAGGATCCTTTTCTTTTTTGACGGCGATATCCTTCCACGCCTTTTCCCGCACTTTTCCTTCCATGGCTTCGCTTTTGAGAAGGGCAGGATCAACATATGTTTCCTGGCTGATTTTTGCTTTGCGGCGCATGTCGTCCGCCAATCCGCGATTGGCAGTTCTTTCCTGCAAGAAATTCGCGTAAGCTTCCAGGATGCTGCTCAAAAGCGGATGCCCGAGCATCAGAGTTTTTTGAGCAATTTCTGAGCCGCGCTTGTACATGTCTTGAGCTGCTTCAATATTACTGAGGTGCTCCTGCGCCTTGGCATTTTTCAAGTAAGCAGTGACAAGAGATGCCGGCGAGGAATCCTTCATTCTTTCGCGCATGGAAAGAAGACGCTGATAGATAGGCAATGCCAGACCGAATTTGTCCTGCCAGTAGTAAACATCACCAAGGGCGGTCAGGCAGTCGGCCATGGCCTTGCTGTCGCCGGCATAAATCTGCTCCATGATAGGCAAACAGGCCGAATATAAATCTTCAGCCTGGGCAAAGTTTCTTGCTTTGACTGCGCTTTCTGCAGCAGCCATCATTTGCAAGCAGCGTTCTTTATCGATGCCTACCTGTTCTTCCAGTGTGACAATCTTGGTCTTGGGTTTTTGTTTTGGATCACGTTTGAAAAATGGCATCATTTGAATCAATAATCAAAACTGGCTGCATGCATTCGTCTATATTATTTTGCATGAAATTAGATTTGCAGTCACCCTTTAAGTGAAAGTGTACTGCGCAATCAAACCAGAATTCTAAATCTTCCTCAGATGTTTCTTCGTCCATCAAGCTGCCGTCGTCCAATGAAATATACGCCACCAGTGGTGCGCTTCTTTCGAACTTTCGGAAGCGTTCGAAGAGACTTTCGACAGCGCGCAGCCCAAAGCTCAAATAGTCTTTGAAAATGCCGAAGTCGCGCAGGTGAAAGTGTTCTTCCTCAGAAGAATCCAGCTGGGCAATCTTTTGAGCTATTTGTGTTTCAAGTTCCAGCGGCAGCGCCAGCCCTCTCCAATCGAGCGCTTCCTGCCAATATGGCTCCATGAGTTTATTCATCAACATCTGTCGCTTCTAAATCCGCGTCCGCAAAATAGGATACCGCTGAAAGAGTCACGCAACTGGTACGCTTTCTCTTTCAGCTTTTTACCCTATTGGCGCGAATTTCAGATGAGGCTCCGGCGTCGCCTCTATAGAAGCCCCATTTTTGCAAGAATGGACTCGGTTATTTTTCGGGCTTTCCTGCCAGATGCATTGTCTTTAGCGCGTATATTGGTGGCAAACACGTAAGTTTTATTGGCATGTTTCACCGAGCCGACAAACCAACCGAAGACATTCCCCCTCATGGTTCCGGTTTTTCCAAAGAGCGTATTGTCACCTTCCGTTTTCAATTGAATGAGTTTGCGAACATCACTCATCGATTGTTTCGAGACCGGCAATTTATCTTCAAACAATCCGGTCAGAAAATCGACTTGCTGGTCGGCTGTGGTTTGAAGCGAGCCTTCTGGCCCGAGCCAGAATGTTGTCAGATCGCTGGAAGAATCTTCATTGCCGTACTTAAGTGTATGCAAGTACTTTTGCATGCGTTCTTTGCCGATCTTTTCGGCGACGCGCTGATAGTACCAAACAACCGAATTGGTCATGGCGCTCTGCATATCCTGGTCTTTATTCCAGGTCTCCAGCTCGTTCTTAAACCCATCCCACTTCATTGTCGAGTCGTTGACTTTGAGCACGCCACTGTCGAGTGCAATCAAGGCGTTCGGTATTTTGAAAGTGGATAAAGGCCAGTACTTTTCTTTCAAAAGTTTGTCGTTGTAGCGAAAGGTTGTCCCGTCGCTCAAGTCTTTTATTTCAAAGGCGCCTGAATAGCCCTTAAATTCTTCGGTCAATTGAGCGTCGGTCAGGCTGGACGGAATTGCAGAAAACGCCGGTGTAACAGTGGCCAGCGCCACAAACAAAGAGACAGCAATTTTGCGCATCATATGCTTTCCTCCCGGGCGATAAAGAGTCGGTGAAACCATTCTGAGCGCGGCAAGTAAAACCAGTACGCGGTGAGTGTTAGCCCAGGTAAGAAGCTTGTTGAAGTATGAGCAACTTGAGGCGACGACTGTCTGAATATTGTTCGTCCCGCGGGAACATTCGAGCGCAGATTAGCGTCGGGGGGCATAATATATTTAGTACTTTCAGCTTCGTGGTCTAATACATGCACCCTCAAAGCCCGAAGGCTAGGCTGTCACCGTTGATCCTTGTTCATCGTGGAGTGAGCGTGGCTTTGGCGCTCTGTCTTTTGAGCCCGCCTTTGCCTGTATGGGCTGCCGACGATGATGAAGCGGCTCTGGCCAAGGCTGAGACGATTTTATTCGGTGAGCCTTCCAGAGACGGCGATATAGATGATCGCCTCGATCGTGCAGAAAAACGTGTATTCGGCAGGCACAAATCCGGGTCGGACGAAGAGCGCATTGAAAGATTAGCGTCCACCCTTTTAATTGATCGCAAACAATTGCCGGCCACAAAGAAGCCGGAAGCGCAAGGGCAACCGGCACCAGTTCCGGCAGCAGCGGCAGAACCCGAGCCTGCCGCCCAGGTAAAACCTGAACCGTCCGCACCGGTGCCCCCTGAGGTTTCTCCAAAGCCTGAGTCCGCCCTTGAGACAAAAACTGCTGAGCCCGGATCCTTGCAGCCGGAAGTTCCAAAAGCGAAAGTGGCAACCGAAAAGCCCGCCCAGACTGGTGGCAAGCTTGCCGTGCAAAAGCTTGATCAGTCCACGCTCAAAGGCAAGGGCAGGAAAGGCGCCAGAGGGGCTCGCAACACCGCCGCCCAACCGGCAATCAAAGGAGCGCCCGGCGCAATCAAAAAGCCAGAGATAACTCTGACTCCGGAGACAGCATCAATGGATGAGCCGAGGACAGAAAAACCTCACCCGTCCGTGAGCAGCGCTCCTGTGACTAATTCTTCCGCCAGTGCCAATCGCATTTCTCGCAGTGCGCCGCCCAAAGTCAATCAGGTGACGGCATTATTGCGCGAGGGGATGGAAGCTCATCGCAAGGGCGAAGACGTAAGGGCCGAGCAATTATTCAAGCGAGTCGTTTTGTTGGAACCCCGCAATCCTGACGGATATTTCAATCTGGGCGCCATGGCTGAGAAGAAGCATGATCTGGCTGCCGCTCTCATGAGTTATCACGCCGCGCTCAATCTCAGTCCTGATGATAAAGAACTGCGCGAGGCAGTCGATTCGGTGGAAGGCATGATTAATGCGCAAAGGAGCGGCCGCCATGTTGCCGCCAACCGCAATGCCAAAACCAAGGAGCCGACAGTAAAGACCGCCGAATCGAGAAACCAGACCTACAGAAACGATGAATCTAGAATTGACGATTACAAAAGCGTCGCATCGTCAGATTCCAATCGCGCCGAAGCCAAAACCTTAGAAGAAAGAAAAGCCGAGATCAGAGATTTCTACGGACGAGAGTCAGCGCGCAGAGGAAATGAAGCTATGGAGAATTCAGACCGCTTTGCGGGAGGCGATGGCTCCTATGGCTACGGCCAGACATCACAAAATGGTCCGGTACAGGCTCCCAATTTCTATCGCGCTAAAGCCAAGACAACCAGAGAGCTGCAGGAAGAGGCTAATCCCATGGCCGATGTGAACGATCCGGATGCGCCTGAGATGTCGGTTTCACAACCGGAGCCGCCTGTTATGAATACATCTCAACCGACTCCCTTCCAGCTTCAATCTGTGCAAAGTCAGGCTATGACGCAGGCCACCCACCGGGGACATCCAGTGGCGTCCGTCGCTACACGTGCATTTTTCGGCGCCGCGCTCTCAGTGGGAGCCAGTTATGCGCTACGATCGAGTGGTTTGCATTGCCCGATCTGCAGGCTTGGTGGCGGACGTGCGCTGCGAGGTTTCATGAGGTTTTAACCGGTTGCCATTTCGCCAAATTCGGTTCAGTCTCTCTTTTGTCGCAACACTGCTGGCGTTTTTTTTACTGGCGGCAAACCCGGCACAGGCGGACGAATCATTGAGAATTGCGCGCCCGCTGAGAACTCAACCGGAAGTTAAAGCGGAAGCATCCACAGCCAATCCAGCCGCTGAGCCCGTGCAGAAGACTGCCGCACAGCGCCCGGTCAAAGCTATGGATTGTGGGGGCTCATGTTGCAAGGGCGCCGCTCAATTGTTGGAGGGCATAAACTGTCCGCTCCCACCGCCAGGCTTATTCGAGCAATGGCGCGCCGAATTCGTCAATCCGACCCTCTGTCCGATCCTTATGTGCCATGGCAGTTGCCGGCGTTCTCAAATGAGCTGCAAGTTCATTAAACCGCTGCTCGACTCGCTGCTGGACGCCTATGTTCCGGAAGAGCCGCCGCCGCTTACGGTGGTTAATTTCCGTTGCTGCGCAGGGTTTACGGACGAATAGAGACGTAGGCCCGGGTTGCTTCTTATATGTTCATATGAACTCCAGCCCGGCACTTGCCCTCTAATCGCGTCCGCGTGCCTTATCCAGACATTTGATTGTGGCGTTCAGCCCACCTGTCAGCATGCTGATTATCATCATCGTTAAGCCGCCCAGAATTGGGGGCAAGAATCCGTGAATGGAGAGGTGACCGGGAGCCACAAAGGCAACCAGCTCAAGGGCTAAGGCAGGAAAGACCCAGAATCCGAAAATCCAGAGAGGGATGAGTACAAGCAACGCCAGCCCAAGCGTGGAGATAGTCCACACAGTTGCGATCATCATGGCGACAACCTCAACCACCCATAAGAGGAATGCAAAAACAATTGCCAATATGGCAGCATCGATAAAGCCACCTTTGAATTCGATACCGGGCAGCGCGGGCAGGATGTAAATAAAGGCGAGAGCACTGGCAATGGTTTTGAGCAGAAATTTAAGCATTGGCGGCGCTGGAAAACCTCACGCAGTGTACCTGTACGGATTGTAGCTCATGTCGCAGTCAATTCTCCTAATCGAAGACAGTCGGGCCCAATTGAAGGCGGTCAGCGCCATCTTGCGCAATGACAATTTTCAGATTACCAGTGCCTCTTCGCTGAGAGAAGCACTGGCCTGTTTGGACTATACAAGTTTTGATTGCATCCTTCTTGACCTTTCGCTTCCGGATTCCGAAGGGTTGGAAACCCTGCGCAACGTGCGCGCCAAAGCGAAAAGCGCGCCGCTTATCGTGCTTACTTCCACTGATGATGCCTCTCAAGTGGCTGAAGCGCTCAGAGAAGGCGCCCAGGACTATTTGATCAAAGGTCGCATCGACGGTGAGTTGTTGAAACGATCGATCCGTTACGGAATCGATCGAGCGCGCACGCAAGAATTGGTCAGGCAGAGCGAGGAAAAATTTCGCTTGCTGGTTGAAAGCGCCAAAGACTACGCGATTTTTATGCTGGATACGGACGGCAACATTGTCACCTGGAGCTCGGGGGCTGAGAGAATCACGGGATACAGCAGCGAAGAGATTGTCGGCAAAAATCTTTCCATATTTTATCCTCAGTCGGCAGTCGATCGCGGTGAGCCTCAACATGGGCTGCGCGAAGCTGTGCTGAAAGGACGGTATGAGGACGAAGGTTGGCGGAAACGAAAAGACGGCACGCGCTATTGGGTCAGTTTCATCAATACGCCTTTGTTTGATGCTGAAGGCAACCTCAGAGGCTATGCGCGCATCGCCAGGGACACTACCGAAAAACGCATTGCAGAGGAAACCCTCAGGCAAAAGATTATTCTCGAGCAGAAAATGGTGCTTGTCGATCTTTTGCAAGCGGTGACCATTGCCATCAATCTGGCGCCCAGTGTAGAAGACGCTGTCGCCTTGCTTTTGAAGGAAGTCTGCACGCATACGCGCTGGTCAATTGGCTGCGGCAACATCGTGGATACGGAGTCGAAAGGCGAGTGTCAGGTCTCGAAAGTCTGGTACTTTCCTGAAGGTTTCAAAATTCGCGCTGACGACTCGGTGCTTAGAGAGCGGCTTGTTATGGGCGTCGGCATTGCCGGCAAGTCGTGGGAATCGGGCGCGCCTGTGTGGTTGGATGATATCTCCAAGGATGATTCGGCGCTTTGTGTCTGGCTGAGCAAACATCAGGGCATCAAAAGCGGACTGGCAGTGCCTGTTTACGAAGGAATTCGCCTGTTTTCCATCGTTGAATTTTTCTCGTCTGACAATGAAAGACCGGATGCGCCCTTCCTGGAAGTTATGGCCAATATCGGCAAGCAGTTGACTGCGATCGTTGAGCGCAAGCGCTTGGAGCAGTTGCTCGCTAAAGAGATGCAAAATCTTTCACGTTCGAATGCGGAATTGCAAGAGTTTGCAAAAATAGCCGCTCATGATTTGCAAGAGCCGCTCAAGTCCGTGCAAGGTTTTGTCGATCTTCTCAAACGCAGGCATTCAGACGCTCTTGGCGATGACGGCAGGCGCTTTCTGGCTTTTATCGATGACGCCGTCATACGCATGGAACAGCTGATTCGCGGGGTTTTGGAGCATTCTAAAATCAGGTCGCAGGAAAAACGCTTTGAAGTCACCAACTTGAATGCGGTTGTTCAAGAAGTGCAAGACAATTTGAGTGTTAGCATCGAGCAAACCGGGGCAAAAATTAAATGCGAAGATCTTCCCATGGTTGTGGCAGACCCATTGCAGATGGTGCAGCTCTTTCAGAATTTACTGGCCAATGCGCTGAAATTTCGCAGTGCTGACAAAATTCCGGAAATTCATATAAGCTGGCGGCGGGAGAACGGAGACTATCAATTTTCTGTCAAAGATAACGGGATTGGAATGGATAGTCGCTATCTCAACAAGATTTTTGGTATGTTTAGTCGTTTGAATGCTAAAACTGATTACCCAGGTACTGGAATCGGTCTTGCCATTTGCAAGAAGATTGTTGAGCATCATGGAGGCGTTATCTGGGCTGAGTCCCAACTGGGAAAGGGAACGGAATTGTGCTTTGTGCTGCCGGATGAATCTAGGAGATAGTTTGTGAAGAATCCCGTGGAAATTTTGCTCGTAGAAGACAGCCCCGCCGATATTGCCTTGACTGAAGAGGCTTTGAAGGAAAGTGGGCTGGAGAATACCTTGACTATCGTCACAGACGGCGAACAAGCTATTGAATACCTGAGCAAGCGCGGCAAATACAAAGACGCCGAAAGACCGGACCTGATTCTTCTTGACTTGAACATGCCCAAGAAAAACGGTCATGAGGTTCTGGAGGTCATTAAGGACAATCCAAAGCTGGAAGAGATACCGGTTGTAGTACTGACCGTGTCAGAAGCGGAAGAGGACATTGCGCGTGCCCTCGGCTTGAAGATGAACTATTACCTGAACAAGCCAGTCAGCGTTCAAAAGCTGGCGCCAATCTTGACGACCATTATCGAGCTCTGGAATTAGTATCGCAGCGTCGCTTAGGCGGGAACGAAAGATTTTCAGCATCGTCGGTTTGATATGTATAACCGAAAAGCGTGCAATTGAGGTTCTTTTGAATCGTCTGCCCAAGATGAACAAACATCTCATCGCGACAATTCTCGTGGCCATGAGCTTGTTTTTTGTCTGCCCGCTTGCGCCCTGGCAGTCGGTTGCCGCGGTAGCCAGTCCGGAAAAGAAAGAAACGCAATCGATGCCGGCGGTGGCACCATCGTTCGGCGGTTCTGCTTCTCGCAGGCAGGAAGATGCTGCTGAAAATGGAAGTGAGGCAGCCGGAAACGAAAAGGCAGAGCGCATCGGGCGCAGCTCGATGACTTTGAAAGTGAAGTCTCCGACTTTGCAGGGCAATGCCATAAGGTCAAGCACTGCCGGTAGTGTCAACAACACGCCCATACTGGAAGGCAATGTCGGGCATGAGCATGCCGGCGATGACGTGTTTTCTCGAGCCGGAATCGCACACACCGATGCGTTGAGCCAGAAGCCGAAGCCGGTACGAGTGGATCAAGATGTTTATCGCGCCTGGCTAAGTCACGCGCATCCGCAGTTTTCGCTGAAGGTTGCGGCCATCGATCCGATTGAGGTTCTGGAGATAAAGGGAACCTGGGACAAAGCCGATCGCACTTTGAAAAATCTAGGCATTCCGCACACGACGATTGGTTCCGGACAACTCAATAATATTGGCTTGGCGAGAACCAAAGTGCTCGTGGTCAATTGCGCGGGCACCTTGGACAGAAGCTCCTTGCAGGGAGTGCGGGACTTTGTCATGCGCGGCGGCTATCTCCTGACCACCGATTGGGCGCTCGATAACATGCTGCGCCAGACCTTTCCCGGCTATGTCGAATGGAATCGGGGCAAGAGTAAAGGAAACGTCGTAGATGCTCATGTGGTGCTGCCCGACCGTGAGTTTTTCCAGTCAACTGTTACTAATGCCAGTTGGAAACTCGATGAAGAGAGTCAAACTATCCGCATCCTTAAGCCAGACGCCGTGAAGGTCCTCGCTATCAGCCACGATCTGGCACCATTAGATCCAGACCATCTGGGCATTCTTGCCGTCACCTTTTCTTTTGGAAAAGGAAAAGTGCTGCATCTGGTCGGACACTTCGACAATAATTCTTTGCCCCTTCTGCCGCGCCATCTGCCTGACCCGGCGCCGATCATCGGCATCGGTCTGCGCCAGGCTCTGGCCGCTAATTTCGTCGTGGCCGGTCTCGAGCGCGGTCATTAACGGCGGACCTGATCAAACTTACGGCGCGGAAGGATAGCACCGCCGGCGCAGCCGGCAGTTCAGCATTAAGATGCAAGAAAATTGAGTATTGCATTTCCATTTGAACCGTGCGATACGTACGTATGGTAATGGCAAAAACCAAGCCAGTACCCTAGGGCGGGGCGCGCCCAAAGAAGCCTTTGGAGAGGGCATAAGACCAGAAGCAATTCCGGCAACCTCGATGAATTAGGAACCCTCCGTGTCGGCGGTCACAGCCGCTTAGCCGGAATCCCCTTCCTGACGGAGGGGAGGATGTCAAATCTGGAAGTCTGCTAATATTGCGCGTTCAGGAATTCCGGCTGTAGCGATAGCAAATTCAGACTGCTCACGATGGCGAACAAGGTCCCTCTATTTGGCGAACTTCTGGTCCAGCTCGGCTTTTTAAGCGCCGACGATCTGGAGGCGTCGATAAGAGAAGCGGTGCAACTAAGCTTGCCGCTCGGGCGCTCGCTTGTGCTCTCCAATAAAGTTTCCGAGTCGGACGTCAATTTGACTGTGGCGCTGCAGTCGATGATGAAAATCTGGGACTTACCGTTGGCTAAGGCGAAGATGGCCGTTCCTCTGGCCCGCAAAGAAGGACTTTCAATTGCCGATGCACTGGCCCGATTGGGTTGGCGCACACGCACGCACAATACGCCGTCGCCCAGCAGTTTGGGCGGTCTTCTGGTGGATTCCGGCTTGATCTCTAAAGAACAGCTGGACGAAGCGCAACGCGAGGGTTATGGTTCGAATTTACCGCTCGGGCGCGTCTTGATTCTAAAAGGAATAGTATCGCATTCGGTGCTGGCCAAGGTGCTGGAAGTGCAGCGCATGATTCGCGACGGCAACTTGACTTATGTGACAGGCGCAAAGGAACTTCGATCTCAGGCGGAAGCCGGTTTGAAGATTGTCCCCAAACAAAAGACCGGGGGTTTTCAAAAACGATCGATCAGGCTGGGCGAATTTCTCATGCTGGCCGGCGTGCTCACCGAGAGCGATCTGATGAATGCGCTTGAACTGGGGCTGGAGCGCCAGTTGACGGTAGGGTCGGCGATGCTGGAACTGGGATTGCTCAGTGAAAATGTTCTTGAAGTGGCCCTGGTTTTGCAAGTCAAAGTGCTGGGCGGTGATCTTGAATTGCCTATTGCCGTAAGAGATCTGAGAAAGGCGGCCGGACTTTCCGAATTGCCTGACGATCAAAACGCCTCTCCTGAGCAGCGTATGGTCATTGGGGAGCTGCTCAGAAAATGCGGGCTGGTGGATGAGTCGCAAATCAATAAAGCGATCGAGCTGACGGCGCGATACCCTTCATTGATCGGCAAGATGTTGGTGGTAGCAGGCGCCATCGATGAAGCGACATTGCTGGCGGCATTGCGATGCCAGTTTTTGATCAGGCACAAAGCCATAACAATCGTAGACGGTGTGCGCGCGCTTCAGCATGCAGCCAACAACGAAATTTCACTTGATGACTCGCTCGATGAGTTGCGCATCAATGTGCCGTACAAACTTCGCCGTGATGTGCGTCTGCCCAGCATGTAGCACCGCATATGGTGTGACGACAAAAATACAGGAGAACCGCAAGCGGCTCTCCTGTAAGCCTTGTACCGATACAAAACTTTCTTAGGACGGGTCTAGCACGACCGGCGGGCTGCGCACTGAGAGATGCTTTGCCCGCTGCTTATGAGGGGCGGCTATGTGCATTAATCCACAATCTCGCCGGCCGTGTTTAACTCTGTTGTAAGATTGCCCACGACATTTGCGGCGGTATCAAAAATACGTAAGTGTTGCGAAAATGTAATCTTTATTTGACTGCAGTCCAGCTGCCGGAGCGCTTCCAGGTTTGCGCAAAGGCAGCCGATGTAGCCTTCAGCATGTCCGCTTCTTCTTTGCGATTTGTCTCGTAAAGCAGACGCGCATAACTAGCCAACAGGTTGACGAGATCCGGATGATTCTCGGGCAAGTGCTGTTGTTTGATTGCTAATGCCTGCCTGTAAAAGCGCTCTGCGTCTTCATGCTTTTTCCAGGAGTGATAGAGCATGGCTAAATTGTTGGCGATCACAGCTACGTCCATGTGATCGGCGCCCAGTGTGGTTTCGTAGATTCTCAGCAGGCGGCGGCACAAGGGCGCCGCCATCGCGTATTTGCTTTGCGCCCAATACACTTCCGCCAGACCCTCAAGTGAGACAACCAGCTGCTGGCTGTTCTCTCCGAGTGTCTCAGCCTCTTCTAAAGAGCTGAGCCAACTCAATTCCGATTGAACGATTTGACCTTGAAGATGCGCCTGTTGTCCGGCGGTTTTATAAATCTCCCACCGTTTTCTGGCTTCTCTTTGTCGATCTGTTTCCTGCACCCGAATAATTCCTCAAATGCTCTCTGGGGTTCCCGCGGTAGTGCTCATTGATTATCGTCGCCTTCGCCTCTAATTGGAAGTACTGGCCGGCAAGAAATTTTAGATGAAAGCAGCCGGAAAATGCTAATTGCACAGGGCGTCTGCTTTTTCATGGTTATTGCCTCTGGGAATTTTCCAAAAAAAGCCGAAAAAGCAAAGCGGAGGCGCCTGGGCACCCCCGCTTCAAGATTTTATAGTGCTTTTACTGTGGCTTCAGAATCTCAGAACTGTCTTTCAGTCCGGTCTTATTGATATCAGAGAGGTAGGTCTCTTCGAAATATCTGTCCGGATTCTTTGGATCCCTCTCAAACTTGATGTCTTTGGGCAGGGTTGGATCAAAGAATTGCGCCCGTTTGATGTCTTCGTGCGCCAAAACGGACTTGCCCTGTTTGTGCCAGAGGAAGGCTCTGCAGAGATAGAAATTGCCCTGGTTGGGGTCCAGTCTGAGCGCATCTTCCAGGCTGGCCATCGCTTCACCGTCGGAGCCCAATTGCATGAGCGCTTTGGCTCGGTGGTAGTAGAGCTGCGCGTCGGTGGGGTCTTGCTTGAGAGCATCGTTGTAATCTTCAAGCGCCTCTTTGGCGTTTTTCAGCTTGAAATACTCACGCCCGCGTTTCTTGAGCAATACCGGATTGGATGGGTCCAGAGCCAGAGCTTTGTCATAGTCTTTGAGAGCATCTTCAGGCTTCTGCAGTCCGCTGAAGGCAGTGCCGCGGTTGATGTAGGCGGTGCCGTAGTCGGGCGCTATTTGAATTGCAAAGTTGTAGTCCTTGATGGCCGCGTCATTATTGCCCATGTCTATATAAGCATCGGCACGCTTGGTGAGAATTTCGGCGTCCTTGGGAGAAGCCTCGAGAGCTTGATTGTATTTGGCCAGGGCCAGGTCGGATTGTCCCTGGGCTCTGTATGAATCGCCCATTCCTGCGTAA
Organism: uncultured Candidatus Obscuribacterales bacterium; assembly: GCA_964531315.1. Lineage (GTDB taxonomy): Bacteria > Cyanobacteriota > Vampirovibrionia > Obscuribacterales > Obscuribacteraceae > QKMZ01. The sequence continues at coordinate 10,079 of CAZHEZ010000046.1, read as the reverse complement.
GCTTTGCCCAGTTTTGGATCGAGGTTGATCGCTTTTTCGAAGTCTTTGATGGCATTGACGTGGTCGCTGCTCTTCACTTCTGCAGAGCCGCGCCAGAGGTAGTATTCGGCATTACTGCCGTCGTATTTGACCGCTTCAGCGAAATCATTGGCTGCCAATTTGTACTGCTTTAGCGCAAAAAAGCATTGCCCGCGCAGGCTATAGAACTTGGCATTGGTTTCTTCCAAGCCAATTGCTTCATCGAAACTTTTAATGGCGTCATTGTAACTTTTCGACTGCATCGACTGCATAGCTTTGTCGTACGCCGGATTTTGTATCATATCTGCTGTCGCACTTAGCGGCATAAAACTTGCAGACGACGAGATCATTAAGCCCAGAGTAAAACTCATTGCAAGCCTATTGAAACGTTTCAGTTGGCTGTTTGCCCTGCTCGACATGAGCGAATTCCTCCATTATTGGGACTTCCCAGAAAGTCCACAGATGACTGCACATTATACAAGCTGCCAATTCAGTGGCAGACGTTGGCTCCGCGCTTTTGTAAATAACGCTGGTGATATTCCTCAGCCGGGTAAAACTTGGCGGCGGCTGTTACTTCAGTGGTTATAGGACTGGCAAACTTGCCGGATTTGCCGAGTTGTTCGATTTTTTGCCTGGCGGCTTTTTCCTGCTCGCTCGAGTAGAAAAACACAACCGTCCTGTATTGCTTGCCAACGTCTGGTCCCTGACGGTTAAGTTGGGTCGGATCGTGAATGTCGAAAAACTTATCCAGAAGCTGTTCGTAAGTGACAACTGCAGGATCGAATTCGATTTCAATCACTTCGGCATGACCGGTTCTGTCGGTGCATACTTGTTCGTAGGTCGGGTTTTCGGTACTACCGCCGCTGTAGCCGACTTTTGTGTCTTTGACGCCATCCATGGTGCGGAAAGATTCTTCCACTCCCCAGAAGCATCCGGCACCAAACATTGCTTTTTCCATTTTCATTTCCTCCGCGTTGCCCATACAAGCATGTCAGCTCGATGCGCCGGTTTTTGCCGGTGTGCGATTCATGTCGGAATTTGATTTCAATTCCAGGTGACCGCCGAATTTGTAACGCATTGCCGAAAGCAAGCGCTCACCGAAAGGCTGTTGCAGTCTCGAACGAAAACGAGTGTAGAGAGCCGCTGACAAAACTTCAGCCGGTACCGCTTGTTCGATAGCCGCTTGAATCGTCCATCTTCCTTCGCCCGAGTCTTGCACGAAGCCAGTGTAGGATTCCAGGTTTTCATCCTCGCAAAGGGCCATGGAAGTGAGATCGAGCAGCCAAGAACCGACTACCGACCCGCGTCTCCAAACTTCGGCCACGTCAGCCAGATTGATGTTGTAGCGAATATCTTCGGCCAATTCCTCGGAATCCGCGCTTGCCAAAATGCTGAAGCCTTCGGCATAAGCTTGCATCAAGCCATATTCGATGCCGTTGTGCACCATTTTTACATAATGCCCGGCGCCCACTGGTCCGGCGTGCAGATAACCTTTTTCAGCCGAGTTTTGCATTTCTTCGCGACCCGGAGTCAAGGGTGTGTCTCCTATACCAGGAGCGAGCGTCGCGAAGATGGGCTCCAGTCTCTGAAAGGTTTTCTTTTCAGCGCCAATCATCAGGCAATAACCGCGGTCTTTGCCCCAGACACCGCCGCTGGTTCCGCAATCGGCGAAAGTTATGCCTTTCTCTTTGAGCTTGTGAGCGCGGCGAACATCGTCTTTGAAGTAAGAGTTGCCTCCGTCGATGATAGTGTCACCTTCCTCCAAGAGCTGAGCGAGCCCTTCAATTGCATCTTCGGTGATTTTGCCGGAGGGCACCATCACCCAGACAGCGCGAGGTTTTGCCAGCTTGTCTACAAGGTCTTTGTAGCTCGAAGCAGCCGTTGCGCCTTCTTTGGCCAGTTCTTTGCCCGGCTCTGCGTTGCGATCGTAAACGACACACTCATGTCCGCCCGCCATCAAGCGGCGCACCATATTGGCGCCCATGCGACCTAATCCAACCATCCCTATTTGCATCTTTAATCCTCACGGCTATGGAGCGGCGCGCTGGCTGCCCTGACTGCTATGCATATCAGGGGCGGCGCCTCGGCGCCGCCCCAAAACTGGTTATTTCACTGCCTCTTTAATCGCAGCAGTCAAAGCCTTCAGTCCTTTGGCGACGTCCTTGCCCAGATGGACGCGCAGGGCTCTTCTGCCTCTGTCATTGAGCACTTTGAGATCTCCGGCTGCCTGGGCGGCTTTGACGATTCCGAAGGTGTATTTTTGCTGAGGAATTTTCACCTCTTCGGTATCATCGGCGGTGATTTGCAGGAAGACGCCGCTGTTTGGTCCGCCCTTATATGCTTGCCCGGTCGAGTGCAGGAAGCGAGGTCCGAAACCAAGGCAGGTAGCGACTTTTTTGTTGTCTCTCACGGACAATCTTGCGGCTTGCAATTCGGCTTCATGTGCTTCAGTCATCTGCACGTATGCAAGCAACGCCACATAATCATTCGCTTTCAGACGCGACAGGTGAGCCTTCAACATCGAGGTCAAAGTCTTCGTCGAACCCGCGGCTGATTCAATCTCTTTGCTGTTCTTTTCGTCAGCAAAGAGTTTGATGCCGTCGCCTTCGAAAAATGGTTTTTCTTCGGGCAACTGACCGGATTTTTCGTATGCTTCCGTCAACTCGCGCGTGGCGATTTTGCTTGCTTCCACGTCCGGTTGGTTGAATGCATTGATGCCGATAACCGCACCGGCCACTGCCGTGGCGATTTCCCAGCGGAAGAATTCTTGACCGAGATTGTAGATGTCGGCAACAGTAATTCTTACTACCGGATGACCGGCTTTTTGCAGAGTGTCAATGGCTTTGTCTTGCTTCTCGTCGGCACCGCCTTCTAGGCGCAAGTAAGCAAAGACGCGATCTTTGCCGTATACTTCCGGCGCCGCCAGCGCTTCTCGATCGACAGGAATAATGCCCTTGCCTATTTTGCCGGTCGATTCAGCAATCAACTGTTCCAGCCAGGCACCCAGATCGTTGATCTTCGGCGTTGTCACTATTGTCAGTTTGTCGCGTCCGGATCTGGCCGCTTCGCCCAGAATGAGACCGAGCACTGCGCCGGGATTTTCGATGACGGGAACCGTACCTGCACAGGCATGAGCCATCTCTCTGGCGCTGTCCAGGAATTTCGAAACATCCAGACCCATCACCGCTGCCGGTACCATGCCGAAATTGGAAAGTGCCGAGTAGCGTCCGCCGATTCCCGGCAAGCCAAGGAAAATGTGGCGGAATTTTTCTTTCTCGGCCAGAGCCTGCAGTTTGGAGCCCGGGTCGGTAACAGCAATCCAGTGCTGACCGGCTTTGTCTGCGCCGACAGCTTCGACCGTCTTCTGGTAGAAGTATTGTTCGAAAATATTCGGCTCGAGCGTGGTGCCTGACTTGGACGAAACAATGAAGATGGTTTGTTTTACATCAATTGCTTTTTCTGCCGCTTTCACTTGTTGCGGATCGGTCGAATCAAGAACAAGCAATTCCGGATAACCGGCGACTTTCGGGAAAGTCATGCGCAATACGTCCGGGCAAAGGCTGGAGCCGCCCATACCGAGAAGCAATGCGTATTTGAATCCGGCCTCTTTGATGTCGACGGACAGCTTCTTCAGATTTTCGATGTGGGCGAGCTGATCGTTGATGATGTTCAACCAGTCTAGCCATTTGCTTTCATCTGCGCCTGTCCATATGGAAGCATCTCTGGACCAGAGCTTCTTCATGTTGTCCAGTGTTTGCCAATCAATAATTGCCTTTTCAACTGTGGGTTTGAGGTCTGCCGGCAATTCGTATTTGATGTTGTCGATCAATGATTTATTTTCGGTTGTGCGCGCTTTCTCAACGGCATCGAGCAATTTCTTGAATGCATCGGCAAACAGATCGACGCCCTGGACGACCAGCTTGTCTGTGGCGTCCTTCATCGAAATTTTGCACTTCTCGAGGTTTTCCATGACGGCATTGGCATCCTGGACATCAGCTTCAAGCGTGTTTTTCAAAACGCCGTGATCTCTGAATGCATCGAATGTGCTTGGTGGAATTGTGTTGACTGTGTCTTTGCCGATCAGTTGATCTACGTAGATGCAATCGGGGAATGAGGGATTTTTGGTGCTGGTACTGGCCCAGAGCAAACGCTGAGTTTGAGCGCCGTGTTTGGCCAGCTCTTTCCAGCGGGCATCGGCAATGATGTGCAAATACTTTTGATAGGCTTGTTTGGCATTGGCGATAGCCACTTTTCCAAGCACTTTATTGAGAAGGCTCTTCTCGTCGCCTTGAGCTGTTTTCAGCTTTTCTTCGATGATGCCGTCGATCAGAGTGTCGATGCGGCTCACGAAGAAGCTGGCAACGCTGGCGACTGCACTCAAGTCGCCGCCTGCTTTGTGGAATTTCTCCAAACCGTCGATGTATGCCCAGTGCACTGATTCATAGGCATCTTGCGAGAAGAGCAAGGTGACATTTACATTGATGCCTGAGCCGATCAATTCTTTGATCGCCGGGATGCCTTCTGTGGTGGCGGGCACTTTGATCATGACGTTCGGGCGATTGACCCATTTCCACAAGCGCTTCGCTTCATCAATAGTTTTTTGAGTATCGTTGGCCAGGAAGGGAGACACTTCCATGCTCACATATCCGTCACGCTTTTGCGTTTTGTCGTAAACGGTCTTGAGAATATCGGCTGCCTTTTGAATGTCTTCGACGGCGATGTGCTCGTAAATGTCCATCGCTTTTAGATTTTTGTCTTTCTTTAGAGCGGCAATAGCCTCTGTATAGTCGCTGCTGCCCGCAATTGCTTTCTCGAAGATTGCCGGGTTGGAAGTCATTCCCTTCAATCCGTCTTCATCGACCAGACGCTTGAGTTCGCCGCTATTCAACAGGCTGCGGCGAATGAAATCGAGCCATACGGATTGCCCGTAGGACGACAATTCGCGCAATGGATTTACTACCTGTTTGGCTGTGTTCATTTTCAATCTCCTATGAGCGGCTGAACTTTTCTGTGTATCGAACTGACTTTTGGGCAGAATAACTTTCAATTCAAGTTGTCAAGTGATTCTTTTGTCTCCAGATTCCGGATTCCGAATTTCCCTGTAAGCCGGCGCATTGCCGGTATTGTCATGGGAGCCTGTGTAAGCAATGCCATGCAATCGGCAGGGCCGGATGTCGCATAAATACCGAGTCTCGCCTGCATTGTCACGCGCCGATGCGCTTGAACCCTTGCCATCGCGAGATATTGCGAGACTCTCTGCGACAGAATGGTTCAAAAGATATCAGATACTCATCCTTTATATGTCAAAGTTTAATCTATTGATGACGACCGTTAAGCTGTCTGTATCCAGTCGACCACACGTGGTTTGAAGAACGATCAAGAGCTTGTCTGCATGCGCACCACCAATGGTGACTGTGCAGGGAAAGCAGACGGTTTCTTTTGCATTGAATTGTTTGAAAGGTCGGAGTGTATAGAAGTAATTCCTTGAAGTTAAAAAAATTGAGGTACTATGTTTTGGTACCGGCGACCCGGGAATAAATTTGAGGCCAAGACAATTGCCTCTTTGGAAGTCAATAGAGGGTTCGGGGTAGTAATACCAATCAGTCTGGCTCGTGGAGGAGCATTATGGAGATATTTCAAGATCCGCTCATTCTGGTATGCGTCCTGGCCATGCCGTTGGTAATCATCGGTTTGGCGAAAGCCTGGAAGCGTCTCAAGGACAAAAAAGCTGAAGCCGCGGCTGCTGCTGCCGGCGGAGCAAGTTCGTCCACAGATTCGAACGGTTAATGCCGAGCTGCTGATTTAAGAATCGGCGTAATACATTAATAGAAGGCGGAGCGCCTCAAGTCAGCTCTGCCTTGCAGTTTGATCGAGATTTCGCGGTCAAACCTGAGACTAAGACCCTCTGATCTCTATATTTATATGTCGCTGCCAAAATTTTTTGTTTTGGCGGCGATTTTCTTTGAACTTTTTTGGGACAACTTACGTCTATACCTGTGTAAGCAAAAAAATGACTGCGCCGAAGTTTTGGGGACGATTACGTCTTCCAGTCGGCGAGTATCTTGTGCATTAAGGAGTTATTGCATTATGAATTACAGGAAACTATTAATCCTATCAATTGGTTCGCTTTCCCTCTTGGCCCCTGCCTTTGCAGACAACCAAATGGGCTCGGCTGAGCAATCGGTAGTACAGACAAATATCGCCGATAAGACTGGCGGACCGAGCGGCAAGGGCGCCATGTGCGGAGCTCATCATCGCGGCATGAAGGGCGGGCTTGATCTTACTGATGCACAGAAAGAAAAACTGTTCACCCTGAAGAATTCGTTGAAAGACTCACTGGGACCTAAGAAAGTCGAGTTGAGCAAGAACGAACGTGACTTGAGAGACTTGCTCACCAAGCCTTCGATCGATCGCTCGGCAATCACGGCCGAACAAAGCAAAATCAACGGACTGAAAGACGACATCTCCAACCTGGTGGTCGCTTTCAAAGCTGATTTTAGCGAAACCCTGACTCCGGAACAAAGACAAAAACTGCGCTACGCGCCGTCTTTCGGTCATCACCACAGACATGGTGGCCCAGGACGTGGCCCAGGACGTGGACCGGGTCGCACAGCCGAAGGCACAGCGGCTCCAGCAGCAGCGGCAGCTCCCGCTGGACAGGACGGCTAACCGACGGCAGCAATCGCAGGGGCGGCGCTATTGAGCGTCGCCCGCCGATTGCACTTTTGTAGTTCTTCAATTTAATCGCCAATGTAAGGGTGCATTTATTGCACCCTTACATGTTTGTAGCCGCCGCATTGCACGGTTGTAGCCGCCGCGTTGCACGCGGCAAATTCGGGCGCGTGCAACGAGCCAGCCACGAATAATTTATCTCGAATGGGTTTTGAAAAATTGCCACAAAGTCTCGGAAGCATCGATGTCCCGGCTGATCCGCCCGGCAAAGTTCTGTGAAGCATAGGGCATCCCGCCCGGCCAGGTATGTCCACCGCCTTCGATGCGATACAAGACAACTTCATTGCCTGTCGATCCCCACGCCTCTTTCTTGACGCGAGTGCCGTCTTTCGGGTCCCGGTCCGGCTCCATCGATGTATATGGATTGCCAGAAGGGCAGCGATTGTGTGCAGTCCAGAAGTCGATTACCTCCGGAACCGGCATGATTCCACCATATCTGGCCAAAACGCTGTCCACTCCGCCAATTTTGCTAACACCGACCAATTCGGCCAGGTCTCCGAGCTCGCCCACATTTGACCCGTTTCCAGCCGAACCCCAGGCTACAAGTGGATCGCCGGTACCAAGGAAGAACATGATCGGCATCGGTCGACTGGAATGACAGTGATTGGCAGCTCCCTGCACCAGAGTGGCGCCGACAACGCCGATTGCCGCCAGGCGGTCAGGAATTGCGCAGGCCAGAAGCTGGGAAAAGTAGCCGCCATTGCTTATCCCGCATGCGTATACATGCCTCTTATCAATGCTGACTGTGGTGCTTACTTTTTCGATCACCTTGCACACATAGCCGACATCATCGTATCCATGGGCGCCGCGCCCATCGTCCCACTGTTCGCCTATGCCGTCTCCATAAACGACGACAAATCCGTTCTTGTCGGAAACGCTGTTGAAGCCGCTCAAAAACATCATCAGAGTGCCGTTTAAATGCAATCCGTGAAAAGCCAAAACCAGGGGCATGTTTTTCATCGACCGATAGCCGGCCGGCAAATGCACCTGAAAGGTGCGGTTTATGCCGTCAATGTTTACTGTGTCTTTATATGTATAGCCCTTCGCCTTGTCTGATGCGGCGCCTGCGCCCATGTATTGGGAGGAAGACTTAGACGTCTGGGACTGTTGCTGTTGTTGGCTTTGCGGGTGCTTTTGCTCTTCCTCTTGTTGCTGCTGGCGCGCATAAGCACGCTGTGCATACTCGCCCGGTCGGTAGCCGGGTGGTCGTGCGTAAGGGCTTCGGTAGTAATTGTTTGTGGGAAACGGACGGTTCTGGGCATTGCTTTGCCCGCTGGAACCGGACTGACCCCCGGCCGTCGACTGAGCGGTCGAACCGGTCTGCACCAGAACATTCAGCGGAATTGCGGCTGACAAAAGCAGTGTAAGAATAGTCGCCGGTTTCATTGTCCGAAAATGCCCATCACTTGAAAGTAAGTGGAGAGTAGGTTATTTGTTCCACGTCCTGAAGCCATTCTCTTGCCTGTTTGCTGATCTTCACAACTTGATTCGGCCAGATGACTAAACAGGTCAGCGCACGGGTAAGCAAGGAGCATAGAAGCCTTAAACGGCTCAGTGATTGTTTTACGGGAGCTTCAGATGCTGAAAAATTCGATTCTTGCCTCGGCAATGGCATTGATTCTTGTGGCTTCGCTGGCATCGACCTCGGAAGCTGCAACTAAAAGCAAGAAAACTCCCAAGAAAAATCAGCAAACTGACCCGAACGGGCTGAATTCTCCCGAGCAAGGGCAGTACGACCGCGGCGGCAATAGCGACAGCGGCAGCAATAACGGCTACAACAGCGACAATAATGGCAGCTCAAGCAGCGGCGGCGACAGTGTTTCTATGTTCAAAGCCGGCAATACAAGTTTGCCTTCCGGCACCTACGCCATGACAAATGTCAGTACAGGCGCGGCTTTCGTGGTCATCGTCGATGATTCCGGAGATATGCGTGCACAAGATGCACGGGCAATGAATCTCATTGATGATTCCAAGTCGGCAAAGGGTGGGTCGCCAGACAACTCTAAGCGCAACAATGGCGGCTCTTCATACAACGATTCCAATTACGATGACTCGCAATACTCAGCCTCCAGGTATGGAAACAGCGACTATGGCGGTTCTCAATCCGGCAATTCCAATAACTATCATGGCGGCTCGCCTGCGCAACTCGCCCCGGAGCCGACGCCGGCTTCCGCTGTTCTGCCCACTCCTATGAAAGGTCACCCCCTTTTGCAAGGTGCAACCCAGGGCAGCATATACTCACAGGCGGGCGGTTCTGTGCCCAATCTCTACACACAGCAAAACCCACTCATGCAAGGACAATCGCCGACCGGGCAGTTTCCCGGAGGCATGAAAGGAGCCATTCAAGCAGAGCTTCAACGTCAGCTTGGAAAGCAGTTGATGAAGCATGGTCCCCAAATTGAACAGGAAGTTCGCAAGGTCATCCAAAAGTTCAACTGACTTTTGCTCGGATTTGCGCTAGATTTTGTAGCCTTGCGATTTTAAGTGGGGCGAATAATGTCTGAGCAGCAAAAAATTGAAGAACCAAAGACCAAGAAAGTCTGGGCGACCGCGGAATTTGAAACTTCCGCCGACCGAGAAGACATTTGCAGTTGGCTGATGATTCAGTGCGGCGCAACCGGATGCCAGGTAGAGCCCCTCGACAAAGGCAATGTGAAGATCGTCGCATCGTTTGAGCGCGAAAAATTCACCGAGACCGAACTGAAAAATCTGCGTGCTTGTTTTGAAGAATACTATTTGGGCGAATGCCTGCAAACCCTGAAAATAGTGGCTCTTGAAGAACAAGACTGGTTGACGAAATGGAAAGAAGGATTTCACCCGTTTGACATTGGGGAAAAACTGCAAATCTGCCCGTCCTGGTGGATGGAGAGAAGAGATGAGCTAAATGCTGAACGTATCCCGCTTTTCATTGATCCTGGTATGGCGTTTGGAACCGGTTTGCATGCAACGACACGCTATTGCCTGGGTGCAGTAGAACGCCTCGAGCATCCAGGTGATGTAGTCGATGTCGGCTCAGGCAGCGGTATTCTCGCCATTGCTGTCGCTCTTCTCAATCCTGAAGCAAAGATTACTGCAGTGGAAATCGACGGCATAGCGGTGGAAAATTCTACCTACAATTTCAAGCTAAACCGTGTTGAGACGCGCATTGAGATGCTCACAGGCGAACTTGATCTTGTTGAAGATAGGAAGTTCGACACAATTCTTTCCAATCTTACCTGCGAAGATAACATGGCTCTGCTGCCTGATTACGCAAAGATTCTCAAGCCGGGTGGGAGAATTATTTGCGCCGGAATCCTTTTGGAGAAACTTGAAAGACTTTTACCCGTCAT
>CAZHEZ010000045.1:0-41645 GCA_964531315.1 uncultured Candidatus Obscuribacterales bacterium | reverse complement strand
CCAATGGCACCCCGACCAGAGCAGAGACAAACAGCAAGAATGTTCGCAAGAAATTCCAGGTGTCATTGGCAACGGCTTGAGCAGCGGCTTTCCCCATGGGTTGGGTTCCTATTGCGGAAGCATTGATAGTAAAGTCCAAAACTGCCATACCGCAATAGAGAAGAATGGCAATCACCGGAACAGAGATCCAAAGCAGCAACAACTGCGTCCCTTTAAGCAAATCCCCACCCGTAAAGCGATCTTTCAACCAGCGTTCAATTCCTCCATACGGTCTGTAGCGAATGACAATATCGTCCTTTTTGACACCGGAGACCTGTGCTTTAACGGCAGCAATTTTTGCACTCAGTACATTCAAGTCTTCCGAAAAGACTTGCCTGAGCCGATAACTAAAGTAAATGACACAAGCAACTTGCGTGATGATCGAAAGAGGAACAAAGAAAAGAGCAAAACCGAACATAATCGGAAATGCCGTCATTGCCATAAACGGAATGGCACTAAAAGCGGTGACTAGAAGCGTGCGAAGTTTGGCGCCCTTTTCAATCGCTTGCGACAGATAAAACGGCCAGATACTTTGCGCCAACACCCATAAAATCCAGAATGGATCGAGCAAACGATTTGGGAAATGGTAATCCTTCACAATCATAGAATCGCCGAACAAAGGCATACAAGTGAATGAGACCAACGAGATAATCGCAACCGCCAGCGGTGTCATGGGCGGGTCTCCGCCACGCTTCAATGCCAGCACATCGCAGAGCCGCAAAATGCAATAAGTGAAGTAAACCTGCAGAGGCAAGCCAATCCAAAGACTCCTGGGCAGACCAACGGCAGCGAATTGGGAAATCAAAAACATCAAAAGCGTTGCCGCAATCACATAGAGCAGTCCAAGAAAAACGCGGGGAAGTTGCATCAATGGTTCTGCCGGTTCATCCGTGATTGCTTTTGAGTAAGCAGATGGCATCGCTTTGGTGAGATCACTGATGCGCGCCCCGGCCTCTTTCTGCTCACCCACGGCGACCAACTGATTGGCAGCACTTTCCGGTGGCGCCACCTTAAGCTCGGGAGTTTCATTCAATTCCTTGGTTTCGGCCGCATTGCTCTGGCGTTCTTCCATCACGCATGGTCTCCCATCGCGACAACGCCGCCTGCAGAAAGCGTTTCCTTAATAGACACCAGCTCATCGATCACTGCGCCGGCTGTATTAACTCTATCTTCGGGTTCAAATGCGCTCAGTTTTGCCACAAGCGCATCCAGAGAATCCGGAGTGTCATGTCTGAGAATTTTCGGGTGGCTGATTGACAGCGGCATTGGATCACGGCCTGTCAAAAGATAAAAAATAGTTCCACCCAGAGCATAGAGATCGCTCTCCGGCACTGCCTTTCCTCTCAATTGTTCCGGCGCGATATAGGCTTGTTTGCCGACAACGGTTCCTGTGGCAGAACCAACAAACTGATTTGCGGCTCCGAAATCGATGAGCACAAGCGCACTATCATTGCGCACAACCAGGTTGTCCGGAGTCAAATCCCGGTGAATGATCGGCGGCGTATTGCCATGAAGGAAAGCCAGAATGGTAGCAGCTTCTGTCGCCCAATCAATGATGGTGATCAGGCTCTGTTCGCCGTTCTGTTTCACGAACTGACGCAAGTCCTGGCCGCTTACATATTCTAAAATCAAGTAATGCCGATCGTCCTCGACGAAGTGATCCAGAACGCGCGCAATGTTTGGATGGACAAGAGTGGACAGTATCTTCGCTTCGCGCTCGAGGTGCTGCTCTGCCTGTTGCCTCGCTTCCGGATCGGCTTTTGCATGGACAACCGCTTCTTTAAGGACCACCAGATCGGTTTTGTTGATATGCGCTAAATAGATGGCCGACAACCCACCAAATGCCAGTTGCCTGACTATCTCGATACGCCCACTTTGCAGTTTTTGACCAGGTTCAAGCGGCACAAAAGTAGTGGGTGCAAAACGCCGCGAAAGTTCATCTTCCCACATCTGGGTGTAGCTTTTCTGGCCAATTCCCCTCGACTGGTTTTGCACATTGCGCTGATACTCAATCAATTCCGGCGATCGGTTGCAATTCTTTGCCCAGAGCTCGACACCGAGAAGCAATTGTTCGACATCTGCATCTTTTATGTTTTTCAATGACAGATTAAGATGTTCGCCACCCTCAAAACCAAGCAATAGCGTACTTCCGTGAGAATCCGCTTCAGTCACCAGACTGGCTGCTTTAAGCTCATTCCAATTGCGATTACGCTTAAATTTCAAGTTAGGCAAAAAGGCCGGTGGAAAAGACATACCGTCTTTTGAAATAAAAATCTTATTGTTTTCCGATACCGCCGACAGTGCCATACACGTCAGCATCGCCGTCAAAAGTGTCAGGCACCCTGTAACTACCAACTGAGTCGGCAGCACACCAGGATACCAAATCGCTCTGCCAATCAAGAATCCTAGAATCGCAGGGGCAATCACTGCCCAGAGCGGAAAGAGCGCACACATCGAAGAGAAGACTACCTTGAGCGGCATCGAGCGGTAAGGAATGACGACGTTTAACTCTGCCACTAATTTCCTCCTGTCTGAGCAAGGAGAATGTCGAAATCTCGTTTAACATCCCGCAGGTTGGGTCCGTGGTCACCGCTGATCAAGCGACCGATCACTTCGATGTAAATCGAACGAGCCTTCTTAAACTGTCCATTGTCTCGATAGAGATTGGCCAGTGCCCATTGATTCTGCAAGTAGAAAAACCCATATTCCTTTTGCTCGCGGAGGATGACGGCGGACCTCTCCAAATAGCTTTGAGCGAGCGCCATTTCGCCCTTCGACGTCTTCAATTTGCCGAGATCAATAAGGGTTTCGGCAATTTTGAGATTGCGTCCTTTATTGTCTAGCGCCTCATTCATTTCCAGCGCCCGGTTCAGATTGACCTCGGCTTCCATATACTTCTTCAGCCCCAGTTGAGCCTGCCCCAATTGTTGAAGCCGCCAGGCATTGTAGCCAGTGATACCCTGTTTCATGGTCTGAGAGAGTGCCTGCTTTAACCAATCCTCAGCCTTCTGGTATTGCCCGAGCCTGTTCAACTCAAAGCCCATATCAGCCTTAACACTTGAGCGGCCATTCGGTCGATTGTTGGGCCAAAGTGCTTCCGCCTGCATATTGAGAGCCAGCCCTTGATCGTAATCCCAGTAATTGTCAAATTCCTGGCCTAGATCGTACAGTTCGAAAGGTGTTTCGTACGGTATATAGGAGCCGCCCTTGCCAATCATGTCCAGCGCTTGACGAACTAGTGTTTTCGCTTCGGCAATTTGCTCTCGTGCAATCGCAAGGTTGGCCAATCTCAGGCGCAAGAAAGCTCCCTGAGCGCCTTTGTCCTCACCTTTGGCAGCTAGAGTTGCAATTGCCTCTTCAAAAGCCGCCTTAGCTGCCTTTGGATTGTTATGGGCGCGATAAGAATTGGCCAGGTCGCAAGCAGTCTCGACAAAACCAGGGGCGCCGATGGCAAAACCAGCCGCCAAATTTGTAAGCGTTCGGTTGCGAAATTCATCGAGTTGATTGCCAAACTTGCAAACGAATAAAAGCACAGCCAGAAACACAAATGTCCCACCGGGCAGTTTTCGCATCGATTTGCCTGTGCGTATCGGTTGTTTCGGCAAGGGCGGGGCGTCAGTTGCTCCGGTCCGATACCTAGGTGTGGCAGGGTCGTTCTCAACATGGACTTGGCGTCTTTTTTGAGAAGAATCGTCAGGCGAAGACAAAAGGCCCCTGAGAGCTGATGCGACATCAGCAGCAGGTTTCTCGATAGAATTCTGCGCTGCAGAATTGGCATGCACGTCAGGCTCCGCGCCCGTCGTCAGTTTGACAGGTGCATCCTTCTCATCAGTTTCAATGAAATCCGGCTTCTCGCTAGATGCCATTCTTAGTAAAAACCTGCGCCATGTTCTCTTTCATTAATTCCACGTATGGCGGGTTTTCAGACATATATGGATGACTGAAACCGGATAATATGGGCGATTGTCGGTGCAAAAATTTCCAGCATGAGCCGGAAACGCGGCAAAGCAAGGGCTTTTACTGGCATGAACGAGAGAATTCGGCAGATTCTTCGCCAAAATGGCAGAGCAATGGTCTTATCGGCTATTACCGCCTGCCTGCCGGCAGTTCTGACTGCCTGTACGCAAGCCGAAGTGACCAAGCCCAATATTGAGGGCGAAACATTATCGGTCAAGCCCGCCATCGCTGCTGCCAGCCCGATTAGGAAGTTTGCTGAGAACTCGCAGGGCAGCTTTGCTTGCGGATTGTATTTGAACGGTAAAAAAGTCGGATATTTGATCGGCACGGGCAAAATCGTCAAGCGCGGCTATACCGATTTTTTCGAGCAGAAGATGGAGACACTTTTCAGCGCCACCAAACGAGGCAAACAATTTCTCGATAAAAGCACACTGACTCGTCTCTACAATCTCGACAAAGACGGTGAATTGACCAGCGTGGAGCAGGTAAGCGAACGAGACGGTGCCACCTATACAAGCATGATCATGAAACAAGGCGAGAAGTACCTTGAAACCAGCTCGGGCGGTAAGAGCACAAAATCCGTTCACATCGAGCCTCCGAAAACCAGCCTGGACAATGACAAACAACTCGGCGATTGGCTCAGATCATCTCCCAAGGCCGGCGACGAATTCGATTACAAATCCTCCGATTTCAACGGTGGAGAATTCAACGAACATGTTTCCCACTATCGATACATTTCAAAGAAGAACCTCATTCTCAACGGCGTACCGACGACTATTCATTCACTGGAGCAGAGAGACGATCGTGATGACGAAGTTACTCGTTATGATTGCGATGACTGCGGCCGGCTGATTCGCGGCAATATTGGGCCGATCGCCTTCCGGCTTGAAGAAGAAGCGACAGCGCGACAGCTGGGTGCAGAAGGTGTTGATTTGATTGAAGCGTCATCAGTGCCGACCAATGTAAAAATGGGCGATCCGAGAAAATTAAAACAAGTCTTGCTGAAGTTATCGGGGATCAAATACACACTTCCTAATTCCCATCGCCAAATGCAAACTGCAGGCGCAGATGGAAAGAACAGCGACTGGACAACCTTGATGCTTACCCGAGACTTCAAATCTCCCGACAAAGAACCTCTTAGTAAAGAGCAATTGCAAACCTTCTTGAAAGCAACGCCTGCCATCCAATCAGACAGCAATGAAATAAAAGCTTTCTCGTCCCGCACTATAGGCAGTGAAACCAATCCGATTAAGAAGGCGGAGTTATTGCAGGAAGCAGTTTTCCACTTAATCGGAAAAGACGTCAACCGCAACTCGAACACGTCGCTGGAAGTGCTGGAAAGGAAAGCAGGTGACTGCACGGAACACGCTCTCTTGTTCGATGCGCTGGCGCGTGCAGCCGGAATTCCATCGCGTCAGGTGACCGGCTTGATGTACACGCAATCACCGGCGCCTCAGTTCTACTGGCACGTTTGGAACGAGATTTATGACGGTGAAAGATGGATTTCCGTGGATCCCACCTGGAACGAAGTTTATGTTGACGCCGGCCATTTGAAAATCGCCGAAGGCGACACGGTGAAAATCGCCAACTCATTCGGCAGAATGAAAATCGAGATTCTCTCTTTTCAAACCAGCGACACCATACCCACCAAGGGCGCCTTTGTCGAACCGGCAAAAGAGCAAAACAGTGATAAAGAGATGGTGCTGATGGATAAAGTGCCACCACCACCGGCCTCCCTGCATTCAATGCTCAAAGAAGCACCTCCGGCTATCAATCGGGGTGCCGGTGATTTGCCTGGAGCTCTGGAAATGAGCGGCATGTCCGACGAGGGTGCGCTCGACGCAGCGGCAAGGCCAAAAGTCCAGGCGAAAAGGAATCTGGGCAAATCCATAGAACAATTTCATGGGTCCCAGGTGCATAAAGTGCAATTCGATAAAGACGGACGCATCGTCGAATAGAACGATTCTCTCCGGCTATTTAACCGCAACCAGAACCGGTTGCGGAATCAAAGCAGCAGTCTTTTTGAGATTGCGCGTGCCGGCGACAGCTCCGTCAGTTTCAACAATGAAAAATGCAGCTACCACTCCAACTACATAAACCAGAGAAAGCGTGGCGCTGGCCAGTGCGTACGAACCGCCATAAATAGCGATCAATTGCCCACCGCAAATCGCCAATGAAGCAGAGAAGATTCTGCCCGCTCCGTAGCAGACACCAGCGGCAGTGGCCAACATTGAAGTTGGGAAAACCTCCGGGATGTAGATTTGCAAGGTAGTGAATTGCACGTTTGTGAAAACGCCCAGTGCAAAAGCCCAAGCCAACAATGGCAGACCAAATGTTTTCACTGTCACAAACATGGTCACGGCCGCAATTAGTCCGCCGGCAAAAGCCAGCTTCAATGTATTTTTGCGTCCCAGGCGGTCGAGAATTAAGGGCGTCACAAAGCAGCCGACCAATCCGCCGATACTGAAAAGAGTGGTTGCTGTGCTGCGCTCGCTAATGGCAATGTCGCCTGTCAGTTGATTCACCCAGGCAGGAAGCCAGGAAACGCAAGCCCAGAATCCGACGATGGCAGACATGGCAATCATGGCAGTCCATATGAGCTTGCTTCTCATCTCAGGCTCCATGAGCTGCGCCCAAGACGATTTCGATTCTATTTTGTCCAGCCCTTTCGTTTCCTTACGATGTTTGGAGACTTCTTCAAACTCTTCTGATTCTTTCAATTTGGAGCGAATGTATACAGTCGCCAGAGCGGGAATCACACCGGCAACAAAGAGCCAGCGCCAACCATAAGCACCCAAAAGCAGATTAATGCCGGATGAAAGCAATAGCCCGGCATTGAAAGAGCTTTCCAAAACGCATGTTGCCCAGAGCCTGCTTCTGCCCTTCCAGAATTCAGCAACAACAACAGTGCCCAGACAGATCTCACCACCGATTCCGCAGCCAACGATAAATCGGCAAGCGGCCAGTTGCATCCAATTTTGACAAAGTGCACAAAGTCCGGTGGCCAGGCTATACAGAAGAATTGTGATCAGCATGGTCTTGCGGCGCCCGATGCGATCGGCGAGGCTGCCGAATATGACCGCACCGAAAAACCATCCCAGCATAAAGATAGCTAGCACGATCGAGCCGCTCTGCCCGATTACGGTGTCGTTGTTGGATTTAAGCAGTTCCGACATAGCCGGCACAAGGGCGACGAAATAGAGAGAGGCGTCCATCGCGTCGAACGCTTCGCCCAGCCAGGCCGCAATCAGCGCGTGCCACTTGCCTTTCTTGCTGCTTCCTTCCTTTCTTTGCGCCTCTTTCTGTTCAAGAAGTTGAAGCGACGGCGTGCGCCGTTCTAAAGACAGCATAGGCAAATCTCCCAAACCAACAGCAGTAAAGGTCCCGAGAAATATTAACAAGCGCTAAGAGTCCCGAGAATAGTGCAATTACGAATGAAACTGGAGGGTGGCTGTAAAAATTTCGCGGTTTGAGGCCCGTTTTTGCGAGCCAGTGGTGGCCACTTCCCGGTCTTGCGGCTGGCGTCACGCATCAGCAACAATTTGCCAATCTAATGAATATGAATCTCGACACACACAGACGGTCAGATGGCGGTCAGAAATGCCTGTTAGAGTCGGTGCCAGGTGAAAGAGAATTCCGGATGCCCGAGTCTTCCCATGAATCCAGATGTAAGAGCCAGGAGCTGCTCATGTCGATTCCCGCGCAACCATGCAGTCCATTTTCTGGAATGACCCTCAGTACTTGTCTGGGCAAAAACCCGAAAAACTGCTGCCTGAGCACCAAAGAACATAAGGTGGAGGTGGCAGTCAATTATGAATTCAATGTCTACAAACTGTCGTACGAAACGGGTGCAGAAGTGATTGTCGGCGAGCAATATGAGCTGGTTCATTCAGCCTGTCATATGCTCTGGCTCAGAGATCGCTTTGAAGTTCTGCACGTTTTGGATTGAACTTGCAGGAAAGAAAATCTCAATGCCCGATCACAAAGGGATTGAAATCTGTTTTTCTGTCAAAGAAGTCCTCGTGCTCGATTGCCTTCAGTCTGGCAACGACCCAATAGGTGACCGGAATGAGGGCGACTTCGACGATTACCTTAATTAGCCAACCTGACAGAATCGAATCAATGAGCAGGTTGGTCGGCAGCACGCCAAATAATGCAATGGAGTAGAAGAGCGCTGTATTGACAAATTGTCCAAATACAGTGGACGCGACAAGGCGAGACCAGAGATGCTTTCCTTCGCTCCAGACCTTCATCTTGGCCATAACGTAATTGTTGAAAATCTCGCCGAAGAAAATCGCCACCCAGCTGCCAATTACCACTCTGGGTACCTGTCCAAAGACTTGAACATAACCGGCGTTTCTTTCAAATCCAGGCGCCGGAGGCAAGTAAACGACAAACTGATAAAGCCCGGCAGCCAGCACAGAACAAAGCAAAACAGTCCACAAAACACGCCTCCCCGCGGCGTATCCATACACCTCGGTGAGCACGTCGGCAAAAATATAAGTGAGCGGGAAGTAGATGACTGTGATTGATACCGGAAACCAAATAACCTGAATGATCTTTCCGGCAGTCACATCCGACACCAACTGCAAGGTGACATACAGGACTGTGATGATGCCTAGATATCTGTATTGTTTTCTCTGGCTCGATTCCTCAGTCATTCGAGTCACGCCCGTTCAGCGCTTTGGCTGAAGCAGTGTTGAGAACCTCCTTCAATGGAATGCCTGTGGCGCGAGCAATCGAAGCACAGTCTTCAAACTCGGGCTGCACGTTAATGACGTTCCCTTCCAGATCTTTACCGATCTTGACCCGCACTGATTGCGCGTCCGTATGACCGGATTTCAATTCTACTTTCTTCAACTGGCGCTCGGCAATCAGACGTTCTGTCACATTGCTGCGCACGCCGAGAGTTGAGGTTTCCGCCAATAGAATTTCCTTGACTCGCACTTCATCTTCCATGCGGCAAATAACCGAAAGCAGATGTCCGGAGCGACCTTTTTTCATCGTGCAAGCAGTAACAAAAACATCGAGCGCGCCTTCTGCCAGGAGTTTTTCTGATGCATAACTGATTACTTGCGGCGAGAGATCATCGAAATTGCATTCGACAACCGCAACAAGCTCGCTGCGATAGCGCGATGAAGGAGCATTTTTCTCGCTGCCCATTTTCGGCATGGAATGACCGATTATGATCCGGCACACGTTGGGATGACCGGCCGGATTGAGCGAGCCGGCACCGTATCCAATGGCGTCAATGGCGGACATATCCGGCTGAGATCCAAAACGCTCGGCGACAGTCGTGAGAATAGCAGCGCCTGTCGGTGTCAAACATTCGTAGTCAATTGAAGTATGGGCAATGGGAGCACGTGCCGCTCTAATCAGTTCGAGTGTGGCAGGACCGGGAACAGGAAAGTCTCCATGCTGGCTCGAAATAGTGCCGCTGCCGACCGGAAGAGCCGATACGATGCTCTGCTCAATGCCCATCAGGTCATAAGCGATCGCAAAACCGACGATATCGACAATAGCGTCTACGGCGCCGACTTCGTGAAAATGAACTGCGTCGACAGTCACACCATGCACTTTTGCCTCGGCGACGCCCAAACGAGTGAAAATTTCAGAGGCGAGTTTTTTGGCGCCGGGTTTGATGGTTGAATGCTCGATAATGCTCAAGATGTCCGTCAATCCACGATGTGTATGGTGATTGTGTTCTTGCTCCTGGTCGTCTTCACGCGCCTCTTCAGCACTAAGAATGACATGCAGTTTGGTGGAGTGAATGCCACAGCGCAAAACTTTTTCCGGCCTAACTGAAAAACTTCCTTCTGGCAAATTGATTTTCGCCAGTTCTTCTTTCCACTCATCGACGTTCAACCCGGCATCAATCAATGCGCCCAGAAGCATGTCACCGGCGGCACCGAATGGACAATCGAAAAAAGCTGTGTGCATTGGTCGTACCTGTTTTCTTATGTTTTTTCTTGCTTAGTTTTCTTCCGCATGCCGGCCACTATGCCTTTCCGGCAAGACAATATTTTCCAGGGCGCCATCAGAGGTAACTTGAAATTTCTGCACCAGATGTTTCACAAGATCCGGATACTTCTCATTGATTATGGTCAGCCGCTTCTGTCCGGGTGTAAGACAGAGCTGGTAATTGCCGTCTTTGGCAGTGACGGCTGCACCGCCGCCATGGATTTTTGCCGAAGAATCTTCACTGGTATCGGCCGAAGAGATTTTCACAACAATATCTTTTAGAGGCTTGCCGCCCGGCCGAACTACGCAACCGTGCACTGAAAATCCGTGATGGAGTTGAACGAGAAAGCGGCGATTGACCTTGCCGGAAACTTCCTCTATCAAAGCGGCAGCCAGCTCACCTTTCTTGCGAGGAGTAATTTCAACAAAACAGGTTTCGCAGGGCAGGTGTTTGATGGAAAACTTGCCATCCCCATCAGAAATATCAGCTTGCGACCATGTCGCTTCATCATCGAACACCACTACTTTGGCGCCAGCCACTGGGAAGCTGGAAGGATCGGTAATGCGGCCGCTGATTATGACATCGGCTAAAGCAGGAAGAGCAATGGTGGAAACAGCGATCGTGCTGAGCGTGAAAAGTGCACGCCTGTGTTTGCCAATTTTGGAAATTCTTATTGTCATTTCTAAACGTTTTTTGTCCGGCCGCCACTCTTCCAAACCAGCCAAATATACCTCAAAGCTGCTTTTCCTTCACGGCTGCCTGCCAAATTCTTTGCGCATCAGGCAATGCGTCATCACAGATGAGGCGGCAGGTCATTTCAATGACTCCTGCATATATGTCGGCAAAAACTGCCGGACCGTTGATTAATCTGTCGGCAGCCCAATCCATAATCAGATAGCAGCCCGTCTTTGCGTAGCATGTAAGAAGATCGGCATCGCAAGATGCAATTGCCGATTTGAAAGATTGCAAATGGAGGGAATCCGCCGAGTCAATGTGCAGAGCCTCAACATAACCTTGAACGAATGAGCGCGCCAATTGCCAGTCGATGCGCTGATGGGCAAATCCGTGCGAGCCGTCAACCAGTGAGTCTGGCTGGAGTCTTCGAGAAAACATAATCAATCCATAACCGATATCGTAAAACGGATGCTCCCAGCGCATGTGATCAAAATCGACCAGCGAAACATTCTTTTTGCCGTTTTCATCCTTGAAAAATAAAACATTGCCGGGATGGTAGTCGCCGTGGACAAGCGTGGAAAGCTTCGCTTCTGGCCTGCTTGCCGTCATGGCGATTGCTTCTGCCAACCTTGAACGCAAAGAACTTTTACTGTCGGCAACCAGCTCCAATACCGAGTCAGGAAGAATTGGCGCTAAGAAAATGTCGCGCATCCAGAAATCCCAGGTTTCCTCGAATCTCAAAATCGCTGCCTCTTGAGAAAGTCTAGGAGCATCTTGAAAGGGGCTTTCTGAGCCTTCCTCGCGCTCAGGCAAAAGCTGACAACCGGCGAAATGCATCTTAGCCAATAGGGCACCGGACAGAAGGCAGTCTTCTTGAGAAAGTTCCGGATGCATCCAGATTTGGCGCTTTTCTTGCTCGACAAAACTATAGAGCTGATAGCGACTTTCACCGCTGACGATGTGGGTTTTCCCGTTTTTAGAAATTTGCAGTGCGGGCGAGAGACTGTGATTTTGTTGGTTGACCTGCTTGATGAACTCTGCAGTATCGGCAAGTCGAGCATCACCAATCCAATCGCTGACCCGCTTGAGAAAATACTCGCCTGTGTCCGCTGCGATTCGAAAGCTGGTTCTAAAACTGCTTCTTAGACTGATCAGGGCACCTGGTTCAGCGACTCCCTTCAGTCCGCCGGATGCCCACAACAATTCTTCTTCATCGCAAGCAATTGACTCGATAGTGGCAATTTTGCCCACCGGATAGGCGTCTTCGACAATGGCTTTCAGTTCGGCAATAACGAAATCTGTCTTACTGTTTGACATCACACCGGCCGTGTCCTGTAAACTCTCTGTATGCCTATTCAAATCGGCTCTATTACTTTGAAAAGCCGCGTGTACGTACCACCGATGGCGGGGGTCACGGACCTGGTTTTTCGCGACATAGTCCGGCAGGTCGATCCCAACTGCCTTCTGTCTACGGAGATGGTATCAAGCAGAGCCTTGATGAACCGTCCTGAATGTCGAATTATGGATCTTTCCGAGACCGAGCATCCGATCGGTATCCAGCTCTTCGGGCACGAACCTGATGTGATGGCTACTGCCGCGCAGATGGCAGAGAAGAAAGGCGCCGACTTTGTCGATATCAATATGGGTTGCCCTGTCCCCAAGATTACAAAAGGTAAAGACGGATGCGCGCTGATGAAAGAGCCGGACCTGGCTCGCGCCATTATTTCCTCGGTGAAAAGCGCCGTAAATATTCCAGTGACGGTGAAATTCCGCCTGGGTTGGGACGACAACTCCAGAAATGCTGTTGAATTCGGGGAGATGGTCGAGGATGCCGGTGCATCCGCAGTAACTGTGCACGGCAGAACGCGGCAACAGCTCTATTCAGGAAAAGCGGACTGGAGTTTTATCTCCAAAGTAAAAGCAGCCCTCAGCATTCCGGTTTTTGGAAACGGTGATGTTTTCGAGCCGGAGGACGCAATCAGACTCCTGGAAATCACAGGATGCGACGGCGTAGCTGTGGCGCGCGGAACCCTGGGCAATCCCTGGCTCATCCCCAGAATCACTCGCTACATAGACGAAGGCATTCTCACACCTGCACCGGAAGATGTAGACAGGCTCATCCTTGCCTATCTGCACTGTGTCTGGCTGACCAGATATAAAGGTCCGCGCGTCGGCTCGAATGAATCGCGCCGCCACATGACTCACTACACCAAAGGAATTACCGGCGCGGCACCTTTTCGGGCCAGGCTGACACAGATTACCCGTGCAGAAGATGCTGCCGAGATTCTTGCCGAACTGAGCGAGCTGGTCGGCGGCAAAGAAGGCAGAGAGCGCTTCTTAACGAATGTAGAGAACGACAATCAAAAAAATCGTATACAGCCACGTGAAGGGCATAGCCAGCGTGAAGAAGGTCTCAAGTCCCCAGTTGATCTCGGTACCCTCGCGGTAGTCGCAGTACCATAAGACGCCGTTGACGAAAAGGTTCATGCCCCAGCCCATAATGCCGACCATGAACGCAAAAAGTAGAATGATTGCCCAGAGATCCATTTAGAGACTTTTTAGACTCGCTTTTTCAGAATGTTCGCCAACGCTCGAGGTTGGGACCTGATCCGCCTCTTGAACAGAGCTTAAGACCGGTCAGTTTCCCTGGCAACGGGAAAATCCCCCCTGAAGACAAGCTGAATCAATATTAATGGCGAAAAAGCACAGAAGCACCGATTTCAGCCGGTGCGTTGTTGCGATTTCTTACAGCCAAATCATTTTATGGCATAGCCGCAATCAGGTCAGACCTGATTGACAAGCCGCCCTCATCAATAGATTTGATAGCCGCCGGGTGAGATCAAGATGGTGCCGTCGTCTTCGGCAGCGACCGTTTGCAGCGCCTGAATAACGGCGTTGGTGGCTTTGTGCTGATCGCGGGTTTCGGTCTTAATGACCTTAGCGCGCTGAGCGACTTTCAGCACCAGCTCGTAGCGGTTGCCATGCTTATCCATCAACTGATCAAGGATTCTGGTTGTGCTCATCGGAACCTGTTTAGCGTCTTAAGCGTGTTTATCGTGTTTTCGGTTTCTCACCCGAACGCCAAAATATGGGCGCCGGCTAAGGTTTTATACGACACCTTTCAGCATACACGATCGAGAGCACATTGTTGACAGCTTGGTCCACATCATCGTTAACAACTTCATAGTGGAAGCCATCGCGCTCTTTCAACTCCTGCCCGGCTTTGTCCAGGCGCATGGCAATCACATCTTCCGGCTCTGTGGCTCTTCCGCGCAAACGCTTTTCAAGCTCGTGAATTGAAGGGGGGGCCAGGAATACCAAAATCGCATTAGGGAAGCAATTTTTTACCTGCTTGGCGCCTTGCACCTCAATGACAAGCACTACATCCAAGCCCTCAATGAGCCTCTGCTCCACCCAATTTCTCGGTGTGCCGTAGTAGTTGCCGGCGAAAACTGCGCTTTCAATGAAGTGATTATGAGCTTTCATCTTCTCGAAGCTCTCTCGGTCCGTGAAGAAATAGTCGACGCCGTCGCTTTCCCCTTCACGTTTCTTTCGAGTGGTCACAGAAACTGACTGGACCAGGCCGCCTGCTTCAGCCAGCACCCGGTCGATAATGGTGTTTTTGCCAACGCCAGAGGGTCCGGTCAAAACAAAGAGATTGCCCGGATTCAATTTTCCCTGCTCCTTGCGGCTTCCGGAGGGTGCCTGTTCTTTTGCAGAGGACTGTTTGCTTTTGCTGGCCGGCATGGAAGCACCTCTTTGTCAGTCGTATCACCCGAAATCTTTGAAATCAGTGAAGTCTCTGTGATTCATAATAGCGCTTCACTTTTTTGCTAGATTGTCCTTTATAAACAGAGCCCTTATTAAACCTAAACGAGAACAGCCATGCAACCGTTCGATGCCCTGACAATTAGGGCAGTCCTAGACGAGGCCAAGCCGCTCTTGCTCAACCGGCGTGTTGACAGGGTCTTCCAATTGGCCAGGGACGAACTTCTTATCTCTTTGCGCTCGAAATCGGGCATGGTTCACCTTCTTCTTTCGGCGCACGCCACTTATGGTCGAATTTGTCTGGTCAAACAGGCTCCCCAGGGGGCAAAAAACGATCGCGCGCCGCAAAATAACTCAAATTTCGCCTTGCTTTTGAGGAAAACGCTGGCTTCTGCCACTTTGGTACATATCGAACAATTACCTGGCGAACGTATTGTCGATTTCGTTTTTTCAACCACTGATGAGGTTGGCACCGCATCGCATAAAGTTTTGACCGCCGAAATTATGGGGCGGCACAGCAACTTGATTTTCTGGGACAAAGCCAAAGAGAAAATCGTCACGGCTTCCCACATCGTCACCAAGGAAATGAGCCGCCAAAGGGAAGTGGCTCCTGGCCTGACTTACAAGCGCCCGCCCGGACAAGAACGCCCAAACATTTTCAAAATCACGCGTGAAGATTTTGCCGAACAATGGAAACTTCTCAAAGAAAACGTTCAGTCGGCCAAATCTTCCGGAGAATCGCTTGCCGCTCCCCCCTCCGAAAGCCTAGCCCCGATCGCTAAAAGTCAGTCCGCAACAGGACTGGCAACTGCGCCGGCCTCAACATTTGCGACCGTAGAGCAATGGCTTATTCATACATTCACCGGGCTGGGTAGAAACCTTTCTGAAGAACTGATTCTGGCCGCCGACGTTAAAAGTATTATTGCCGAAGCAATGAAAGACGCGCAAAGCGAGCAGAGAGTCTGGGCAGTCGTCCAACAGCTTGGCGAACCGCGCTTGTCATTTAAGCCGGCCATGCGCAACGACCTTTCACGTTATACGGTCTTATCGCTGATACCGGAACTGAGAAACACCGCACCGGCAAAACCGGCGGAAGGCCCTGCTGATGGTGATGCTGCCGTAGTCGATGAAACTCCGACAATGGCTGGCGATCAGGCTGACAAGGCTGCAGCTGCAAAGGCTGCAGAAACTCCGGCAAAAATTGCAGAATCTCCAAATCAAGCAGATGATGCAGCTGCTCGAACTGAAAAATGGAAACACTTCCCGGCAGTCAACGACCTTGTCGACGAGTACTACAGCGCGGTCGAAGCTCGCGAGCAATTTCAGCAACTGCGCGAGCGTTTGCGCAATGAATTGCGATCGGAGGAAGACAAACTGTCCTCCAGAATTTCCGTCGCCACTCAGCACGTTCGAAACGATGAATTCCTCAGTGAGATGAAACGCTCTGGAGACCTTGTTTTGGCCAATCTCGGCACAATTGAGCCAGGACAGACAGACCTTGAAGTTGAGGATCTTTATTCCGGCGCTTCTGAAAAAATCAAAATCAAACTCAATCCGAATCTCTCCGCTTCGCAAAATGCGCAGTGGTTTTACCGGCAATTTTCCAAGTCTCGCAGCCGTCAAAAGGCAGCAAAAATGGCTCTTGATGAAGCAGCCAAGAAGCAGACCCTTGTGGAAACTCAACTGCAACAATTGGAAAGAGCGCAAACAAATGATGAGTTGCGGGCGCTGAGAGAATTGATCATCGGACGAAAACCGGCCTCAGCTATGCAGCAGCCGCAGCAAAATAAAGGTCCGGCTGCCGACAAAAAGAAAGGCAAGCCCCGTATGCTGAGCGTGACTTCGTCTGACGGTTGGACAATTTATGTGGGGCGCAATCGCCACGAAAACGATCAACTTCTAAGTAAGCTCGCTCAGCCGAATGATATCTGGTTGCACATACTGGGTTCCGGTGGAGCACATGTTCTCATTCGTGTTCCGGCTTCAAAGCAGGAACCACCGCTGACGACATTGAAAGAAGCGGCTCAAATTGCAGCTCGCTTGTCTAAGAGTGGAACGTCGGGTAAAGTTCGCGTGGTCTACACGCTCGTCAAATATGTGAAGAAGCTGGGCAAGGACAAGCCCGGCCAGGTGCGCTACGAGAATGAAAAGACTCTGGAAATCGACACCTCAGCACCAATGCCTAAATGCATGAAGCAGTTGTTCAGTCACTAGCTATCGCTCTGTGACAGGCTTTCAGTGTGGTTGTCCGGATCGACTACATTTTGCGGAACAAGGCAACGACAACACCTTGAACTTGCAAATTATCTTTCGATTCGATAAAGATTGGCTGAAGCTGGCTATTTGCAGGCTGCAGGCGATAGCCGCCCTTTTCCTTGAAGAGGCGCTTCAACGTCGCGGTGCCATCATCCAGTAATGCCACCACAATTTCGCCATTTCTCGGTGAAGGATTAGGTTTGATGATTACGAAGTCGCCATCGCAGATGCCGTCATCGATCATTGAATCACCCTTCACTTTCAGAGCGAAACAATCCGTGCCTGCATACTGATTGTCCATTGCTAAATATTCGCCCGGATCAATGGCATCAATCGGTCGACCGGCAGCAATGGTGCCAGCCAGAGGAATACCTTGCGGCTCGTTGTAGCTTTCTTCGTATTCAATTGTCGTCTCAGTGGTTCGCCCGCCCACAGAAGTGGTGAATTGAGAAACCACTCTCAATGAGCGGTTCAGTCCGGGTTCCCAATGAACATAACCTTTCTTTTTGAGGGCAGCAACATGCTGGTGCACTGTCATGCGATTACGCAAACCCAGTGCTTTTGCCAGCTCTGCCAGAGTGGGGGGATAGCCGTTTTCCTCGGTAAGCTCAACAATCGAACGTATTACGTCTCGTTGCCGTGGCGGCAAGCAATCCAGATCCATAAATACTCCTTCTAAAAGCCGCCCCAGCGTGAAAAGCCAGAATGTTCGCGCCCAGTTACTTTGAACATACCTGGGAACACAAAGGTCCCCGCAATACATACGTAAGTATAGTACCAAAAATTAAGAGTGACAAGCCCCCACTCATTCCCATAGTAAAAATTTCCAAGACCTCAGATTGCCTGCGCAGCCAGTCAATCAAAACCAGCTCTCTGCCCCAAAATTCAAAAGATCATATCCACGCAACTTCTTGACATACAAGGTGAATCAGCAATTTTGCCGTTTTCAAGTGTTCATACGATTGAATTCTATCTGTCGTAAGATCTTGCCTTGCCATTTCGGCTGGACGAGGAGTTGAAAATGAAAAAGATATTGGTGTTGGCATTGGCGCTCGCAACTATGGGCACCTCGATTGGAACATGCGCTTTTGCTGATAACGAATCAGCAAAAAGAATTGCAGAAGCAAAAATAAAGAAAGAGGAAGCAAAACAAATTGCTCTCAAGCAATTGGCCGGCACGATCACAGATTGCGACCTGGAAAAGATGCATTCAAAACCGTATACCGTTTATTGGTCCATCAGCGTCAAAGGTGAAAAGGAAAAGAAAAATTTCCACATCAGCGCCATCGATGGCTCAATCATGAAAGTCACAGACAAGGATATGGACGACTAGGCGAAACTGATTGTGTAAACCTTATGTGATCGACCGGCTGAAATACAGCCGGTCGTTTTTCTTGGACTCAAACCAGTCTGATGCAATCAAATGCGGTATCACACTCCCTGCGATTTTCTTGGGTTTCCCAGCCGACGAAGCATCCATTTTAGAAGCACTAGTGCGAGTTAACTTTTCGCCAGCAAAATATTGCCACGTGAATCATGTAAATTCAGCTTCTCAAGCCTATAAAATGCGTTTGCCCAGCGCCGAAAGAATCAGTTCTACAGCCAGCTCAGCTGTTTTGTTGCGGACATCAAAAGCAGGATTCAGTTCAACAATATCTATTGAACGCACCAATTCCGATTCAGCCAAAAGTTCCAGAGCCAGATGGCTTTCTCTGTAGCTCAGTCCGCCGCGCGAAGCGGTGCTCACGCCGGGGGCAACTTCGGGGTCGATGACGTCTATATCAAAGGACACATGTATTCCTGATACGTCAGCGCCGACAGAGCCCAGAGCCAGATCGGTAACACGGCCCAGTCCGAGGTGATCGATTTCCTTCATCGTGAAAGGCGTAATACCAGTCTGATTGATCATGTCACGCTCGGGCGGATCGACATCGCGAATGCCGATCAATACGGAGCGCTTAGCCGGCACCTTCGGGCTGAAACCCTTCAGATTCACAAGTTTTTCATCGCCGCGTCCCAGGGATACTGCCAGGGGCATGCCATGTACGTTGCCACTGGCACTGGTGTCAGGTGTATTGATATCACCGTGAGCATCAAACCAGATCAGTCCAAAAGTTTGGTCGTGTTTTCTATAGTGACTGGCAGCGCCGGCAATACTGCCTATTGCCAGACTGTGATCGCCGCCTATAGTGATGGGGAGATTGCCCGCCTCCATCGCCGCTTCGACTGCATCGGCCACTGCTTCTGAGACTTGATGAATTTCAGGAACGCACTTGCTTTGCGAATCCTTGTCCCACCAGCAGACTGAATGCGGCACATCTATATCAATTTCTTCAGCAACACTGAAACCGAGCGCTCGAATGCGTTCGGGCAGCTCAGCTACGCGCATCGCCGCCGGGCCCATGCTGGCGCCTCGATGACTGCCGCCCAGAAACAAGGGCACGTATATCAATGAAACCGGACGCCCTCTTCTTGCCTGCCCGCTACTGGCCTGACTGGCCTTGGAGTGAGTCCTCACCTTGGATTTCGTCTCTTGTGCCACTTTCGCCACCTTATCTAGTTTCTCTCGCCGGTCCACTTACAACTGATTTGTATACGATCTCTTGCGCTTCACTCAAGATTCTCCCATGTTGCAAATTGATGCATATTGCAACATGTGTCAGTGTTGCCCGTAAACAATATGCAAACCAGGCATCTCTGCGATGTCCCTAGTGTATAATCTCAAGATTGTTTTGTCTGGGCCAACTACGCCAAAAGGCGGCGCCGTCAGATTCGACGTCTCCTGCTCAAGCAGCCGGGTACAGATTCTCACCAGTTGGCCAGGTAATCGACGGTAATCTGCCCTTAGCAATCCGAATAATTGCAGGCGCTCAGTCTTGAATCTTGGAGGTTAGTTACGTGTTGCGGCCAATGATCAAATTGTTTTTTCTGGGCAGAGCGGCCTTCGAAGTTGCCCGTGAACGGGTTGAAGACGCACTGGACTCCTTGACGGCCAAAGCCGGCGAATACAAATCTACCGGCTCGGATCGCGTGCATGAATACAAAGACCGCGCTAAGGAAGTAGCCAGCGAGATTTCTCAAAACATATGGCAACGTTCTGAAGTTTTGGAAAGCCAGGTGCGTGAGCGCATTCGCAGGCAAGTAGCAGATTTTTCTCTGGGCGCCCTGGGCGATACCACCGAAATCAACGAGTTGAGAGCTGAAATCGCCACGCTACGCGCTGAGATTTCCGAACTCAAGTCGATGAAAGTTAGTGTCTAAGACGCTTCTCAAGCGATAAACACTCTATTACAAGGGAGCAGGGACATAACCTGTGACTCCGAGCGACGTTCCATTTGATCCTCACGGTGATTCTCCTTTAGGCGGTCAGGCGAAAAACGCGTCGGCAAAGAAGTCTGAGGTGGACGCCGGCGTCGCCAAGAGATCGCGAGCCAAACGGACCAAAGCTGCCGATCAAGGCCTGCCTTCACGCAGTCCACAGATGGCCGAGATGCGTGCCTATTCGGGCAGCCCATTTCCTCTCATTTCCAGAAAATCCTCATCGGTTGAGTCGTTCAGTCCATACGATCCGGCCGAAGCCGATCGCTGCGTAAAAATCGGCAACCTGATTCGCGATGCCCGCTTCTGGCGCATGCTCAAAACCATGCTCAGCTTCACCTCAGCCAGCATCTCGGACAAAATGCATCCGCCCAAGACGCCCGAGGAATTGGAGGCAAGGCAGAAATTACGGGCAGTGCGCTTGAAGGAAACCTGCATCAATCTCGGCGAAACATACATCAAACTCGGTCAATTTCTTTCGGTCAGGCGCGACGCCCTGCCTGTCGATATCGCCGATGAACTCTCACTTTTGCAGGACCAGGTTCCGCCCTTTGATTTCGAGACGGTAAAAATGACGATCAGGCGCGATCTGGGCGCCTCTCCTGATGAGCTCTTCCATCAGTTCGAAGAGCACCCGATCGCATCGGCATCGGTAGGACAGGTGCACAGGGCCCGCTTGAAAGACGGCACGGAAGTGGCAGTAAAAGTGCAAAGGCCGCAACTGAGGCAACGCTTCTATCAAGACCTGGGCTACATGCGCTTTGTGGCCAGACTGGGCAGTTTGCTTTTCAAAACGAGCGCTGATTGGGATGGCTGGATGGAGCTGTCCGACGAATTCGGACGCAATCTGTTTTGCGAAGTCAATTATATTCAGGAAGGCAGAAACGCAGACAGGCTGAGGCGAATACTCAGGGACTTTCCCGACATTCGCGTGCCGAAAGTGTTTTGGAAATACACAGGCAGGCGAGTTCTCACTCTTGAGTATCTGCCCGGAACCAAGATTGACAGAGTCAAAGAATTGCTCGAGCGCAACGTCAACCTGCCGCGCCTGGGCAAACAACTGGTCAACTGTTACCTCGAACAAGTGCTGATGAACGGGTTCTTCCACGCCGATCCCCATGCGGGCAACCTGGCTGTTGATGAAGAAGGGCGGCTTGTGATCTACGATTTCGGCATGGTCGGCGAAATTTCGGACGAACAGAGACAAGCGATCACTGGCTGTATTTCTGCCGTCATTCAGAAAAACAGCGAAGACTTGATTACCAACCTACGCCGTTTGGGCATCCTCAAAGAAAGTGCCAACTCAGTGCCCATCGAACGCGCGGTCAAGCCGTTTATTGATTACTATGCCGGTCGAGAAGTGAAAGATCTGGACTTCACGGATCTTGAAAACGATATCGATCAAATCGCTCTCGATCGATCGCTTTGTTTGCCTCCCTCTCTTGCCTATCTTTTGAGAGCAGGCTCTACGATTGAAGGCATCGCCAGAACTTTGCAGCCTAACTTCAGCTTTGTGGAAGCGGCTAAACCAGCTCTCAAGAAGTGGATCATGAATCGCCCTCAACAGGCGGTTCCACTCTTGCGTCTCTTTTACGGTGGAAACGTAACTTTACTTGAAGAGTCACTTTCCAAACTTTCCGCCCCGCATGACCTCCCTCAACCCAGTCAAAACGCGCTGAAGAAGGGGGCTCGCATTACAAATGGTGGCATCCAGAAGCCTCAGGAAGCAAGCGCGAAAGAGGCACAGGCAGCCGATCTCCATTTGAAAAGCCAGGTTGCCAATCTCAGTTACAGATTGCAGCTGCTGGAAACCCGTCTATCGGCTAATAAGCGCAAACGGCTTGGCTTAAGCCTTTTGTCAGCAGCTCTGTGCGCATTTGACCTCGCTTATATTGGGTCAACACAGATTACTGAAATTAGGCCGTTGGCCCCCTATTTCTTGATTGGAAATGGTGTAATGGTGGCAATTATAATGTGGCATTTAGTGATACCGGTTAGCTTGATAACACGGTTAGACAAGCCGGATTCTCAAGGGGGCAGCGGAGATTGACGAAGCTCAAATGGCGTGCGGCTGCGCGGACTGATGCCGGTTGCCAACGGCAGAGGAACGAAGATAATTACTATGTGAGCCCGGACCTGCGCGTGTTTGCAGTCGCCGATGGCATGGGCGGAGCTGTTGGCGGAGCCAAAGCCAGCAAATTGGCAGTGGAAGCTGTCGAGAAGCAATGGACTGATAATCCTCCTCCCTCGATTGGACGTTCCGAGATTCAAAAGTGGTTGCTTGAGACTGTCAATTTGGCCAATCAGTCAGTTTGGCAGCAGGCAGAAGAAGATGCCTCCGTCAGAGGCATGGGCACGACCATCGTGGTCGGCGTCCAGTCGGAAGAAGCGCTCGAGATAGCCCATGTCGGCGACTCACGAGCCTACCTGCTCAGAGATGGAAAACCCGTTCTTCTCACTAACGACCATTCGGTAGTGCAAGAGATGGTCAGAGCAGGCCGATTGACCGAAGAGCAAGCTCGAATCAATCCTTACAAGAATTTAATCACGCGTTGTCTCGGGCACGAAGAGCGCGTAGAAATCGACCATACACCAGTAGAGCTCAAGGCCAGAGACTGGGTAGTACTCTGTTCGGACGGATTGCCTACGGTCTTGAGAGATGAGCAAATCGGTGAAGTCTGTGCCGAACGCGAGGAACCGGAACAAGTCTGCGAAGACCTTGTTAAGCTTACTCTTGACGGTGGAGCCCCGGACAATGTAACCGTGGTAGTAATCCAGTACCTAGATGATGGCTCCGAAAACGGAAGCAAATAAAGCGTTCTATGTCCAAGAGCGGCACAGCTGAGTGCACGAGATGCGGTGGTGTAGTTAGTCCAGAAGGTACATGTACCGTCTGCGGCGTTAGCTCAGAGGTCCAGGGCGGCTTCGGGGCCGCCTCACGCTCTCAACAAGACCTTTACGCTGTGCCGGCCCGCAAAGACGGTCGCACGTCGCGACCGGCCTTCCTGATCGCCAAGCTGACCTCCGAAAAATATCCGCTTACTCAATCGGTAAGCAAAATTGGCCGTGACCAGACCAACAACATCTCCATAACCACCGATCACTATGTTTCCCGGCACCACGCCTGGGTTTTGCAGATGCAAGGCGGTTATTGGGTGGAAGACCTGGGCTCGACAAACGGCACTCTGCTGAACGGTGAAGTGCTGCAGGAGCGCAAGCAAATCTTCCCCGGCGACAAGTTGACCTTCGGCAAAACTGAAATGGTTTTCTCTGTTGAATAGGGACGCGTAAATGACGCCGGAATTCGGCCGTTACAAAATCCTCTCGGAAATCGGACGCGGGGGGATGGGCATCGTCTATCAGGCCTACGACCCTCTCGAGAATCGCCTGGTGGCGATAAAACGCCTGGTCATGGAGAATATCTCCCCCGAAAAGATGCGGGAATTTCGTGACCGTTTTAAGCGAGAAGCGGTAACGGTCAAACGTTTGAGCCACAAAAATATCGTTGAAGTATTCGACGTCGAAGTGGAAGCCGACAACTACTACTATGTAATGGAATTCCTCGAAGGACACAGCCTCAAGAGCGAGCTGGAAGCGCGCCGTGAGCCAATGACGCCGAAAGAATTCTGGCCGTATTTGAGTCAAGTGGCCGAAGCGCTCGATTTTGCCCACACAATGAATGTCGTGCACCGTGACGTCAAACCGGACAATATTTTCATACTGAAAGACGGGCGCGTCAAAATCACCGATTTCGGCATCGCCAGGGCCGTCGACTTCGAAGAGACCAAGCTGACCAAGACAGGCGTCATGCTGGGCACGCTTGCCTATGTTTCGCCCGAACAATTGCAAGATGCAAAAAACGTCGACCACAGAGCCGACATTTTTTCACTTGGCGTCGTCAGCTATGAGGCGCTTTCAAAGCAGATTCCTTTCTCCGGCGAAGGCATCGCCGCCACCATCGTCAAAATCGTTTCCAAAGAAGAAAAACCGCTACATATATTGAACGTGGACATCGGCGTTGAGACCTCGGCCTGCGTCGCCAAAGCGATGCGCAAAAGAGCACGGGAAAGATATCGCAGCGTCAAAGACTTTGCCAGAGACTATGCTTCCAGCCTGGCAGATGGCGAAAGCGGCGAACATAGAAATTTCAATGTCGGCCAAAGAACGGCTGAGAATCTTACGGCACTGCCTGCCGACTACAAACCAGGCGACAGTATATCGCCACGGTCACCCGGTACGCTTCCGGCCGATGCGCAATCACTGAGCAGCGCCGATCTTTCCTCCTTGGCTTCGGCCCAGTCCGGTGCATCTGCACCGGCAGCCCCATTTCAACCGTCGCCCCAAGGCGTCAATGCGCCGCCTGCCTCTATCGATGGCGCGTCCGCCCAAGCCGGCTCGTGGGGCGCCTCCTCCGACTTCCGTTCGGTGAACGCACCCGGTGCCAGCCTGAATGCTTTCGATCCCAAAAAACAAACAGATTCGTTTGCGGCGCCGAAATCTTTGTCCACTCCATCTTCATTTGGACGACAAAACAAAGGCAAATGCCTGCGCACGATCTCAGCGCGCGGCAAGGAGCAGTCTCCATTCGGAGAGCCGGCCCACGTGGCTTTTTGGTCCGGGCGGCTGGTTGTTGCCGATACAGCCACGAGAAAACTTTCTGTCTTTTCCAAAGACGGGCGCTGGTCCGGAGATCTGGCCCAGCTGCCGGACGCCAAGGACTCACGCACGCGGGGCGGCAGTGTCACCAAACCTTCCGGTCTGGCCTTCGACGGCAGAGGCCGCATCTACGTCACCGATGCCAACGACCATTTTATTCGCGTCTTTGATGCATCCGGCGTTTTCACACGCGACTTCAAAAACGTACATGCAGGAGAATCCGGACTGACCGGTATTGCCATCGACTCAACCGGGATTGTCTATGCAGCCGACCCTTTCAATGGTTGCATTCAAGTATTTCAGTCCGATACCGGCACCTGGATAAGAAAGTTGGGATCAAAAGGTGACGCACCCGGGCAAATGCAGCTGCCATGCGGGCTGGCAGTAGATCGGCTCAACCAGCTTTACTGCGTCGACTATGGTCTTTCACGCGTCAGCATTTTCAACAAAGCCGGCTTTATCGTCCGCACCTTTGGCGAAAAGGGCTCCGGGCCGGGTCAATTCAATGTACCCAGAGCGATCACTGTGGATCAAAACGATAAAATTTATGTGCTTGATTCGCTCAATCACCGAGTGCAAGTATTCAGTCCGACCGGCGATTTTCTCTACACAATCGGCGAGAAAGGCTCAGAGACCGGGCAGCTTTTGGCACCATCGGATGTAAGCATCGACGTCGAAAGCAATACTCTATATGTCGCCGATAAGGGCAACCGGCGCGTACAGTGCTTCCAGATTGAAGTTTAAAGACACAGAGGCAAGACGTGAACCAATTGAATCAACTAATTTTGGCCTCGCAATCGCCCAGAAGAATAGATCTCCTTACCAAATTGGGTCTTCAATTCGAAGTAATGCCCAGCGACAAAGAAGAGGTGATTCCAGCCGGGCTCTCTCCCGAGCAGGTCGTCCTGGCAATCGCCGAGCAAAAGGCTGAGGACGTGGTTGCACAACTTAGAAAGCGGATTGAAAGCGAATCGAAGGCATTCCTTATATTGGCGGCCGACACACTGGTAGTTTTCGAAGGACACCTTATGGGCAAACCGGTCGACAGAGAGGACGCCATTGCCATGCTGGAAAGACTGTCTGGAAACACACATATTGTCCACACCGCAGTGGTCGTCTTTCGCGCCGAAAAAGCAAATAGCGGCGGGAGCGGCGGCATCAAGAAAAGTTTTATCAATACTGTAGAAACATCCTATGTTACTTTCAGACCACTATTGCGCTCGGAAATCGAAGCCTATGTCGATACGAAAGAGCCGATGGATAAAGCAGGCGCGTATGCACTGCAAGGAATCGGTGCAGCTCTGGTAAGCAAAATAGACGGCAGCGATTCGAATGTAATTGGGCTTCCGGTAGCCAGAGCCGTGGATTTGCTCAGGCGGTCCGGTATGCACATTCTGGGGCTTTGAGAATCTCCAATTAAAAACTGAGGACGACCCTGTGCAAAAACAAAAGCAAAAGCAGAAGAGCGAAAAGTTGCCGCAATTGATGGAACTTTTTCCTCTTATGGAACGGCTGGGCATTTACCTCAAGGAAGAGGGCACGTTAAAGGACGTCAAGATCGGCTGGCACTGCCATCTCACACAGTTGACGCTTTTGACTGCCGAGGCTCTCGTTGAAGGAGGGGCAAAGCTTTTTTGCAGCGAGGTCAATCCCGCCACTACAGATGATGAAGCAGTTGTGGGCATGAGAGATCTCGGCGTCAAGGTTTTTCTGGGAGAAAATGGGCCCGCTCAAGTGCTGGCAGAATCTCCACAATTGCTCACCGATACAGGCTTTGTAATCATCGAAAAATATCTTTCCATGCCTGCCGAAAAGCGGCCAAAGACAATAATTGCAGCCTCGGAAATCACCACCAGTGGTATCGAAAAGCTGCGCAAAACAAAAAATCTGCCGCTGCCGGTTATTAACATCAACGGTGGTTTGCTGAAGTCACGTATTGAAAACTTTCATGGCGTGGGCGATGGAGTGGTTGATTTGCTGCGCCGCCTGACCGGTCGTTCGCTGTCGGGTCTGAATTCAGTGGTAGTCGGTTATGGTGCAGTCGGTTCGGGAGTGGCATTCCATCTGAGAAAAGAAGGCGGCATCGTCAATGTAGTGGAAAGCGATCCGGTCAGGCGATTGATCGCTCATTTTGACGGATATACGGTCAATGACCTGCTTACGTCCCTCCGGAAAGCAGACGTCGTCGTCACCGCAACAGGAAAACATCTGATCATAGGTAAAGTCCACTGGCAGGCAGTCCGGGACGGAGCCATCTTTCTCAATGTAGGACACTGGCCAGAAGAACTGGATCTGGATTCTTTAAACAGCCTGGCCGACACAGTAGACGACCTGGATATGAAAACACAGAGGTTTCACCTCTTCGACAAGCAGGGTGTCGAAAAGCGCCTGTATGTGGTGGCTGAAGGCAATCCTGCCAATATTGTCCTTTTGACCGGCTCCGTTGAGCCCACTTTGATACACTTGGCAACCGAAGCGCTATGCCTTTCATATCTGGCGAAACACGGCGCAAGCCTGGGACAAGGCGAACATCTCGTCCCCTATGAAGTTGAGCAAAATTCCAGCATTCTCGCCCTGGAAGCGCTGAGAGCCTGAGATTGGCGCGTTTGACGGGTGAGGAAATAAAGCTAAAATGGCTCCACATTGGAGGAACGAGCTTTATAAAGGGTGGCAGTATATGCTAACTTCATAGCCGAATATCGGTATATCCATGCTGAAGTTTAAGCGAGAAATACAGTAATGAATGAAAGAGCCCGCCGATTTTTTTCACGTTCCGGCATCGGCACAGTTGTGGTTGCTCAGGTGCTTCTGGTTTTAGCGGCACCGGCCTATGCCCAGCAGGATGACAGTTCATTGGATGCCCTCTGGAATGACAATCCGGATCAGGCGAAGAGCCAACAGTCAAAGTCGACTACATCGGGCACTTCATCCGGCAAGACAAAAAGTCCTGTCAGTATCGATACTTCACCAAATTTCAAAGTCACTACCGGTGGTGCCAGTGATTCAGGCAGCGCCAAGCCGGCGGTAGATTTCACGACCACATCCGAATCCACCGAACCAGCAGCACCAGCGTCATCGGGCGGTTCGGCACCATTGTGCAATTTAGAGACTTTCAAAAGCAGCGATTTTGTCCGCTCCGGCGGCTGGCCAGGCGTCGGTCCTTTCAATGCGACACTGCGCACGGCCAATGAAATGAAAGACGGGCAAGACAACCACCTGATGCTGAAAGTCGACAATCAGAAAGTGACCGAAGCGGAGCTCTGTCTGGTCAAACAACCAAACGCCTCGAGCAATTTCATCAATATCGAAATGACCACGGATTACTTCCTGGAAGCACTGGGAGTAAAGCCGGGAAAAATCTCGGATTTCAACAAAGAGCTGGAGAAGAGCAAAGCCGAAGTGGTCAAGGAAGAAGTTAAGACGCTCTCCCTGCCGGCCGGCAAGTATCAAGTTTCCATCGCGGCACCGACTGAAGACGATCTGACTTCTTTGCCGCCCGACAAGAAAGAAAAAATCGCCCTGGTCATCAAGGTTTCAAGCAGAGATGCCAGCACCGATATCATTAAAGAACATGCGGCCCAGGCAGTAGACACCACGCCTGATGAGCCGGTCAGCGAGCCGCCCACGCGGGTCGCTGCAGCAACACCGCCCAGGACGCAGCCACCGGTAAAACCACCCGTCAAAACACTGGTCAAACCACCGGCCGCATCAGTGCAGACGCCGCCACCTTCCTCCGATCCGCTCAAAAATCAATTCGTTGAATTGCTGCGCAACTGGCAGACTATCAAGAAGACTGCCGTGCGCAACCGCGCTACTGGCGAGCTTTCAGAAGTATTGTCCGGAGAGGCTCTGAAAAAGCAGACCGGCGCAATCAAGTATTTGATGAGTCAGCACAAATACTATGAAATGACTTCCAAGGGCGTTAATGTCAGCAAAATCCAGGAACTTACACCCGGCAAGAAATATGCTTGTTTTGCCCAGGTCAGAGAATATCGCCGCTTTATCGATGACACAACCGGACAGGTTCTGAAGGAAGGCGAAGATACGTATAACGTCAATTACACAATCGAGAAAATTGACGACAAGTACTTCATCAGCGACTCCACGGTCATTAGCTCGGCCGCACCGGCAAAAACCAGATAAATACAGGCATTTAAACCTACAAATGACTGCCAAGAAAAATCACGTCGGCTCTCTGGAATCAGGAAAGAGCCGTGTCCCTTTTGTTGCCGGAATGGCATTTCTGGTGCTTGGTTTTGCTTTTTGCAGATCAATTTCAGTGTCCGGCAACGAAGCCAGCCAAGCTTCAACATTAGGGCAAAGAACGGCAAGACCGCTGAGAACAGCAGCAACCCACGATGCGGCGGCCAGTCAAAAACGTGACGCACCGCAAGCAAACGCAGCCGACCTCAAAAACGGACAGGGCAAAACGCGTGCAGAAATTCCGCCCAGTGTAATCCTGCAGCCACACGCGCAAATTCGTGTTTCGCCCGGCAGCTCGCCAGTCCAGGCGCAGGCCGTGCGCACCACAGCCAATCCAAAACCAGTCGAGCCAGAGAAAGGAAGTTTCATTGCTCTGGTCGATCAGCAAGGAAAACCGGTGGCGCCATCGGCTGTGGTATCACAGAACGGCAAGTTTTACTTCCTCGGGCCCAAACAGTTGTGGTCGCTGGAATGGACGCAACCATCGCCAGGTCAGCCCAAACACGCCTTTTTGAGAGCCTGCCATCCGCCGGAAACAATCGAAAAAATTCCTGTGCAGGAATTCAATAACATGATTTCCATTGCGCCCAGGAAATCGCTGGTGATTCTTTCAAAGGCCGGTGACTTGTTTGAGTACTTTACCGAGACAGGTTCATGGAACCAATATCGTGCAAACCTCTGGCTGACCGGTTCCCCGGATCCTGACTATGTCGATCTCGCCTTCAACGGCAAAGACATTATCCTCATTGATCCAGAGCGCAATGATATATGGGTTTGCCCACCCAATTCGAAATATCTCAGTCCGTACTTCAGGGAAGTGATGCCCTGGCAAGTGAGACGCGGAGATTATTATGTCGGCGACGGCATTGGGCTGGCTTACGACGGACTTACATATCTTTTGCGCAAGAATGGCACCATCACTAAATTCAGCGGCAATTCCAGAGCCAACGTTCATCAATTGAAGATGCCGTACCATGCTCCCGGTCACGCACGGCTCAGACCCTCACGTTTGATTACGGCACCGGGCGCACCGCTTTTTGTTGTCGAAAGAGAGAACAATCGGGTTTTATCCATCGACAAAAAAACAGGGCAGACCAGCCAATTCGTGTTTTCAAAGGGCAGCGACCTTAGAGGTCTGGCGCCCATTAAAGATGGATTTGTAGTTGTAAATGGAGACCGGCTGGAGACCCGCCACTTAAATACACAGGACCCGGTGAGCACCGAGATTCACCCTCGCACGATCGACCAGAGACTGGACGGCATTGCTGTTCCTGTGCCCGGCGGTTGTCTGCCCAGCCACCTGGGCGTTTTTCCAGGAGCCAGGCGCCTCTATCGATATGGAATCCACGCCGGGGTCGATTTCTTTAACGGAGCCGGCAACAAGGTTGTAATGGGCACGCCTGCCCGAGCTGCCGAGAGCGGAAAAATTATCCGCTTTGACCGCAATTTTTCGGACATGGATGCCGTCACTTTTAATCGCGTAATGAGCCAGTGCGCAAGAGAGCACAACACTTCCGATCACAATGAAGACCTCTTTAGAGGTTGCCAGGTCTGGATTGATCATGGCAACCGCATGGTGACGAAGTATGCGCATTTGAATAAAATCAATACCGGTCTTAAACTAAACTCGTTCGTCGGGAGAGGTGACATCATCGGGTACATTGGCGTCTCGGGTACTGGGCAAAATCTGCCTGGTAAAGCAAAATACCCGCACCTGCATTTCGAAATCTGGCTGGACGGGCATTACGTGGGGTACGGGCTGACACCCGGTGAAACTTTAGGAGTGTACGAAGACATCTTCGGCACAGGAAGATAGAGGGGCAAAATGAGCTTTACAACAACTAAAAGCAGAACAGCGCTTTGCGTCGGTGTAGCACTTTCAGTTACATTGATTGCGCAGAATCAGCCTGCCGACGCCAAACACAAAGTCTCTACCTCCCGGCAGGACAGAGTGCAAATTGCTGCCTTGCCCTTCTTCCGAAAAGACTCGGACAAAGCTGCCGACGCCAAAAAGAAGACCGATGACAAAGCCTCCGCTGCTGATGCAAAGAAGGCTCAAGCACAAACTGGCAAAGATCAAAAAGTAGATAAGAAGAAAGGCAAAGAAACGGCGGCAAAAGAGAGCGCCGAACCGGCAAAGAACGCAGATAAGCCGGCCGTCGATACTAAAGCAGAGGCTGCCAAAGACGCAAAACCAGAAGCAGGCGAGAAGTCAGAAGCCAAAACAGAGACAGCAGCAGGCGAAGAAAAGGCGCCGGTCTTTGCCCCTGATGCATCACTGATTAGCGTGCTCAAGGATCTTTCCAAAGCCCTCAAAGATCCAGAACAGGTTCAAAAACTGACCGAAGAGTCCAACCAGCAGGCGGTTATTGCTCAGGCTCAAACCATTCTTTCCCGGTCGCTCGAGAATTCCGATCTGACCTTCAATCGCATCATCTCCTCAGATGAAGAGCGCCAGGTCAATAAAGCATTGACACCGGAGTCATGGGCCTCAGGCGAAATCAATTTCATTGACGGCGTCGGATCTCTCACAGCAGTCTGGGCCAAAAGAGTGAATGGTCTGCTCAATTTGACGATTGCCGGAAAGTGCAAAGACAAAACCGCTCCCAACGGCAAGAAGATCGGCAATTTCGTCGTCGTGATTACGGGACGCTCGCCCATAGAAGCCGGTTTTGACATTCAAACTCAATCCAACGTCAATTTCTGGCTCGGGCAATTATCTGCCGCCACTATCGACTCTGATTGCCTGAGCGAAGCAGCCAGTGCTGAAGCGGCTCCGGCTGCCGCAGAGGACAGCGTAAAAAAAAAGTCTCTAGCGACGCTGCCGATTCTGGTCACTGATCGTGTCGTCGCTTACAAAAAAGATCTGACGGCCTACGAATCACGCCGAAAAGTTTTGGCGCAAAAAGCGGAAGAAGATCAAAAAGCAAAAGACGAGCGCACTCAAATGACTGCGCAGGCA
Source organism: uncultured Candidatus Obscuribacterales bacterium (assembly GCA_964531315.1). Lineage (GTDB taxonomy): Bacteria > Cyanobacteriota > Vampirovibrionia > Obscuribacterales > Obscuribacteraceae > QKMZ01. The sequence goes on along the minus strand of CAZHEZ010000045.1, from coordinate 9,849 downwards.
ATTGCAGAAGCGACGGCTAAAGTGCTCAAGGATGCCACTAACCGCTCGCTTACCAAAGACGAAACTTTGAAGGGTAGCCCTGAAGAGCCCGATGAGACGGCGCCGGAGACTAGCAAAGCTGCTGAAATTAGGAAAGATCGCCCGGCCAAAGTTGAAGTCAGCCTCAAAGACGACGTCGACAAAGGAGCCATAAAACCGGCATCGGCCACACGTTCAAAACCGGAGCCTCCGGAAATCGATCGCAACGCTTGGAGCAGTCCAGGCGACAAAGTAGCAATCACTACACCGCAAACACGCCCGGAACCGACTCGACCGCCCGCCGGTCAAACCAATAATGCTCCTTCCAATCAATCGGTCTGGGAAAGTCCGGCCGGCACGCCCCAGTCCAGACAAGCCAGCCTTACAGCTACAATCGTGGCGCCTGAAAAGGCGGTGGCCGGACAATTTCTCACTACGTCAATAATCGACAAAGACAAGAATGGTGAAGCTTCAGTAGAGCTGAGTTTTAACGGCGCTGCCCTGGCCACGGACAAACACGGGCAAGCACTATATATGGTGCCGGAAGATGCAATCCCAGGCCGCTCCTTAAACGTCAGCCTGGCTTCGCGTCCAGAACTGGCAACCAACACCGTAGAAATTCTCCAGCCTTTGATGACGTCTTACGAGCCCCAGATACCCAAGATCGACAAGATCACACCGACAATTACCGCCCACTCGTTTCTAGTAATTGAAGGACACAATTTCGACGGAAATGCCGAGCACAATCGCATCCTCATTGATGGCTTCCATGAAGCGCGCGTGATTTCCGCTTCTCCTGTGCAACTAAAAGCAATGCTGCCGGCGCAGGTGAAGCCCGGCAGCCATTCATTATGCGTAGGCAACGCCGGAATGCGCAGCAACTCTGCCACCTGCGACGTGATAGCGGCAGAAGTCCAGCAAGATCCAAAGGAAGCAGGCAGAGACAACCTGTCAAAATTGATCGTCAAAGTACTCGGCACCAATAACAGAGTCAATGTCAGACTGACCAATAACACGCCCGATGTTTTGAGAATCTCACGCGGCAATGAAACATCGGTCACCACTTCCGGTGGCGTCAACAACTCGGCAGTGGTGGGAGTGCAACGATTGAAGAAGGGCGCGTACAACGTTGAAGCAAGTATCGAACAATAAGCGTCCAGACGGAATCATTAAATGGGAGAATAGATTGAACGCTCGCCTTCAATTCGCTCCTCATCCAAAATTAGCTTGCCGATCAGGTCTGTTCGTGACGCTCTTGTTTCTGTCTTTCCATGCATACTGCATCGGACTGCCTTCTTTCGGACAAGTAGCCAAACCGAAACAACCGGCAGAAATGATCACAGATGCCTATACATCAGTTTTGAACAGAACCGCAACACCAGCCGAAAGACAGTTCTGGATTGGACGGCTGACCAAGTTGTCACCAATAGCGGTGCTGGATCTTTACGATGGGCTGACGCGCCTGCCCGAATACCAGAAACGTTTTGATAAGCTCGATCCAAAGGCAAAAGTGCACTTGATGGCACGCACACTTTTGCGACAAGACTTGATTGATGAGTCTATCTGGATTCCAAAACTGCAAAAAAACAGTTTGTCCGACTGTATAGAAACTATGGTTGAGTCTGTCGACCACAAAATGGCTGTATACAAGGCGGCGGGGCTTTCCACACAGCAAGAAGCAGATGCTATGCACGTTGCGGCCTATACTACAGACCCAGCCAAGTCCGCCGACTTGTTCAAGTCAATCCTGGCAAAAGGCACAAAGGTACCTCTGCCTTACTTTCTTCTTGTGCGCCTGCAGGAGGGCAATCCCCGTCAGGCTGCAGAGACGCTTCAGCATGAGTTGGACCGGTTTCCCGATGACTGTATTGCCGAGTTTGAGCTGTCGATTTTGGCCCATCAGATTGGTGTAGGGTCGCGTTCATTCAGGCACGCCAGTAACGGCTTCCATATAAGCGACGAAAAAATCGGTGCCGATTCACTGGTGAGCAATATGAAAGCCAGGCTGGATGCGGCTAAACATCCAGAGCTTCTCAGTCGCGAGCTGCTTTTAGCAAGAGGAAAAGCGCATAAATATGAGGACCATCATGATTGGTCCATTACGGAATTCGATCGCGTCCTGGCGATCGGGCCCGGAGATAAAACGGTTTTTCTTCTGCGCGGTGACGGCTACTTCAATGTTGGACAGTACGCAAAAGCTATAGAAGATCTGACCATCGCCGAAAAAACCTTTGGTCCGGCTCTGGATATCGTCATGGACAGGGGTCTGTCGCTGGTTGAGCTGGGACAATATCAGCGAGCCCTGCCAGATTTGGACAAGGCGCTCAAGATAGTTCCCTGGGGCCACATATATGCAGGTCGGGCAAAATGCTACGGGCAGCTCGGCAAAAGAAAAGAGCAGATTGCTGATCTGACTAAATTAATAACTTTAGACCCGCGCTCGGCTAAACCGCTGATCGCAAGAGGCAAAGCCTATCTTTCCATGGGCAAATACAAGGAAGCCCTGGCCGACGCCAATAAAGCAGTCAGCGTTGGACGGCGGTATCGCGAAAGTTACAAGTTTAGAGCGGAATGCTATATGAAGTTGAACAATAAAGCAGCGGCGGCTGCTGATCTCGCTGAAATCGAGAAAATCAGCAAGCAGTTCAAGGATGCCGAATTCTAAATTCTTCTCACTCAAGTGCATTCGTGTAAAGAGCGGTCTTAGAAAATACGAACCTTTCGAATCGGAGGGCTCGATATTGTTATTATGCTTGGCAGCCAATAACACTATTGACATCACTCTATCCTATAGAGACGTCCTCCCCAATCCAGTCGATATATGAGTCAACAGACGACAGAAACCAAGCCCTCCAGTGCCAGCCGGATATACGAGGAAGAAGAAAAGGTCTTCACTCCTTCTCCTGCTCCTACCAAAGCCCCTGGTAAAGCAGGCCGCGCCAAGGAGACTCTAAATATACTGGGAACGGCCTTGCCGATTTTGGGCGCCTTCGGCACCTGCTTCGTCTGGACGGTGGCAAACTTCTATGTAGGCGATGTGGAAATACAAACCAGTCGCCCCTTCAGTACAATGACCGTCAAAGTTTTCGACGAGAAAGGAAGCGAAGCAACCTTTCACACGCCGAAATTTCAACTTATGCCCGGCAATTATCACTTAGTGATTGACGCGGACAAAAACAGCACACAGCAAGCTGATACAAATGTAGCTTTCCACGCCAAAACCATTGTGCAAGTCCAACTGCCCAGCGACCTCGAGAGACCGGAAGCAGAGGCTGCGACGGCAAAACCAAAGCACTTCTGGCAGAAGCTTTGGAAAAAGAACTAGACTCAGCGAAAGTCAAAGCAGTGAAAACGGAAAGTCTAAAATCAGGCGCGCTCATTACTGAATGTTCCAAAGCAGCCTCAGAGCAAATTGCCAAACTGATTCCGGGCGGCGTCAATAGCCCTTTTCGCTCGTTTCACGAAGTAGGAGGCCATACACTATTCTTCAGAAAAGCAGAAGGCTCAATCCTCACCGACATAGATGGCAACCGCTACATCGACTATCTCGGTGCCTGGGGACCGGCTATTTTAGGGCATTCTCCTCGATCAGTCGTTAAGGTCTGTCAGGACGCAGTGGAAGCTGGTGCCGTATTCGGTGCGCCGACCTTGCTGGAACTGGAGATGGCAAAGAGTGTAATTGGCCATTTTCCCAGTATTGAGCAGATTCGATTTGTAAACAGCGGCACCGAAGCGGTAATGAGCGCTATCCGCCTGGCCAGAGGTTTTACAGGCAGAGATACCGTGATCATGTTTGAAGGTGCCTATCACGGACACAGCGATTCTGTTCTGGGGTCGACGACGCATCAGTCCAGTACTGGAGTCCTTGCAGGGACAAAAGAAAGAACCGTTTTGACGCCCTTCAACCACCTCGACAGTCTGCAATCTACGCTAAACAGCTTTTCCGGACAGGTTGCCGCAGTGATCATCGAACCGGTCTGCGGATCAATGGGTGTAGTATTGCCGGAGCCGGGCTTCCTTGAAGGCGTCAGGAAACTCTGCGACCAACATCAAGCGATTCTTATTTTCGACGAAGTTCTAACCGGATTGCGTGTCGCAAAAGGCGGAGCACAGGCACTTTACGGAGTGCGGCCGGATCTTACCACCCTGGGAAAAGCTCTCGGCGGCGGTATGCCAATTGGCGCCTACGGCGGGAAAAAAGAGATTATGGATGCACTGATGCCTATTGGTGATGTCTATCAAGCCGGAACATTCTCCGGCAATCCAGTCACTATGGCCGGTGGCATCGAGGTTTTGAGGCTGTTAGACGATCAGTCCGTATATGACGTCCTGGAAGCTCGCACAGGTCAGCTGTTCGAAGGTGTAGACCGGTTTATTGAAGAGCGCTCACTGCCCGTTCAACTGCAACGAGCCGGTTCCATGTTCGCGATTATATTCAGCGACAAGCCTGTCTTAAACTTCCAGGATTCCAAACGCATTGATGCGGAGCGATTCGCGAAATTCTTCCACATTCTTCTTGACCAGGGCATTTACCTGCCGCCCTCATCAGTCGACGCCGCGTGCGTCTCCGCCGCTCACTGCGAGCTGGAAATTGAACAGACCATAGAGAAGATCGGACTGGCGTTCAAGACCGTTTTTTCGTAGCCGGCGCGTTGCACGCGCCTGCAATATTATTTGAACGTGCGGCGCATGCCGAACAGGTCTGCAAAAGTTTCCCAAATTACGGACAATTTACCGCCCGATGCGCCTACCGACAATCTGGGCAAATGTTCGATGGGAATTTCGATTACTCTGTATCCGGCTCTTTCAGCGCGTATGCAGAGCTCTGCATCGACAAATGCCGTATGCGAGAGCAGCGTCACCCGGTCAACAATTTCACGACGGAAAAGTTTGATCGAATTGACGTCTTTGTGTTTGTGTCCGTAGAGAACGCGCAGCATCAAGTTGTACACCTGCGATTGAATCTTGCGGCGGGCAGGGTCATTGCGATTGACTCTGTGCCCGATAACAAAGTCGTGTGTTTGCAGCCCCTTAGCCATTGTGAACACTTCTTTGGGAGCATATTGATAGTCGCCGGGCAAAGAGAAAACGAGTTCTTTTCTGCCGGAAAGGTAAAGCTCGCGGATGGTGAAACCAAAACCTTTGTTTTCCGGGTGATTGATCACAACCACATTAGGGAACCACTTCGCACATTGCTGAATCACAGCCAGCGTGCTGTCCTTGCTGCCGTCATTGCAGACGATGATTTCATAGTCGCTGCAGGCTTCCTTGAGAAGTGCATCGGCATCAGTTATCAACTTGCCAATCGTCGTCTCATCGTTGTACGCCGGTATCACCAGTGATACCGAACCCGGAATCACCTGCATCCGCCTGGGCAGGGTGGCCGTGTTTGAGTTTTGCATTGCGCTTAAGTCACTCATTTTGATTTTGGCTCCGGTGCAGTTTATGAAATCGAATTGGCAGCAATTTTGTTAGTGGACGACGGTACTTTGTCGGACTTCTGTTCTTTGTAGAAACTGGAAATGGCATCGATGACGGCATCCACTTGCTCGTCAGTCAATCCGGGGTGCATTGGAAGAGAAAGAATACGTTTAACTACCTTTTCCGTTTGCGGCAGAGATCCTGGCTTGTATCCCAGATAGCCGTAGGCTTTCTGCAGATGGGCCGGATTCGGATAATGAATCAGAGTTTGAATACCTTTATCCAGCAGGTATTCCTGGAGTTCTTCGCGATGGTCGGTTTGAATTACATAAAGGTGATAGACGTGCTTGCGTCCTTCTTCCTCTACCGGTGTTTTGACAATGCCTTCAAGACCCGCAGTATAGCGCTCGGCGATGGCACGACGGCGGTCATTCCACTCCTCTACATAAGGCAATTGAGCGTCAAGAATGGCCGCCTGCATTTCGTCCAGACGACTATTGATACCGATGATGTCGTGGTAGTAGCGCTTCGATTGTCCATAATTGCGCAGCATTACCAGCTTGTCGAAATTCTCGCGGGAATTGGTCGAGACAGCACCGCCGTCACCGAAAGCGCCCAAATTTTTGCTCGGATAAAAACTAAATGCGCCGTAGTCGCCCAGGGTTCCGGCAATCGCACCTTTGTACGTAGCGCCTGTGGATTGAGCGCAATCTTCCAAAACCATGATCTTGTGCTGGGCAGCTAGCTTCAAAAGCGGCTCCATGTCCACCATCTGCCCATAAAGATGAACAGGGACAATGGCTTTGGTCTTTTCTGTAATCTTCAATTCGACCAGATCGACGTCCATCAAACAGGTGTGGGGCTCGATGTCGACGAATACCGGTGTAGCGCCGGTCATGGAAATTGCCGAGATGGTAGGTACGGCGGTGTGAGCGACGACAATTACTTCATCGCCCGTCGTCACTCCGGCAGCCGCCAGAGCCAGATAGATAGCTTCGGTGCCCGAGGCGCAACCGGCGACATAGCCCGAGCCCAGGAATTTTTCGAAATTGGCTTCGAATTTTTCCAGTTCACCGCCCAAAATGTAATGACCGCTCTCAAGGACGCGATGGACAGCCTGGTCAATCTGGGTCTTGTATGAATGGTAGTGCAGCTTCATGTCGCCGAATGGGACTTTCACCTGTTAGCTCCTTTACTCTGTAGAATCGGGCACATCAATACTAGAAGAAATGGTCAAGAAGCAGATTAAGGGCAACTTAATTGACATCCAAGCAGAAGCGACACAGCAGGGGGATTTCCGGCAATTCTGCCCGCTCTGCGTGGTAAAATCATTGCCTTGGATTTAGCTAACGGCGTTTCCCAAAACGCGCATAGAATCACCGTTTTAGCCAAACTCCCCTGTCCTCGAATACTTAGCGCAATTTTAGAGTTAGATTCAAAATAATAGGGTCATCATGATCGAACAATTCAAAGGTAAGACAGCTCTCATAACCGGTGGCATGGGCTTCATCGGTTCCAACCTGGCTATAAAGCTGGCAGAGCTGGGCGCTAAGGTAACCATTCTGGACGCGATGATTCCTGATTATGGCGGCAATGAATTCAATGTCACAGAGTCTGAAAGGATTCGCATCAATTTTTGCGACATAAGAGACCCTTCAGCCGTCAATTGGCTGGTACGCGGTCAGGATTATGTTTTTCACCTGGCCGGTCAAGTCTGCCATCTAATGAGCATGACCAATCCATTTCCCGACATTGAAATGAATATCACCGGCACCGCCATTGTTATGGAAGCGCTGCGCAAACACAATCCCAAAGCGATTGTGGTTTATACAGGCACCCGTGGGCAGTATGGTCCGTCAGTATCCCTGCCGGTCAACGAAGAAGCGCCCACCAATCCCAAAGGTATATACGAGATTTCCAATCTCACCGCCGAAAAAATCATCAAGGTATACAACGACGTCCACGGCATTCGCTCAACGCTGCTTCGCTTGAGCAACATCTACGGACCGCGCTCGCAAATGATGCATTCGCGCTTCGGCGTCGCCAACTGGTTTATCCGCCTGGCTATGGACGACGACACCATGCAACTTTTCGGCGACGGCAGCATCTTGCGCGATTTCTGCTACGTCGATGACTGCGTTGACGCTATTTTGCGCGTCGCCACAACACACGAATGTTACGGAGAGATTTTCAATGTCGGCTCCGACATTCCAGTCACATTCCGTGAATTGTGTGACGCCATTGTCAAAGTAGCAAAACAGGGCCGCTGGCAATTCGCAGAATTCTCACCGGAAAGGAAGGCCCAAGAGCCCGGCGATTTCTATTCGGACATCTCCAAGATCGAAAAATTCACCGGCTGGCGGCCCAATACAGAGCTGGAAGACGGCATCGCTAAAACCATTGAGTTCTACAAGAAGCACCGCGATCATTATTGGACAAAGCCTGAAAAAACTGCACCTGCACAAAAGTCAGACGCAGAAAAACTAACGACAGCGGCTACGAAACGGTAACTGAGGCTCCCAGCTCTAAGAGCAACTACCAACTTGCGGCTCAATCGATGAAAAACAAATCCGCTCGCCTGCTTGGTTCGATTGTCGCATTGGGAATCGCGGCAGGAACCCTGCCGGCCATGGCCGACAGCAGATATGTCGAGCAGGTGGAGAAATCTCTTCAGGATTTCGTCGCACAACACGGCAAGGACAACGGCTCTTATCCCGGACTGGCGATGAATTTGGTCAGCGTCTACCTGTCCAACGGCATGGCGCAGAAAGCCGACGAGACTTTCAAACAGGCTGTTGAATCGGCAAAAGCGCATTCCACAAGTCCTGCTGAATTGCCTGGCATGTACATGTCTTATGCGATGGGCATTGCCCAAAATTGCACGAACAGAAGTCTTCCACAAAACAAAAACCAAAAAGCTGAATTGGACCTGGCGCATAAGACCTTGCTGAAAGGCTTGTCGATTGTTAATCAGTCGCCCGAAAAATTGTCAATGAGACTCAATTATCTATCCGACATGATCGAGTGCTACAAAATGGGTGGCATGAAGGCAGAGGCGTCCGTGCAACTTCAAGTGGTCGATCAGCAGCTGAAACTGCTGGAAAGCGACGACAAACTCAAGCCGGAGAAAATCACGCAGGTGGCGTCCACACTCATAAAATTGTCGAGACAATATTGTCCGTCGCCAATGTTCCGCGCTGCTCGCATGATGCAGCCAATGCAGGTCGTGAGCGACGATTCACCGATAAAACCCAACACAGTTAAGAGCAAAGATTTCAAAGCAGCCGAAGCCTACCAGCTTAGAGCGATGGCGCAATTCAACAAGCTTCCGGAAAATGATCCGTCGCGGATAGAAGCGCAACGAGCGTTTGCTTCCTGGTATCACCTCTATGGACAAACGAAGCAGGAAGAGTTTCAAACTCAACAGTTGAGCAAACTCATGCACACCACAGACCGCAATAAGCTGTTTCCCCAGCCTCCGCCTTGCCCGGCTTGCGGCATGGGTTGAGCCGTCGCAAAAGTGGCGTCACCTCCGCGTCTCGCGTCTGTGCATCGTGCCAAATTGAACCAATCTCATCGAGGAGACTTATGAAACTCAAGTCGGCGCCATTACTCTCCTCAATTCTCTTGTGCAGCTTGGCGACAAACACACCTCCTGCGCCTGCCAGTCAGGCAGATCTAGAGGCAGCCGAGGCCTCGGTCAAGAAGTTCGAAATGCAAAACAACACGAGCAACTCGTCCTACAGCGGGCAGCTCATGTATCTGGCTGGAACCTACCTCAATAACGGCATGCGCAAAGAAGCTGACGCCGCTTTCAACAAAGCAATTGAATCGTGCAAGGCAAGGCCGGACGGCACAAAACAAATCCCGCGCTTGATGCTCAATTGGTCTTTGTGTTTGGCTTCACCAAATTCAACGGTGAAGCTTCCTGCCAATGCATCGAAGGAAGCAGTGGAGCACGCGAAAACAGCTCAACGCAAGCAGTTCGATGACGATTTTCCCAAAGCGGAAAAGATTATGCTGGCGGGCTTGGCGCTTGCAAATGCAATGCCAGCCGCATCATCTGAACGCATAGACTACATGCTGGGCACCGTGAACTTCTACAAAATAATGGAGAAAAAACCGCAAGAACAGGCTCGTACTAAAGCACTAGACGAACATTTGCAGGCGCTGGAAAACGACAAAAAACTCAAAAGCGAAGAGATCACGCAAGTGGCGTACAGTCTCGTTCAGATGGCAAATTTGTACTGCGCCGGCGCACCAACTCATTTATTGAAGCGGATGAATCCTGAGGAAGTAGTGAGCGACGACGCGCCGGACAAACCGAATACGGTGAAAGCGAAAGATTTCAAAATTGCCGAAGCCTATCAATTGCGCGCCATTGCCCAGTATGACAGGCTTCCTGAGTCC
>CAZHEZ010000044.1:0-41683 GCA_964531315.1 uncultured Candidatus Obscuribacterales bacterium | reverse complement strand
CCTTCGCCATGACTGCATCTCTGCCGGAGAAACGTCTGCGCGACACGCAATGGGCCGGCTGGGTCGGCATCGCTTTCGGAAATCCGCTCTTTTCCTACTTGAGCCGCCTCTCACAGGTGATTCCAATTGATGCTGAAAAGTCGATGGTGACCAGTCTTGCCCTGGGGGCAGCAGTTTTAAAACAAGGAAAGAGCCTGGTCTGGTTTCCTGAAGCACGACGGACACTGGATGGAAACTTATTGCCGTTCAAACAAGGCATCGGCATTCTTCTGAAAGACCAATCGATTCCAATCATTCCTGTTTACCTGGATGGAACCAGAGAAGCACTGATGCCCGGCGCCTACTGGCCGACTGCGACCAAAATCAAAGTCTGGTACGGCGAGGCGGTCAAGCCCGCTCAGCTGGACAAAGAAGGTCAGGGTGAAACGCCGCAAGAACGCATTGCCAATGCACTGCGCGAACGGGTAGCCGCATTGCAGAAACAAGCAAAATCAAAAAAGTCCTGAAACGCCCATTGCGCTAGCCCTGACAAAACTTGATTCTGTCCGGGGGTGGCGGGGAATGTTTCCTTTGGAGTGTCCAGGCCGTCTCAGTGAAAGATGCGAGGTGTCTTTAATGTTTCGCGCACATCAAACAATGGTTCTCAGCCTGTTGGCGCTGACGATTGCTGTTTCTGTCGGTCAATCACCGGCATTCGGCGCGCCGGCAAAGAAAGTGGCTCCGCCCGCCCAGAAGTTCAATTCGGAAGGGGAAAACCTCCTTTATTACACGCCGCCACCCATGCAGTACGACAATTCCGGCAAACCGATACCCAATATGCCGAATCTGGTTTATCAGGCCAACGCTTACTTTGAAGCCGGGCAGAAAGCCTTTTACAAAAACGACATGGAATTTGCCGAAAGTTATCTGATTAAATCGATTGAGTGTCGCGACAAGCTCAACAAAGTGCGTGAGGCAAAAGAGTACGTCACAGGCGTCAATTTACTGGGCAAGGTTTTGCGCAAGCGCAATAAATGGGAAGAAGCGGAGAAGTATTACCGCCAGGCGCTCTCCATGGCCACGCAGGGACTGGGAGTGGATGCATATGAGGTTAAGGAGTGCCAGCTTAATCTGGCTGAGTGTTTTGAGCATACAAACAAGTACCAGGACGCGATTACCTATTACAAAAACTTGTTGGTTACGGCAGAAAAGAAGTATGGCGCCGACGATCCTGATGTTCAGGAATATGCCAACAAGATTTTGGCTCTCAACATTAAAGGGGGCAATTATGATGTCGCCGAGGGCATGTTGAAACAAAAGATCGACTTTGAAGAAAGCCAGGGGCGCGGCAATACAGCCAAAACCGCCAAACTTCTTGATCAGTATGCCGATGTCTTGAAGCGAGCCTTAAAAATGGACGAAGCTGCCGCCGTCGAAGCCAAGGCGAAAAGTATCAAGGAAGCATCGAGCAAGTAGGGCACTTAGGTTAAAACTTGCTTTCAGGCATGGGGGAATTACGAAAGCGTCCTTGCCAGCCCCTCAAACGGCGCTTAAGATAAGGGGAGCAAGTTGTGGAGTGCCGAGACTTCATTTGCTGACCTTCCCCTTTCGACAATCAAACACCCGAGCGGCGACAAGCCCTCAAAAAGTGCATTTGTGTTGAAAGTTTCGGCTTTACTAGCTCGCGACGGAAACCATGTCGAAAACACCTGATATAGTTCCAGCCAGAGACGGCGACGATCCTACCGGCGTACGTTCGCATGGTGAGACGCATACAGCGCGCCTACAGCACACCGTCAGACATGAGATGTCCGGGCCGTCATACGCTCAGGCCGATGTCGGCACCGTCAATGATGGCAGTACAGGCAGCAAAACCACGCCGGCAGAAGCATTCGATCCGAAGTTGCCGCCAGGAAAGCAAAAGCGCATTGTCGATAAAACTTCCGGACGGCAGGAAGCATCGCTTGAAGTGCCGGACATCAATGACAAAACACCGCCCAAGATTTCAGTCGGACTGGAAGATCTCAACAAACAGCCGCCCGACAAGCCGCATTTCGTCGTCAAGAAAGATGGCTCTATCGAAATGCAAGGCGATCCTGAAGCCATGCACGCCAAAGACATAAAGGTGCAATTGGAGCGCTCGGAAGGTCAGATTTACCCAACCCCAGAACAAAAGAGGGCAGCCGAGGATTTGGTTTCATACCTGTCTCAACGCTTGAAGAACCAAAATCCTGAATTGGCGAAAACCGGAGTAGAGCTGACAGACAATGATGCTGTAGTCTCTCCGCAAGCGCGCCAGCGAAATGGCACGCGCCAACCGCCGGAAAACAGCGGAATGTCGCCTGAGACGCAACAAAACGTCGGCAACATGAACCGTATGCGCGGCAGCCACGGCGGCGAAATGCCGATGCGCAACACAAACGATTATTATCCAGACCGTAATGTTCCTAGACAGGCTAATGAAAGCGATCAACAGGCAGCCGTCAAGGAAGCTGTGGCTGGTCTCTTCAACGCCGATCACGCCAAACCGTATGAAACAGTCCGCAAGTCCCCTGATGGAGACTATCGCGTCGGTCGTTATGGATTCAGCGGCAAACAGATAAACAGCTGGTTGGCGGGATTGGATCTGGGCGATCCGCCTGATCCTGCCAAAATCGAAGAACTGATCAAACAAGGCAAATTGCCCCAGGGCTTCAATGCTGACTCGATCAAAAAATTGCAGTCCATGGCCGACAAGATGGGCAAAGGTCAGGCACCAGGCGCCGACGACATGAAACTCCTGCCCAAAGAAATGCAGGAAAAGATGGCCACCGACATGGTCGGCCAATTCAAAGAGCGCGTTGGCGACAACCCTGGCGCGATCGCCGCCGGCATGATGAGCGGCAAACCAGCATCAGAACTGACACAAGCAGACCTCACTTCACCGGCCGGCAAGCAATTGATGGAAGCCGGACAAAAGCTGTACGACATTGCCACGGTAAGGCAACAGCCGCACCAGGACACCGATACATTGAAGTGGACACCGGACGGCAAAATGAGTATTGGCGATGGCAAATGGCTCAACGGACCGGCTGCTCAGGCTCTCAAAGCAGCTCAAGCAGATGCCGCAGCCCATGGAGTCAACATACAAATAAATTCCGCCGGACGGACCTTTGACGAGCAATCGTATCTATACAACCACCGCGGCTCAGCAGGCATTTCGAGCGTGGTGGCCAGACCCGGACACTCCAATCACGAAAGCGGCATGGCCGTCGACATAGCAAACTGGCAGCAAGCCAAGCCTTACCTGCAAAAATATGGCTTTGTCCACGGCGATGGCAACGGACCGATATCCAACGACCTGGTCCACTTCAAATTTGTCGGCAACAGCAACAGCGACGTGCGCTACGCATAGTTCAATTTAATTGAACTATCGGTATAAAAGGCAATCAACGCAGATTGCTTGGTCTGGTGCCGATATCGAGAAACTTGATCAATGTAGTGAAGTCCGCATTGAAAGCAAATCCGCGCGACTTCTCAGTAATTGAATAACCTTCATCGGAAAGCACTTTACGCATATAGCTGGTGAGCAGACTGGAGATTCTGAACAAGTCTTTGGCGTAATCGTCTTCCAGCATGTCATCGCGATCCGGGTACTCCACAGACTTGTTTCCGTAAGAGGAAACATGCAAGTTGAAGAGCATGACGTTGCCGTCATCACTTTTGAGCATGGTCAAATCCTTGGCCGCACCGTCCGGGTTTCCGTCTGATGCTTCGCCATCGGAAATATTGATGACAATGGGCGGAAAACAATATGGGTATTGGGCCATGAACGGTTTCAAGACCGCTTCTGCTTTTGTAAGGGCCGCACACATGGGTGTTCCACCGCCACAGGTAGGCTCGAACCAGATCGGAGCATTGAATTTGCGATCGACAGAACCGCCGCGCCCATCGCTGACTTGCCTGGAGCGTTGCTCGACTCGAATCGGGCAATTGCCGACCATGCTGATCGGCACCAGCTCCTTGCGCGCCAGCCCGCCGCCGAATGCAGGCGCCACGCCGCCGCCGCCGTAGCCAATCACGCCAACATGATAGTAATCGCGGATGCCGTCTGACTTCGTGCACTTCGAAACCAAATTTTGCAAGAGGCTGTTGACTGCATCAGCCACTCCCTGTGCCTTCGTGCCGCCTCCGGCGCCGCCGGCAAAGAGATCTTTCATGGAAGAAGATTGGTCGACCAGGAAAAGGAAACAAGACGGGTTGGTGCGACTGATTTCAGCTTGATAAGGCACGCCAATATCCCCTTTTTTGGACGCGAAACCTGTAAGGGCGGAGCATAGACCTCCGGCGCCTCTGATCATATTGTAGAAACGCCCGGAATGACAGCACTCTTGCCAAGGGAGCCTGAATCGCTCCTGCACCTTGCATGATTGCGGATTTAGGCAGCTCTGCATGTGGTAATTAAACAATGTAGAGCGCGTGCAGGTAACGTCATGCAGTGGCCAACACCGCAGGACTACAACGAGACCGTCCAATCCCCTGATTTCTGCTTTGACAACCAGGAGCTACAGCAAGGCGCGCCTGAAACCAATGCCATGGGTCTGCCGAAGCCGATCTGCGGCAATTTCGCCAGCGTTTATCAATTCCAATGCCCCAACCGCAACATCGCGGTCAAGTGCTTCTTACGCAACGTCTACAACCAACATGCGCGCTACGGCAACCTCAGTCAATTTACTGCCTTCAACCATGTTTCCACTCTTCTGGAATTCGAATATTTGCTGAAAGGCATCTTGGTGAACGGCAATTGGTATCCGATCGTGAAAATGCCCTGGGTGGAAGGACATACTCTCGATCAGTTCGTGCGCAAAAACATGCACAACCGGCAGCAGCTCGATCGCTTCCAGGCTCAGTTTACCGATCTGGTTTTGGAACTGGAAAGAAATGATATCGCCCATGGTGACCTGCAGCATGGCAATATCATCGTGCGCAACAAAGATTTGATGCTCGTGGATTATGATGGCATCTATGTTCCGGCCATGGCCGGCGAACAGGCCAATGAGCTGGGGCATGTCAATTATCAGCATCCGCAAAGATCGGCCGAACATTTCGATGCCACCATCGACCGATTCTCCGCCTGGATAATTCACCATTCAATCTATGTTTTGCGTCTCGACCCGACGCTCTGGCAGCGCCATGCCGGCGGGGATGAAAGACTGATTTTCTCGGCCGCAGACTACAAAAATCCTGAGGGCTCGCGACTCTTGGGCGAGCTGATGCGGCATCCTGTGCCTGAGATAAACAAACGGGCCCATGAAATCAAAAAACTTCTCTCACTGCCGCTTCATGAGATTCCGCCCTTTAGACCAACCGGCAGTGACACCAGAGTTGATAAACCGGTTGAGGTTCAAAACCAAAGCAAAAAACCTTCCGCACAGGAAGTTGCAAAAGCAACTTTGAATCAGGATCCCGGCATCAAACCGGCCTCGACAGGAGCAAAAGCACCGGCCGGCTCGGCAGGGGAAACCGCACAGCCGGTTACCGGAAGGGGCTTTGTCATCGGTTCGAAAACCAGCACTGGGACCCCGACGACAGAAACATCTTGGTACGACCCGGCTCGCAGTTCCGGCACCGCGGCCCCTAAAGAACGCAGCGGCGGCCCGGGCAGCGTATTGAAAGCCGCTCAGGGCTCAGGAAAAACGCATGCAGAGGTGACCCCACCCCAGCCGCCTCCACCTCCACCTCCACCGCCGCCTCCTGCACCAGCGGCAGCTCCGCCCACTCAATCCCAGGCATCGAAAACAACCACTGAAATTCACATTCCCCAGCGATTTCCGCGGCTGCAGTTGATGAAGGATGCCATTTTATTTGACGACGATGCTTTCTCGGATCCCGAATTGAAAATGGGACGTGCCCTTAAAGATGACCAGTGGGAAGGAAAAAACGGCTTTGTGCTTCGCATCGCCGGCAAAGAAAAGCATTATGCGGTTAAGTGTTTTCTTTCCGACAGCGCCGAGCGAAAACAGCGCTATGAATCGATCGCGCGCCACAACATGAAAGAAGCAGGCAAGTATCTGGTCAGCTTTCAGTATCAATCCAAAGGTCTGCGCGTGGGCGAACAGTGGCTGCCCATCTTGAGAATGGGATTTATTGACGGCAAGAGAATTGATGACTATGTGCGTTTTCAATTGCGAAACGAAAACAAGCATGAGATACAACGGATCGTCAATCAATTTCGCGAAATGGTATGGGCGCTGAATTCGGCCGGTATCGCCCATGGTGATCTGGAGCCGGCCAATATTCTCGTAGACAGCCGGGGCAATCTCAGACTGGTTGATTACGACAACATGTACGTGCCGGCAATTGCACATATGCAAAGTGCGGAAGTTGGTCATCCGCTCTTTCAACATCCGACCAGAACGCTCGGTCATTTCGGACCATATCTGGACAATTTTTCCGCACTGGTCATCGACAGCGTTTTATCTTGTATGGCCCTGGCACCACACGAGAATCTGTGGAACTGGGAAACATTCATTCAACAACTGCGCCCCTCCAACACCTGGAAGCAATCCGCCAATCAGCAGCAAGATGCCATTCAGCGAGCGGCCAGGCTGATTCGCGAGATGCAGAAGTATCGCATCGATCAAGTGCCCACCCTCAATGCCAGCCGTTAAGAGGCATGCTCAGTCAATGAAGTGTACTCGTTATTCGAATGGCTTGGCGGCAGTGACAATGCTATCCCTGATGATTGCATGCGCGGCCGGTGCTTCCGGGAAGACCATAAAAACTCAAGCTGATCAGGACTGGAAGTCAATCATGCAATCGGAACTCGCTCACGCCGACAAAAGCATTGAGGAGAACCCATCGGCTCCGGAACTCTATCTTGAGCGGGGTGATGTTTACTCTCACCACAACGAAAATGACAAAGCGATTATCGACTATGACAAATGCATACAACTTAATCCGAAGTCGGCTAAGGCATACTACCACCGCGCTAATGCATACGAACAGATAGCCGTGAGGCAAAGCTTTCAATCCGGTGACAATTCGACCCCCCTTCAGCTAAACAACAATGCCGTTATTGCGGGCATGAAAAAAGAATGGCAACAGGCCATTGAGATGCACCGGTCAGCATGCGTGAGAGCTCCAGAAAACAAGCAATTCCAGGCAAACCTTGCGACCGCGCACCTTCACTACGGAAACCAACTATGCGCGAAGCTTCGTTTTGTGAAGGGAGCAGAACAGTATGCCCTTGCACTTGAAGTAGATCCGGACTGCAAGGCAGCCCGCGATAACTTGCTTAAATTGAAGCGCGAACATGGAACGGAGCCACCTTCAGTTCCGAAAGGCTATCCTTTCGATTCGGCGACCAAGGAGCAAATCATTAAAGAGCCCGAGTCGATTACAAGAAACCGCCAGAATGCATTGAAGGACTACACAAAGGCGATTGAGCTCGTCCCCAATGGCGCAAATGTGCTGATCTCCCGAGCCCGCTTGAAGAAAATGCTCGGCGATGAGACGGGAGCGATTAGCGATTGGACAGAGGCGATTAACTTGCGTCCGCAAGATGTTGACTCGATTTTAAATCGCGGCAAATCGCATCTTGCGTTGAACCATTACGCTGAAGCGCGTTCGGACTTCTCGGAGGTCCTGCGGCAAAATCGCAAACCAAACCCGAGCAATTTTTGGAATTCTGACCCTCATAGCAAGAAGCTGGACGCTTACCTGGGACGTTCCCAAGCCAGCATTGCTACCAAAGATTGGACAGGTGCGCTGGCAGACCTGAATGAAGTAATTGCCCTGGACGGACCAATCAAGTACCTCCTTGAGATGAGAGCCGCCGTCTATGATCAATTGGGAAGGAACAAAGACGCTGAAATAGACAGAAAAAAGGCTTCCACACTGGGCCCCGATCCGACACTTCGTGGCGCGACCAACGGCTTTTCTGACGATCTCGGTATTCCCTAGAGTGCGCGCGAGAACGAGCTTATGCTCGACTGAAAAATCTTCAAGTCGGTTGACTAAGAGCGCCTGCCGGTTGGGAAACTCTCAAAGCGCTTGCCGATCTGCTTAAAACACTGTGCATTCTGAGCGCCGCATATGCGGCGCCGAATCCATTGTCGATATTGACGACTGTGATGCCGGCGGCGCAACTATTGAGCATGGAAAGCAAAGGAGCCAGTCCATCGAAGGCAGCGCCATAACCGACAGACGTGGGAACTGCAATGACCGGCCCATCTAATATGCCGCCCACTACGCTGGGCAATGCACCATCCATTCCGGCACAGACGACAGTAATGGCGCCGCGGCGTAGCAAGGCAACATTGTCAAGCAAACGGTGAATACCGGCCACACCGACATCATAAAGCCGCTGCAAGGGCACTCCTGCGCAGGAAAGAAAGAGCGCGCACTCTTCGGCAACCGGAATATCCGCTGTTCCAGCTGTAACAACGTTGACAATCGCTGCACCGCCTGCAGTATCAGGCATGCGACCAAAGACAAGGGCGCGGGCCAGTTTTTCATAACGCCCTTCAGGAAATGCTTGCAACACTTCTTCCGCCAGCTTTCGATCAGCTCTTGAGGCAATGACAAGATCGTGAGTCTCCCTCAGCTTTTGCACGATAGAAACAATTTGATCGGCCGATTTGCCGGGAGAGAAAACCACCTCAGCGTATCCATGGCGCAAACTTCTGTGTGAATCAACGCGCGCAAAGCCCAGGTCAGCATAAGGCAGATCTCTGAGCTGGTGAGAAGCTTCCTCAGGGCTGACTTTGCCTTTAGCAATCTGATCCAAAAGATAGAGAAGTTTGTCCTTATCCACGACGCGTCAACTCCACAGGCGTTTGCGCCTCAACCACAACGTTCGAAGACCCCTGCCGGTATCCTTCCAGATCGATGGTAACAAATGAAAAACCAGCTTGTCGTACGGCAAATACAAGTTTTTCTCGCAAAATATCGTCTGTTGAAACTTTGCGTAGATCGTCGCCAGCTAATTCAATTCTTGCCAGTGCGAAATCCGCACCGCCAGGTTGCTCTTTGGAGTGATTGGAGTTCAAACTGTGA
Organism: uncultured Candidatus Obscuribacterales bacterium; assembly: GCA_964531315.1. GTDB lineage: Bacteria > Cyanobacteriota > Vampirovibrionia > Obscuribacterales > Obscuribacteraceae > QKMZ01. The sequence goes on along the minus strand of CAZHEZ010000044.1, from coordinate 32,665 downwards.
AAACGCACCCGAAAGCCTTTGAAGCCCAGCTTTCTCAAGGCAATCTCGGCGCCCTCAACTACCTTCAATCGGGCCGGTGTGACAGTTTCAAAAGTCGGAAAACGCGAGGACAAACAAGCCGATTGGGGCTTATCCCAGGACGGTAGACCGGCGCGCCTGGCCAATTCTCTGATTTCGTCTTTGGTCAGCTCAGCTTCCTGCAAGGGGCTCATCACTTTGTATTCATGGGCCGCACGCTGTCCGGGGCGAATATCGCCGAGGTCGGCCAAATTGGCACCATAGGCCAGATTGGAAAAACCCTCGCGTTTGGCAAGCGCGTCCATCGCTTCAAACAAGGCGCCTTTGCAAAAGTAGCAGCGTTGCCCGTCATTTTTTCTGTAATCAGGATTGTCTACTTCCTCGGTATTTACTTGCGCCAATTGCCAGCCGAATTGATCTGCCTGAAGGCGCGCTTCCTCAAGCTCATCTGCAGCCAGGCTGGGTGAAACAGCAATGACGATGCGAGCTTTGCCGCCCAATGTTTTTCTTGCGTAGTAGGCCAAAAGTGAGCTGTCCACGCCGCCGGAATACGCAACAACGACATCGTCCAGCCGCGACAATACATCGATCAGCTTTCCTTCTCGTGCCGTCAGGCGGCTTTCACTCAATGCCAACATATCGATAACCGCAACAGTCTAGACCACAGTCTTTCCACTCAATGTGCCGCCCAGAACGGTATCCAATTGAGAGCGCACGGACAGTTCGTCATCGGAACGCGCGGCTGTCACCATGTTGTCTATACGATCGTACAATTGCTGGTGGTCGATTTTGACTGGCTGCCCGACGAAGATTTTTTCGTAAGTCGTCTTGGTCAGACCTTCTTCTGCAGTCAAAAGCTCTTCGTGAAGCTTCTCTCCCGGGCGCAGTCCGACTACATCTACTTTGATGTCTTGATTGGGTCGCAGTCCGGAAAAACGGATCAAATCGTAAGCCAGATCGATGATGCGCACAGGCTTGCCCATGTCCAGAACGTAGATTTCGCCGCCCGAGGCCAGGGCCCCTGCCTGCAGGATCAATTGCACTGACTCAGGAATCAACATGAAATAGCGCGTCGCATCGGCATGTGTGACAGTGACGGGACCGCCCTGGGCAATCTGCTGTTTCCACAGGGGAATTACCGAGCCGCGGCTGGCCAGGACATTGCCGAAACGAACCGAGGCAAAGCGAGTCTCAGAGCGAGTATCAAGGCTCTGGACAATCATCTCGGCCATGCGTTTGGTGGCACCCATTACAGAGGTCGGATTGACTGCTTTGTCGGACGAAACCAGGACGAATGTTTCCACATTCGATTTGTGAGCCAGTTCCGCCAGAATCTGTGTTCCTCTGACATTATTGGTAATCGCCTCAGAAACGTTTTCTTCCATAAGAGGAACATGCTTGTGAGCAGCGGCATGGAATACAACCGCTGGTTTGTGGCGAGCGAAAATCGACTGCATGCGCTCTTGATCGCGTACGTCAGCGATTACCGGGACGATTTCAACGGGCTCAGGGCGTTTCTTCAATTCTTGATGAATGGCAAAAATAGAATTTTCGCCGCGACCAAGCAAGAGAATCTTGGTGGGTTGAAACTTGAGAATCTGCCTGCATAGCTCGCTGCCAATCGAGCCGCCGGCGCCGGTGACAAGCACGCAGCGCCCTTCCAGATAAGAAGTAATGGCAGCCGAGTCCAAATGCACAGGATCGCGGCCGAGCAGATCTTCCAGCGATACTTCGCGCAATTGACTGACGGATACACGCCCATCAATAAGTTCAAACAATCCTGGCAGGATACGCGGCTCCACCTCCGCCTCGCGGCAAATGTCGACGATGCGGCGAATCTCGTGCGGAGGAGCCGAAGGCATTGCGATAATGACCTGATCGACACAATGGGTTTCCGCCAATCTGCGCAAATCTTTTGTGGTACCAAATACGGTGATGCTGCCGATGCGCTTTTTAACCTTCATGGGGTCGTCATCGACCATGCCCACGACATCAACGCCAAGGTCGGCTCTTTGGGCCAGTTCTTTCAGAACCATCTGTCCTGCATCACCGGCTCCAACGACCAGAGCACGCCTGCGAACGGGCTGACGCCAGTGCCGTCTTTGATTGTGCTCGGTTTGCAGGCGGCGCAAAACGCGACTGGCGCAAAGGAGAAGGAAACAAAGCCCGGCATCGATAGCGATGATGCCGTAGGAGAGCTGGCTGCCTCTCACTTCGGTCCAACCGAGAGCGCGCACAATAGTCAAAATCGTCGTCACGGTAAGGACCGAACAACCCAGCTCCATCACTTCGGTGAGTCCGGTATAGCGCCACAAGCGCCTGTAGGTGCCGTATCCCCAGTTGGAAAGCAGGCGCAAGGCCACAATTGCCGGTGCAAAAATCAGGAGTTGATGGAAGAAATTGCTGTTGAGATGTCCGTCAAAGCGAATCAGAAAAGCGCCGGCAAACGACGAGAAGACCAGCAGTCCGTCGAAAACGACCTGCATAATGCGCTTCCATCTGATCATCTCCAGAATTTCCAAGACGACAGTAGGGCCGGCCGGCTCGCTCGCCTCAGCCTGCCCGGAAGAGGGCTGCACGACCTTGCTTGACGCTTCTGGCGAGGCAGAAAGCTCAACGTGAGAATCGATTTGAGATTGGACCACCAAATAATCCTCGAGACCGGCTCCGGATACGAACAATATTGGTTCTGCCGGACGCCAAGACCAAGCTGATATCTTACCTCGACATCCCGTCGCCCGCGTTATTAGAAGCTCACATACAACACATAGAAGAGGATAGAGGCGGTCAGATTCCAATACGGCGGACCGCTTTGCTTCAAAATGCCCGTAATTGGCTTGATGGTGTTAGCTCAAAGACTTCTAATCAGTGCGCCTGTTATTTCTGGCAGATACAAATTACAGCCAAAACGAAGCAGAACTCGGCCACGCTAAGTGCCTGAAATTTCCGCTTCCCGGACTCCAGCGCCTCTGCTTCGCTCTTGAACTTGACCTCGGTATTTTTCGACCGCGCCGCCACGGGGCCGCCGAACGATGCAATCAGGTGGCAAACATCCAAAAAGAGGTCGATGGCTTGAAAAAACATGGCTAATTCCGGTTTGCAGAACGGAACCATTCTAGTCAACCAGCGCTTGGCAACCCTTGATCTTTAGTTTGGGTTAATCAATTTCTAAAGCCTGGAAATCTTCATCTTGCCCTTGTCTTTATTGACCCAGTCGCGCACTTGTTCGTAAGGCAAGCCGAGAGCCTTGGAAGTACCCATGAGCGCCTGCTCATGCGGGACATCGATTTCTATGAGCTTGCGGTAGTGCTGGAGCACACCAAGCTTCATAGGGGCGTCCTGGACATTGCCTGTAGCCGACGAGAGCAGCATATAGGCGATGCCGTAGCCGACGCCGAAAGCGATGGCGGCTCCGGCCAGGTCCAGTGTGTCGTAGCCCGGGTAAAGCATGGTGCAAGCGAAGTGAAAAGCGACCTGAACGACCAGGAAGACTACGACATAAATGTACGGATTCTTCTGGTAGTGCTCGGTAACGTCTTTTTTCTCTTCTGTAGCGAAAATCTGTTGCCTGTTTTTGGGCATCCAGCTTTTGATTTTTTGCTTCTCCGGCGGAATCACCATGTATGCGCCAAGCAAAGCACAAGTGACAAAGAGCGGACCGACAAAAACGGTCTCATTGTTCTTGTTTGAGTACAGCAAAGCGGTAGCGACCCAGGGCAGCGTCATTCCCAAAAACGACACAAACATCAGGCGACCGGAACCCATTTTGGATTCGGTGTGCACTCCGAATACCCAGATGAAGTAAGCACTGAAAAACAACTGAACATAGTGCAGGCTGGCAAAATTCGCATACATCATGTTGAGAATTTTGGTCCAATTACCGCTCGAAGCCGCCACTACGGCATCATCTGCCCGGAAGCCATGCCCTGTCATCTCAAAAAATCGATCGTTGGCAGTCATCGAACTCATGTAATAGACGACCATCAAGCCCATCAAAAGAGCCACCGTGCATATGGGAAATGCGGTGTTCGACTCGATTTGGGCCCTATTTGTGGCGGCGGGTTGATTCATACACTCATCCTGGAAGGTCTTGCTGAAGTCAGAGGATTCTTCAAATTTATCTATAAAGACTAATTACCTCAAAGCGGCTTGCGCCAATCGTCCATCGCATTAAGTCGGGCACTTCACGGCAAAACAAGGCTGAATCCACCACAATTTGGTAATTGCCGGGTTTTATCGGTCCCTTCTAATCTAATTTCTACTTTTTCCGCCTGCCATTGCGCATCTCCTGAGGGAGAAAGAGAGATTCGCGAAAGTAGGGTCAGCAAAGCGCTGCTTTACTTATTCTCAAATTACCACGTTAACCAGCTTGTCGGGCACGACAATCACTTTTTTTACCGAGCTTCCGTTCAGTTTGTCTTTCACCTTGTTGTCAGTCAAAGCAATCTCCTCTGCCTGCTTCTTATCAAGACCACGGCGAGCGGCAACTTTGTTGACGATTTTGCCGTTCACCTGAATGACAAGCTCGATTTCGTCGTCAACGGTCAATGCCTCGTCGTAAGTCGGCCAGCTCTCCACGTGAATGGAGCCGGATTTACCCTTTCGCTCAGGCAAGCGCTGGAAAAGCTCCTCCGAGATGTGAGGCGCCATAGGGGCGAGCAATAAAAGCAAGTGACGGCAGGCAAAACCCAGCAACGCTTTTTCGTCGGCCGAAAGGTTGCCAGGATCCTCCACCGCTCTTACATCGCGGATGTAATCGTTCAAACCGTTGACCAGTTCCATAAGACGGGCAATGGCCGTGTTGAAGACATAGCGCGGAGGCTGAATGTCTTTGGTGACAGCCTTGATTGTCTTGTGCACGAGTTTCAAAACCGGCTTGCCGCGGTCGTTTAATGAGTCAAAGGCAGGCGCAGCATCCTTATCTGAAACAGCCCCGCATTCGATCAAGTCACTGACCAATCTCCAGACGCGCCCCAGGAAACGGAATTGCCCAACGGCACCATCCTCGTTCCACTCCAGTTCTTGCTCAGGCGGCGCGGCAAAAAGCGTGAACAAGCGGGCCGAGTCAGCGCCGTATTTCTTGAAAAAATCGGTCGTGCCTACGACGTTTCCGCGGGACTTGGACATCTTTTCGATGCGCCCTGAAGTAGGCGAAAACTTAGTGACCATGCCCTGCGAAAGCAAATTGGTGAAAGGCTCATCGCAATTCACATAACCTAAATCACGCAGTGCCTTTGTGAAAAACCGCGCATAGAGCAAGTGAAGAATGGCATGTTCGACACCGCCGACATATTGATCGACGGGCATCCAGTAATTGACCTTATCTTTGGCGAATGCTTCCTTCGGGTTCAAGGCATCCGGATAGCGAAGGAAATACCAGCTCGAGCAAATGAAAGTGTCCATGGTATCGGTCTCGCGCTTGGCCGGACCATCGCACTGCGGGCATTTCACATTTATCCACTCTTCCATTCTTTTGAGTGGCGAGCCGCCTTCGCCGGTGATTTGCACACCTTCAGTCGGCAAAACAACCGGAAGATTGCTTTCCTTTTCAGGGACGACGCCGCACTTCGGACAATGAATAAGAGGAATCGGGCAGCCCCAATAACGCTGGCGGCTGATCAACCAATCGCGCAAGCGGAACTGCACGCGTGGTTTTCCGCAGGCGTGCTGGGCAGCCCACTCGGTCATTTTTTTCTTTGCTTCTTCATTCTCTAATCCGTCAAACTGACCGGAATTGACCATAGTGCCTGTGCCCGTGTAAGGCGCTTCCATGGTTTCTACTTTCGTTCCGTCTTCGGAAATGACTTGCTTAATCGGCAAATTGAATTTCTTAGCAAATTCGAAATCGCGCTCGTCATGCCCGGGCACGTTCATGACTGCGCCGGTACCATAATTGATCAGGGCATAGTCGGCCACCCAAATTGGCACGATGTCGCCGTTGAAAGGATTGATAACAGAAGTGCCTATTGGCACGCCTGTTTTGCTTTTCTCGGTCGACATTCGATCCAGCTCCGACTTATGCGAAGCTTCATCTATATACTTCTCCACTGCTTCCTTGCATTCAGGCGTGGTAAGCTCTTTTACGAGCGGATGCTCCGGTGCAAGCACCATGCAGGCTACACCAAATACGGTGTCAGGTCTGGTAGTGAATACAGGAATTTGAACATTAGGCTTGCTTTCTACAGTAAAGACAAGCTCAGCTCCCTCAGATTTGCCGATCCAGTTTTGCTGCATGATGCGCACGCGCTCCGGCCAACCGACCAGTTTGTCGAGGTCGTTGAGAAGCGGATCTGCATACTTAGTGATATTGAGAAACCACTGGCTCATCATCTTTTGCTCGACGCGAGTTTCCAAATGGCGCCAGCAATTGCCGTCGACGACTTGTTCGTTGGCAAGCACCGTCTGGCAATCCGGGCACCAATTTACGGGCGCCTCTTTCCTTATGGCCAGGCCGTTTTCAAAAAATTTGAGAATGATCCACTGGGTCCAGTGGTAATAATCCTTGTTGCAGGTCGTTACTTCCCGCCGCCAGTCGTAGCTGGTGCCGAGCTTCTTCAATTGTTCATCACGCATGAATTTGATGTTGCTCGTTGTCCACTCTTCCGGATGTTTCTTGCGCGACATGGCCGCGTTTTCAGCCGGCAAGCCGAAAGCGTCCCAGCCCATGGGGTTGAGAACGTTGTAGCCGAGCATGCGCCTCTGCCTGGAAATCACGTCGGAAATCGTGTAAACGCGCATGTGACCCATGTGCAAGTCGCCGGACGGATACGGAAACATGACCAGCGAGTAGTATTTCGGCTTCTCGTCCAGGTCATGAGCCTGATAGATGCCTAATTTTTCCCACTCTTCCTGCCATCTTTCTTCAATATCTTGCGGGACGTACTGGCTAGCCATGTCTGATTAACTCCGTTGCCGGCGCGTTGCCCGCGCCCCTTTTCAATGCACGCTTACTGCGGGTCTTTATTCAAGACCGGGATCAGCCATCTTAGCTCAGCAGATACTTTGGAACAAGCAAAGTAGAGGTCCATGCTAAGATTCTTAGCTACTTTATTTGTTGGGGCGACGCCATGCGTCGCCCGGCTCAAATAACGTTGAAACCCATAACCCAAACCTAAATCGAGACCTGTTTTACGACTAAAATCGATGGAAAGGAAACCGTGATGTCTCAGAATAGCGAGATGGTGAAACAGCAAGCCGTGACAGACGAAAGCAAAGAAGCACAGGAGAACATTCCTGCCGACATTCTCGAAGAAGCCAAAGAACTCTGCCGGGGCGCCGAAGTCTTGCCGGAAGGAGCTTTGGGTCTGGCCAGGCGAATCTATCAAGCCCGCAAGCAAGGTCGCCCGCTTAGAGCCAAACTGGGCGTCGACCCCACTGCCAGTGATTTGCACGTCGGTCACGCCGTTGTCTTGCGCAAATTGAAACGCTTTCAAGATTACGGACATCAAGTCGTTCTCATCATCGGCGGATTCACGGCCCGCATCGGCGACCCGACCGGCCGCAATGTGACGCGCCCGCCGCTCACGGCTGAAGACGTGACCAGAAATGCCGAAACTTATCTGAGCCAGATTGCCCTGATTCTCGACCTGAGCAAGGTCGAAATGACCAACAATGCCGACTGGCTGGACCCGCTCAGCTTAAAAGACGTGATCAAATTGGCCAGCACCGTAACCGCCAATCAACTGCTGGCCAAAGAAGCCTTTGGCGACAGGCTGGACAATCAACAGCCGGTGTCATTTCACGAACTATTCTACCCGCTGCTTCAGGCTTACGACTCAGTGGCCATTCGCGCCGACATTGAGCTGGGCGGAACAGACCAGCGCTTCAACATTCTGCAAGGACGAGAGCTGCAGCCTCATTACAAACAGGAAGCGCAGATGGCCATGTTCTTGCCTCTTCTGGAAGGCACTGACGGCGTCAAAAAGATGTCCAAGTCTTACAACAATTACATTGCTCTAAAAGATGCGCCCGATGACATGTTCGGCAAATGCATGCGCATTCCGGACGAACTGATCATCAAATTTTTCGAGCTGACGTCGAGTTTTACCGGCAGGGAAATCGACGCAGTAAAAGAGATGCTGGAAAAAGGCGGCAATCCTAAGGATGCCAAAGAAAAACTGGGACGCCAGCTGGTTGCCCAGTATCACGGCGAAGAGGCTGCCGATGCCGCGCTTGCCCAATGGACAAAAATTCACAGCGGCGACGGAACGCCCGACAACATGCCATCACATACGGTGACAGAGGCAACGGCACTGTTTCGCCTCCTGGTCGATTCAAAACTCACAGGCGGCTCAGGTGAAGCGAAACGTCTGGTGCAGGAAGGCGGAGTGCGCATCAACGGCGAACAGGTAAAGGATCCCAATCAGCAAATTACTGTTGAAAAAGGAAACGATATTGTTCTGCAGGTCGGTCGCCGTAAATTCGTAAAACTGATAGCCCCGTAGCCGGCGCGTTGCACGCGCCTTTTTCGCCGCCGGCAAGGCGGCAGCTACGGTGAAAAACGAAGCACACTGGCTTCATTGTCGACGACAAAAACCGTTCCTTCCAGGAATGAATATCCAAGCAGTGGTTTCGAAATTGAAGAATAAGAGGCCATGCTGGCTCTGACGCGATTTCTCACCACAGAGCCGAGCTGCACTTCATCGATGGCAAAGCCATAGCCTTCCCGATTGCCGCCCACACCTGTAGATAATTGCCTGCGTGAGTTAATCGGAACATTGACTCCAAGAGCGGCCAGTGACTTATCGGAAAAATTCACATTGGCTGCTCCGGTATCGAAAATCATTTCGCATTCTCTGCCGTTTACTTTGGCCGTGACAATCATGAGATTTCCTTCCCGGGCAAAAGGCACCACATTGACGTCTCTAGAATGTGACGCCACCCCGTGCTTCGGCTTCTGCACCGCTTCCGGCTTAATGCGCCAAATCTTGACGGTGCTTGTGCGGTAGTTTATTTCATAATTGAATGCGGAAAGGAAAGACTGCCCCAGCAAAGGAGTCTCTGGTGCAGCGCCTGGAATGGTATCGTCCTGTATGCAAATGGCAACCGGCTGGCAGATCTCGCCAAACTGGATCATCACTCGCCCCACTGAAACCGCAGACTCTCCACCCACTCCCATCATGCGCATGGCATTCTTAACTGTCTTAAGTTTGATGCCGGCGCTGTTTAAAACCGACTGCGGAAAAGTCGTGTAGGAAGCGCCCGTGTCCAACATCATTGTCACCGCTTCCCCATTGACCAGGACTTTCACGTAGACATGACTGCCGGATGGATAGCGGCTGAATGGAATGGTCGTCTCTTCCGGCCCGCTTTGTGGCGGCGCAGCCGGCTGGGCGTCCGTTTTGGCAGCGCGTGAAACACCGAGCGCCTGCTCGGCTAAAATCGCTGCGTCCGAGCTGGGAAATCGGCTGCGCACGTATTCGAAAAGCTGACGGGCCTTGGCGTAATTTTTCATCTGCTGATTGCAGAGAGCCTGGTAATAGTAAATATTGGCGTCACGCTTTCCGCCTGATTCAGCCGTGGCAAATGCCGTCAGAGCCTGCTGGTAATTGCCCTGACTGAATTGTTTTACTCCGGAATCAAAAGCAGTGTCGGCAAAGGTCGGCGCCACGCAGGCCCAGGCAAAAAGGCAAAGAAGCGCCGCAAGGAAAACGAAAAGTCGTATTCTTTTCAATTCTGAACGCACTCTCAAATCGCTCTACCAGTCCATCTTTCACTGATTATCTATGATCTACCCGGTTAAAGCTTTAAGGCCTCACGGCAAGCGCTTTATGCTCAATACACCATCATCTTCAGGCAGAACACACTGCCTCCTGATTTCATGAACTCGCTGGTCTCCACTTCAATGGGATTGAAGCCGCTCTTTTCCAATAATGCCACGGTGGCGTCGGAACCCTTTTGAATAATGACGTTGCCCTTGATCGCCACTGCATTCAAAGCAAAATTGAGCGCGTCCTTTTCGCTGACGGCAATCACGTTTTTGAAAAAGTGTTCGATAAGCGCCAATCCATCAGGCTCGAATGCTCCTGCATAAATCATCACGCTGTCTTCGTCCAATGCGCAGAAGCAGGTATCGAGATGATAGAAACGAGGATCGTTCAGTTTGAGCAAAACGATCGGCACATTTAAAAGTTTGTTGATGATTGGATATGCTTCTCTGTCGGTGCGCGAACCATATCCGCCCCAGATCAGCTTCCTTTGCGGGTGCCAGACAGCATCACCCTGAGCTTCAAAGCGCGGGACAGGCGCACCGTCGTCCAGCCCATCGGCGAGGGTGACGATTTTGTATCCATTGGCTAAAAACCACTGGCGATACCACGGCACTTCCAGCCGTCTCTTTTCATGGCGCATCTCTCCCAGCAAAACAAAAGGCTTGCCGGCCTCATCAATTCCGGGCAGCACTTGATTGGCGGCAAAAACCATGTCCTCAAGGTCTTCCACGGCGTCAACAGTTTTTACTTCACAACCGATTTTCTGATAAGTCTCGCTGAGAATTTGCCACTGTTTTTTTGCCAGTTCTGTATCGACTGTGCCCACCTTCCCTTCCATAAAAGGGTTCTGCGCCACTTTCACAGTGAAATAGGTGGGTGGGCACATCAATACATTGCCTGGATCCAAACGTTTCGGGAAATCCGCCAGGCTTTGCTGAGAAACTTCGTCAACGCTCTTTATGAGCGCCACTTGGTTCAAAAGCTTTTCCATGGACAGGTCCTCCCTTAGATTTAGACTTAGACTGAGACTTGGATCAATTTTTAAACCGGATTACTGTTGTTTGTATTTAACAGAGCAGCCGTAGGACTTCGTCAGCGAAATGGCCACCGGCTTTTTGGCGATCGTTTCGTCGAGCGCTTCGGCCACGTAATTTTTGGCAGTCTTGACTGATTCTTTGTCGGGGGTTCTCTGGTCGTCGATAGCGCCGGCATAGACCAGAGTGCCCTTTCCGTCGATTACGAACATGTCCGGTGTGGTTTTGGCACCATACTCATGGCCGACCGATCCTTCCGAATCAATCAGCACCGCAGTTGGTGCAGCGCCTTTCTCTTTGAACATTTTCTTGTGCTCTTCGGGCGTGCAGTATCCCTGCTTGCCCTCAGCAGAAGAGCAGATAGAGAGCCAGACTACATTTTTGGCAGTGTATTTCTTTTGCAGATCCTGCATATTGTTGGTGTCATAGTGCTTTTTCACAAACGGGCAGCCATGATTGAACCATTCCAAAACTACAATTTTGCCTTTGTAGTCAGAAAGCTTACGCGTCTTGCCGTCCCAGTCCTTAAGACTGAAAGCGGGCGCCGGCTTGCCGACCGTCGGGCCGGCTTCGGCGGCAGCAGGCGCACCGGGAAGCGCGGTTTGAGCCTGGACGGGTGCTGCCAACATACTTTGAGCGGGGGCAGTAACAACTAAGAGGGCCGCAACATTGAGCAGCAGATTGGAACGGAAGTGGTTACGCATGCGAAACTCCACCTTGAATAAGTTGGGAATAAGATGCGGCTAATTGTAACCGCTTTGCCTGACCTTTGTTTTGGCGAGCAAAGCCCGCACTTCGTCCGCGCCTAATTTGCTTCCATGTTTGCGGAGCAGCTCTTCGTATTGCTTCAAAGCATCAGCGATTTTCGCATCAATTCTTTGCAGTTCATTCTTCTCAACAATCCTCATCACATCAAAATAAAAAGAGACGGCTTCATCGTCCATTTTCATCTTCATGGCGTCCATTCCCGCCAGGGCAGCCGAATCGAGGACGGCAGGATGTTCGGAGCTGAGAGTTCTTTCGTTGATGAGCTGAATCGCTTCATGACATAAACGCGTTGACTCATCCACTTTGCCCTGAGCAAGCGCGATTTCACCTCTCCTGACCAAATATCCGGCCATTGCGGGATTTTTGGCCGAGGTAGACTTTTCTACAAAAGCCATGGCGGAAAGCAAAAGCCTATCGGCATCTGAATACTGTCCGCAGCGCGCCAGCGCATCAGCCGCCTGGTGGCAGACCACTGAGGCATCCAGGGCAGAATCACTCTTTTCCAATCGCGCCACTTCTTCAAGCACCGAAGTACGGAAACTTGCCTCTTTCTGAGCGTCACCTTCTAAATGAGCGGCGTCCATTAGCCCAATCAAAAATGGCAACTTCAAAGCATCCAACTTACCCTTAGCTTCATTTACATGGGTAAGCCCTTTGTTGAACTCGGTTTGAGCCGCCGACGGATTCTTTTCCATTAGTCGTAATCGGCCCAGTCGAATGAGAGTGGACATTTGAATCAGATCTTTGTTGTCCTGATCGACAATCTTCGCAACTGACTGGGCGGCCTTGTCCAGTGTTTCCTCTGCCTCTTTAAACTCTCCTTCTTCAATGTAATAGTCAGCCAGGGTTATGAGCAGACTGGGTGAAGGATAGAGTTTATAGATTTTGTCCAAGATCGGTTTTGCCTCTGTCGGACGGCCGCGCCGCATCTTCAAGGCAGCCAGCTCCTGCAGGAGGCCTAAGACACTCAACTCGTTGCGGATCTCAGCATCATGCTTGCCTGCCAATATTTCATCAAGCGGCAAAACCTCGAGATAGCGCTGCTCCGCTTCCGCCAGCCGTCCCCAGCGAACGTCATTTTGCGCCATTTTCAGCTTGAAAGCGTTTTCCTCTGTCAATGCTTTGGGATTGAATTTGTGCAGCAGCTTCAATCCCGCTGACAGCACACTGTCAGCCAGTTCGTATCGGCCCAGATAACTGAGACAAGAGCCTATGTTCGGAACATTCTGGGCGGTATAACGCAAAGCCATTTGCCCTGCCAGAACCGTCATCGTCAGCCAGAGCACGATGATTATGCGGCGCGATGTGGTCGCCCCGCGAAAGCGCCCTTTCCATTCGCCGTAATCCAACAGCCGACCGGTAGAAGCCAGTCTTTCCGCATAATTCTCCAGGCTCGGTCCGACCAGAAAAGAAGCCCAGAGCCCGGCAGACTTCGAATATTCGGCCACCTGATAATAGGTTTTTTCCGCTTCCTCCGTCTTGGATTGAAGCAGCAAGGCATCCGCCAGTCGACCCATCGGACCCATTACCCAGAACCATTTCGGACCAGGCAGCTTCTCCTTTAAGGAAAGCTCAAAGCGCGCCATCCGCTCCAGCATCGAGTAATAGCCAACGAGCAAGAAAAGCTTTTCCGGCAAATTCAGGACAGTAATGATCAGAACAAGTGCACTTAAGATGGCCGGATAAATTGAATAGAAAAGAACATTATTGAATTCCTCTCCCATTTTGCTTGCAAAGAAGCCGCCCACCGTAAAGTTGGCCAGGAATAGCAAGCTGGCAGCAAAGAGAATCGCCGCAGAAGCAAAGGAGAAAAAATGCCAGACAATTTGAAACTTTCCGCCCATCGTACCTATTAGACACGAATTTCCTGACGAAGTGGGCTTTTTAGACCTTGACTGCTTGCCAATTCCCACACCGGGTTATAATTAGAACCAACGCGGGGATATAGCTCAGTTGGTAGAGCGCACGGATCGCACCCGTGAGGCCTGGGGTTCGAATCCCCATATCTCCAGTCTTTTGAAGCAAACCGGAATCAGCACCGCAGGTGGTACTACACAGCCTTGCTGAAACAGGCGCCGGCACAAACTCAATACTTCTAATTTGCATAGCAGCAAATTACTTGACATCAAGGGCGGAAATGAGGCTCGGGTTGTTAAGCAAAAGTGCCTGTCCAGCGCCGGACCTCAAGACTATTCCAGAATCAGCGTTTCCAGTCCAGCCCCTTTTCTTAAAAAGGCTTTGTTTACGTGCGGGTGCGCTCAGGCTTGGCTTATCAATGCCCTGGGTGTTAGTATGTCAATGCTGAGGGCTATTAGCTCAGGTGGTTAGAGCGCACCCCTGATAAGGGTGAGGTCCGTGGTTCGAGTCCACGATGGCCCATATTTTTCAACCTCAGCCTGAAACACACATCCAGCCAGCTTTGCGGCGGCATGTGGTCTTTTAGTTAGGGACCATAAGGCTTGCGAACACGCTGTGCGGGTGAATTGTCCTGATCAGTGCGGCCGGGCTGGTAGATTTGACCGGGCAGGTTCGTTTGAACCGGCTGGCTGCCGTTTTCCAGATCTTGCAGCTCTTTCAAGCGTTGAAAGAAAGGCACAGTCGGTGCAAAGGAAGGCATCCAGGGAGTCAAAGGCGCGGGGGATTGAATGGCTTTTGGAACTGAAGGATTGGGAACCGACGCTTTCGGTACCGAGACTTCCGGTCCCAGCCCCGCCAGGTGGCGAGCTTCGGCCAGGGCTGTTTGAAACTGCTTATCGCTTTGAGAAAGTGGCAGTGCCCCTTTATCGTTGGCGACTGTGATATTCGGTTCGATGCCAATGCGATTTTGGTTGCCGTCGCCGGACCAATTGCCGCCGGGATTCGTATAACGGGTGTTGGTTACTGCCACCATGGCTCCATCCTCGATGGGCACAACCACCTGACCGACACCTTTTCCAAATGTCCTTGCACCGACAAGAGTAGCTGCTCCATTGTCTTTCAATGCTCCGGCCAAAAGTTCTGACGCCGAAGCGGAGTATTCGTCGACCAGAAGGACTAAGGGCCTGCCGTTGAGCATGTAGCGATCGCGATTGGCGACTGGCGAAATGAGTGCGCCAGATTTAACAGTCTTGATGCCGTTGCCGTTCAGCTCAATGCTCGCATTCTCTACCCCATCCTCGGTCCGTGTTTGCTCAGTAAAAAGTTTTCCGTCCTTCATGAGCAACCCCACTGTTTGCAGCATCTCTTCCACGCGACCGCCCGGATTGCCGCGCACATCGACGATGAAGGCTTTGGCATTCGGATGCTGTGAAATCGCAGACTGAAGAGACGTATCAGTCTTGTCGTTCATAAAATCGATCAATCTTACATATTCGACATCGCCGAAATTCTTTTCAATAGTGGCGGGCACTTCTATCGAAGCTCGCGTGGCATAGATGTCCATCATCTTGCCGTCACGATCGATCTTAAATTGCACTTTAGAGCCAGTATCGCCTCTCACCAGACTCTGAATTTTTTCCATCGGCAAATCTTTAGTTGATTGATCGCCAATCTGTAAAATGATATCGCCGGGCTTGAGTCCGGCGCGCTCGGCGGGAGTGCCGGGAAAAACGCCACCGACAATGGCGTATGAAGAATCGCCGGTCCTCTCATTCTTTTGCAATCCAATATTGATCCCGATGCCGGAAATTTGGCTGTCGCCCTGGATCGCAGTCCTCATTTCATCGGCCTGAGCTTTGCTCATCACTCGAGTATAAGGATCACCAATTGTATGAAGAGCCTGATTGGCGAAATTGACCGCATCATCATCGCCTTTGATCTGGCAATTGAATTTGCTCTGGTAATCGCTTAGTTGCGCGGTTTTTGACTGATCGTAGTAAAGCTGCTTGGCCAGAGAAAGTGCATCATCATATAAAGGTGAGGGCTGGCATTTGCCTTTGTCAGTGGCTGTGCCTTTTAAGAAGTCCGGCAACCAGTCGCTAATGGAGGCAGTCCCCGTCACGTTGCCGTCCGCCAGGGCTAAACCATATGGCTCGCCTTGATCGCCCAGAGACTGGGGAGAAACGCGCGTTGGTGCGCCTTCTGAGACTGACTCAGAAAATCCCATGGTGAATAACCTCTATGCCCATATGGGTATATGCATTCCCCTGGGATTTTCGACAGCAGCTGACCGTCCATAGCAATCTTTATGGAAAACCCATATTGCTTTCCAGCTACCCTTAGTCTTGCTCACGCTCGACAGAGTTATGCTTTTGCTCATTAATCAAGGCTTTCTTTCTGTCTTCGGCAGCACTGGCGTCAAGATGGCGGTTTTGCTGTCTGAGTATGGCCACGCGCAATTCCAGGGCTCTAATGAGAAGCTCCGCCTCGGCATCAAGCTCTTCCAGAATCGCCACAGCCTTTGCGCTCATCGCATCGGCCTCGGCAATTTTTCTCAGTTCGTGCAAGATCGCTGATAATCCAAGCAATGTGCCGGCATACTCCAGGTTTTTCTCGCCATAAAGATCAAGACGCAAAGCCGCCAACCGTCTGAGCACCTTCTCTGCTTTCTCGCCCTGATTAATATTGACGTAAAACTCAGCACAATCACCGAGTGTATATTCAAGAACCTCAGGTTGAAAACCGGAAACATCCTCAGCCGCAGTTACTGCTTTTTCGTACATGGCTTCGGCGCGCTTATCACGCTTCTCGGCAAAAGCAGCTGCGATGCCGCGCAAGAAAACAGGAATTGAAGTAATGCCCATCAGTCCCATCGAGTTCTTGTGATTCATGAGCACATTGCTGATTCGGTGAGCATCATCAAGCCTGTCGGTGCGCAGATATTCTTCGATTAAAAGAGCAGCCGCAAATCCAAACGGTTGCGCGCACTCTGGCAGGTTTTCACAAGCCGTGTCAAAAACCTCCTGGGCTCGTTTCATCGCTTCATCGGGATCGAATACACACAAAATACTGGCCACCTTGAAGCGCTCCTGGAGCGCAGTAGAAGAATTGCCATCGGCAAGCGTGATAGTCGATAAAATTTGGCGTGCTTCTTTTTCTCTGCCCGAATCAGCGTAGAGTTGTGCTAGTTTCATCACGAAAGCTTTGTACCAATCGTCGCCTTCGACACTGAGCGCCAATCCTTCCCGCAAGAGAGCCTCGGCTTGATCGTATTTGCCGATGGAACTGTAATCATAAGCCAATTCCATCATCCGGCCGACGCGCTGAGGTTTGGTCATAGTCAGACTCTTGATCAAACGCTGCTGTTCTTCTAAGCACTCGAGCAAATCATCGTCACGTCCGAGGCGCAAATAGAAATTGACCAGAGTGCGCCGAATGTTCAACAAAAGTTGCACCGATTCAGCCTGTCCGTTCAGTTTTTCAGCAGCCTTCTTGAGTATCTCTTCCGCTTCATCAAGCCTGCCTGTAGCGCGAAAAACTTCAGCCAGAGAGACCTCTGCTTTGACCAGATCGGGATGTGTTTCCTCAAGCAAATCGCAAAGAGTATCAAGTCCGCGTTTGATCAAGCCTTCGCGCTCAGCCAAAATATTTTGATTCATGCCTTGCAAGGACATGAAATCAGAAGACATAATGAGCGCGCGCGCCGTGCTGTAATGCCGCTCGCCAAAGCCTTTGATCATTATTTCCATGGCACGAGAAACCATCGGCTCATACTGAGAGCGTTCTTCTAAAAATACTCTGGCAGCCACGGTTTTAAGCAAATACCCTGCTAACGCCGGGTGTTCTCGACCGTAAAGTTTTTCAGCCACCTCAAGGGCCTGGCTGGCCAACTCATACGCTTTGGTGCGCTCATCGGAGTCACGGGACAGGTCGCTTTTGATAGCCAGAAGCCGGGCCAGGTAGAAGGCCGGTTCTTCCTCAAGCTCTGCACAAAGGTCGAGTCCATTTTGGCAATGCACCTTAGCCTCGGCTAGCGCCTGAGAAAAGCCGGCACGCAGCATCGAGATCTTCACCTTCGATTCTTTTTCAATGCTGTCGAAATAGTTTTTCTCATCCCAACCAAAACCAAAACGAGGCCAACCGCAGCAGGCTTCATCGCGATAGGCACGAGTATTGGTCTGGGGTGTCTTCTCAGCCAGTTTTTTATACATTTGCTCCAGGCGGTCGACAGCCTGGCTGCCTTCCTCCAAAAGCGCCCTCTCATGGTTCAAGACAGCAATCTGCCAGAGCATCTCACCGGCATAAATCAGCTTCTGTTCTTCCTCCAAAAGCTGGATAGCCTCATTGAGACCCGCTTCCATTTGAGTGTACTGGTTGTGCACATACCAGAGATTGATCAAAGTATTGAGACAAAGGGCGCGCGTCAGCTTGTAACCTGGCTCGTCTTTAGCTTCAGGTGCATTGAGAAGCGCAAATGCCTCCTTCAAATTGCCTTCAGCATCCAGGTATTTGGAAAGACTGATGTGAATAATGGCCAGATTATTGAGAAGCTCGCAAAGTTGCTGCCGCTCCAACCGCTCTTCGCGCCCGTAACGAACGGCAGTCTGAAAGGTCCTCTGTGCATCGGCAAAGCGCCCGGACTTGTAGAGCGCGATGCCCTCGGCAGCCAAAGCCATTGCTTTTGTGCCTTGCTGTCCAGCCTGCATCGAAGAAACCTCAGACGCTTAATCTTTCCCTTTTTACAGCTTATTTCTTATGTGAAGTTATGCCCGCTGGTAAATAAACCTCGCGGATTTGAAAAAACATTTTTGAAAGCAGGCTGAACCGGTTCGAAACACCAGATTGCCGAAACTGCCCGCGTCGCGCCAAAACTCACCGACAGTATGCAATCTTTGACAATTCGATAACAGCGACTTTCGAAAATACTCCATATCTCCCCTCGGAAGCTCTAAAGCATCCAGGCTTGTTTTTCAAACCATGGATTTAGCGATTAACGACTCTGTAACAAGGCGGATGTAATCTAACAGAAGTTTCAGAGCAATGCGAGATTTGGTCACCCCTCAGTTTCGCAATTTAGCGGAGTCGGTCCTCACGACTGGTGGCAATCTCTTGCAATAACACGTCGAGAACCAACCAAGTCAACGCAGGTTTAAGGGAAGAAGAGCGCGCCTCATCGAAAGATGGGGCGACGTCTCTTTTTGCCTTTCAAGTTGAACTTACTTCATGAGCGGATGGGCGATTTGTTCGGTGCTTGAACCGAACTGCCGGGTGCGACTCTCAAACTGCCCAGTAAAAAAGGAGACTCGGCATATCACCGAATCTCCTCCACTCCATTCTCTACGACCTCAAATGCATTGCTGGATTGTTCAGGAAGCTTCTACCATCGCTAATCTCTTGTGCAGAGCTTCCTTATATTTTGCGAAGCTTGGATGTTGTTGAATGTAGGCATCGATGTTTTCATTCAATTTTGCCAGATCACTTTGGCTGCTTAAGAACTTGTGGTTACCGAGTTGACCACCTTGCTGTTTATGTTGCAATTGCAGCGCCCGCATCAGAATGATGTTTTCGGCTGTGCTGTCTTCCGGTTTATCGTCAGCACCTTTGGTCTTCTTCAGCATTTCGTCTGCGACCTGCCAGTATCCCTGACCGGAATGTTGTGTAGCAGCTTCCAGTAGGGCTTTATTTTTGAGATCGCCTTGCCGCTGCGGTGGCAGATCGGGCATTTGCGTTACTTTGTTATTTTCACCTTTGAAGTTATTGGTGAATTTGCCTGTTGCAGCATCAAAACTGACATTTCCTGCGGGCTCGTTGGATTCATTATTTTTCGCAAGACCAGTAGCAGGATCTACTGAGAAGGTGGAGGTTGCATTGCCCTTTTTCTCGGTGTAGCCCGTTAACTGTTTTTTGCCATTCAAAGTAAAGGTTCGCTCAACATCACCATACTTTAGGGTGACGCTGCTGGGCTTATCTTTTCCGTCTGTAGGTACTGTCGCAGGCACAGTTTCGGAAGGCTTAGTTGCAACTTCGGTAACATCCTTTCCGTTGATTTTGTACTTAAATTCATTGGTAGATTCGTTGAAGCTGGCGTTTGTTGCTACTGTCTTGTCGCCGTCTTTTACGTTGCCCTCCTTATCTACCGTGTATTCGTGAGTGGCATCACCCTTAGACTCGGTAAAGCCAAGCATTTGGCCATCTTTGTTGAGGTGGAAAGTGCGCTTGAATCCCTGAAACTCCGCGACTGTTTCTTTCGCTACTTTTGTGTCGCGCTCGGCAGCCGGCGCAGCTTTTCCTTGTTCAGCAATGTCCTGTCCGTTGTACTTGTATTTGAATTCGTTGGTGGATTCATTGAAATTGGCATTTGTCGCCACCACCTTGTCGCCTTCTTTTACATTGCCTTCTTTGTCCACCGTGTACTCATGAGTGGCATCACCCTTAACTTCCGTGTAGCCCAGCAATTGACCATCTTTATTGATATGGAAGGTGCGTTTGGCTCCCTGGTAGTCGACCATGGTTTCTTTCGCTGCCTTTTCATCACGTTCGGCAGCTGGTGCTGCAACTGCAGGTTCGGTGACGTCCTGCCCGTTCCACTTGTATTTAAATTCTTTGGTTGATTCATTAAAATTGGCGTTTGTCGCCACCACCTTGTCGCCTTCTTTTACGTTGCCCTCTTTATCGACCGTGTACTCGTGGGTGGCATCAGCCTTGACCTCGGTATAGCCGAGCAGCTGACCATCTTTGTTAATGTGAAAGGTGCGTTTGGCTCCCTGGTAGTCGACTACGGTTTCTTTTGCTGCCTTTTCATCGCGTTCGGCAGAAGGAGCATTTGTTTGATTGCTCTTCGCCTTCAGTTGTTGTTCAAAATCGGCAGCATTCTTGTATCCGCAGCCAATTGCGATCGAATCGCGCGTTAGGTAACTGCTGCCCCCTCTAAGTTGCTTAACTTGCTCGTCGTCCCAATGTGCGTTGATAAACTTAAGCGCTTCCATAGCCTTTTTCTCGGAGTCCGGATAATTTGGGTTTTCGCGCAGAAACCTATCTACATCCGAATGACTCACATATCCGTCGGGAGTAGAAAAGACTTGATCGGCAATATCAAGGTTGTTGAATAAACGCTGCATAGAGGGATCCACAAGTGCTTCGGCAAAGCCCTGCTTTTTGTTCTTGTCGACGGCGTCCTTTTTCGCCTCATCGGCTTTGTTGCTTGCCCTGGAGGCTTCAATGTCGGAGGATGTTATACCTCGATAGTCATCGCCAGTATTGGCTTCAGAGATCGGAGCAAAATTCAAGTAAACCTGAGGAAGCATCATTTTTTCTTCTTCGGACAGATCGTCATTAAGAGCACCCATCTGTACACGATCCGTGATGCTCTGCTTAGTAATGTTGCCGTCACTATCCTTAAGCTTTTGGCCGCCTTCTGCGTCAGCCAGATATTCGACAGCCATTTTCTTGTTGAAATCGGCTCCCAACTCTTTAGTAAGACTCTTGCGAAATTCAGTGATTAGACTTTTGTCTACGCCGCTGCTGGACATGTCATCAAGCTCTTGTTTGAACTTTTTGTATGATTCCTCAGTAGTACCGGCGTTCTTGATCTGCTCGGCATCATCATGCGCCTCTTTTCTGGCACTATCGGCATCCTTAACGCGATCTTTTTCTCCAGACATAGTAAATCTCCTGTTAGCTTTAGCAAAAGCGTTTATGGTGTAAGGGGGAGTGCGTAACACTCTAATTGCAATTTGTTATGAAGTTGCAAAAAGGATAATACTGCCGGGAGTCGGCAAAAAAATTATGGACATCACTCAAGAAAAAGAATCCTTTCACTGCTCCTGCTTCTTCTTATGGGAAGCCTTTATTTCGTTGATTTTATCGGCAACGGCGGGCCAATCTTTATCTTCGGCAAGTTTGTCTTTGGTGGTAAAAGACTGCTTCTTCGCAACATGATCGCGCAGCCAGCGAGCAAACTGCAGGATCTCTTTAGGAGTCATACCGGTGACGCCTGCTGCTTCCAGCATCCTCTTTGCGGAGGCATAAGGACCTTCGCCACTCTTGATTCGGGAAGCTTCTTGAATCTTGTCTTTGTCTGCGGCGGTAGATTTCGCAGAATCAGCGTCTACGTTTACCACTGTGCCATCGCTTTTATGGATTTCGATGCTGCCGTCCGGCTTGTAGACGGTGGCGCTGTTATCGTCGTGTTTTACAGTTATATTGCCGGCTTCGTCTACAGAACAATCAGTGACATTTATCGGATTGTGATTTTTGTCGACCCATTTATCGCCTTCTTTGTGTATGTCAATCTGACCGGGAATCACTAAGTCCGTAATCTTTCCTTCTGGGTCTTTCTTGATCACGGTGCCGTCTGCGCGATACTCATCCTTGCAGCCGCCATCACGCGTTACAAATACAGTGCCGTTGCTGACTTCAATCTTCTCTACTTTGGCCTCGGTTTTATTTCCCGCTCCATCGATCGAAACCCACTTATCTCCTTCCTTTACGAGATGCAGTTTTCCTGGAATTTCCAGCTCAGTAGTGTTGCCGTCCGAATTCGTAGTGACGACTGCACCGCCTTTAAGAACTGTCTGCTTGAAGGTTCCATAGTCTCTGGTGATGGACCCATCTTCAGCAACAAGCGGCTTGTCGCTTGCATTTCGAGAAAGGTAAGTTTGAATGTCTTTGCTTGTAATGCCGTCTGCATTTTTGTTGTCTTTTCCATCTTGTTGATTCTGGTTCTTAAGTGCTTCGTACTGTTTGGCAAGACTTTCCAGCATCAACTTATCCGCTTGCGGGGTGTTCGGGTTTGCAATTGCTTCTTTCATCTCCTTGTCACTGACTGCACCATCATGATTGGAATCATATTTTTTGACGAACTCGTCTTTTTCAAAAGAGACAATCGAAAGTGAAGGCAAAACGTTTTTGAGATTGGTATCCATCTCCTGTCGGAAGGCATCTTGTTGCTCGGGCGCCACTTTCTTGGAAGCTTCGATGAATTCCGCAGACAGTTTATTCTTAGCTTCCAGCGCGCTTTTACCGGCGGATTCACCTATAGCTTTCACTGCACTGTCGCCAAATTCACTCATAGTTGGCCACTCCTTTAAAAACGAGTCCGCGCAAACATTTGCGAAGACTTTGTTGGTTGGGCAAGATAAATACTAAGGATTGGTGCGGGTGCAATTTGACCCACGCAGACAGATTAGCGCTCACTTGTTATGGAGTTGCAAACTTGCCTGCACAGGCTGGCCAGTAGCAATTCTGTCAAAAAAGAAATCGACGCTTGCGCGCCGATTTCTTTCATCCTTTCCTAAAAGTGATTTGTCGTGTGCAGAGTTTCAGGTGCGGCTGAAATTCCCGTTGGTAGGTTCAAACAAATAAGAGGGGAGAGGGCAATGGACACATGTTAGCGGCGATTTGTTATGAAGTTGCAAATGCGATTTGCGGCAAATCAATGAATCAAAAATGGATTGGTAATCGGATCAAGCAAAGGCACTAGGCTAGACCATTCCCCTGCTTTTTTGATGACCTTGTTGGAGTAAGACGTGGGTGTTCTATATTGATCAAATTGCTCGTAACCAACCTTAATGAGATCGGCATCAGCTGGGTTTTGCCCATAAGTCTGGCGCTCTTTGGAGTGCGGGTGAGTGTACCAATCTATAGGGCTTCCCCATTCCGGATGTCCGGCGTTTTTGCCATTCGCCGTCTTGACCGCGCCATTCCACCAGAGTGCATCCTTATAAGGCATATTCATTTGCGCCGCATACATACCCCAGGCCACATTTCCCCATGCCTGGAATTGGCTGCCTTTTGCCTTATCGTCCCAGGCTCCGCCGTCAACCGTATACTCATAGAGCAGGCCCTTACCGGCGGCCGCGGTGGGACCGTCTTGCGAGAAAAGCGGATTGTCAGCGATGGACAAACGCTCCTTCAGGAGTTCTTGCCAATTCTCCGGCAGCTCTTGCCGGATCGCTCTTCTCTCGAGTTTCTCAGTACTGTTTTTCAGTTCGGACTGAGTAATTGTAACTACGTTGCCATCGGCGGTGGTTTTAGTAAAAGTCGGAACCTTGGGATTGGAAGAGTCGCGTTTAAACACCTCTCCCTCCGCGGTTGTAATAGTGCGCGATGATGCATCGATCGGACTGTTAATGCGCGTTCCATTGGCAAGAAAACGCTGGGTTTGAAATTCTTTAGTGGTCTCGTTTTTGTTCTCTACAAAAGCGGTGCCGTCATTGTCCACTTTGACATTGCCTGCCACCTTCGTGACGGTTCCATCCGGGCTGGTCTTCTGCCAATATTTTCCGCCTTCCGACCCGACCAGGTCGTATTTTGTCTTGTCCGGTGCCGCAAATGAAACCAGGTCATCGCCCTTGAACTTGGCGGATTGAATCACTTTTCCATCTTTGATCGCATCGAGTGATTTATATTCACCATCGCGAGTAAGGCGAGTCTGGTAATCAGGGGAGCTGACTTTATTGTCGCCGCTTGTGCTGTAGGATGTTTCCTCTGTGCCGTCCGGCTTGATAACTCGTTTTACAAAGTTGTTACCAGCATCAGTTTTATTCTCGTCTACAGCAACTCGGTAGGTAATGCTGATATTGTGCTCTGCGTCCACCGAGAAATTCTCAAGCGGCTCGCCTTTAGGGCTTAGGATGCCTATCTTAATCCAGTTTCCATCTTTGTCCTTTTCGATCGTTTCACCACTGCGGTCGGTGAACTTCTTCGGCATGCCGCTGTCATCGAGTTCAAGCTTTTCGGTTTTATCCCCGGACTTATACTCAATCACTTCATTGGGTTTGCCGATTGGCTTATCCTTGGCGACAACTTCAAAATTTGTTTGGGAGCCTAGTAATTTATCTGCGTTTGTCTCGGAATTATTGTTTTGTTTTTCTTTGCTTGCCGGTTTCTCCCGTCTCTCTTTATCTACTTCCTCAAGCATGTTTTGCGAGGATCTTTTTTCATTCACCTGCCTTTCGGCATCAGTCTTTTCGACTGGCTTCTCCGGCTTTTTTTCGTTCTCGTCTTTGGCCATCATAGTGCTCCGAATAAATTGCAGCTCTAATTCCAGGCTGCAATCCGACATCGTCAATATAGTGGCGACTTGTTATCGATCGGTTAATTTGCAGGCGGAAAACCCGCCGAGGGAGCGGCGGGTTTTCTCTTCCCTTGCTATAGGTCTGGCGTCAGGTGGTTCCACCTTGCCCCAGGATTGCTTCCAGCCTTTGCCGCAGAGAGTCATCATCAATTCTTGAAAGCACCTGGCTGACATTTTCAGCAGTCAGCAATTGTGTGTTTACCTTCAGTCCGGCTAAATCACCACTTGCTCCCTGCACTTGTTGATCGCAGGTATACTGCTGACCGAGTGCGTGTGCCAGCGCCAGTGCGTCCTTATGATCGACAGCCTGTCCATCAAGAGCCAGCAGGCGCTGTGCAGACTGATAGGGTCCTTCGCCCGGTTGCACGGTCGTGGCTTCCGCCAAGGCGTTGTACAAATCATTGGGGCTGTCAGCTGAATTAGCAGTGTCATCTGTAGCAAGCGGCGCCTCAGGATCAGACTGCACACCAACCGGCTCGGTTGGAATGTTTGAATCAAGAACGGGTTTTCCCGCATCGAAAGACTCGGCAGTGATGTTTCCGCTGTCATTCTTGACCGCATTTGCTGCATCCGAATTCCAGAGGTCGCTAAGTGCAGTTAGGCTTTGAACGAGATCTGCTGGATAGCGTTCTGCTTTATCCGTTTCGACCGTCATATAGCTGTTTTTTCCGCCCACGGTTCTCGTCTCAGGATATGCTGCCGCTTCATTCAGCCACTGGTCGACAGACTTTTGTGTGATCTGCCCATCCTGGGAATCCGAGAAAGTCCCCGGATCGTCATATCCATCGATGGTTGATCTTTGACTGGCATATGCAGGCGAAAACAGGCGATTGAGTGCATCGTTGACACGTTCACTTTGAACAAGGTCTGCCGCTGCAGGAGACGTATCGCCGATTGATATCGCAGGCAAATAGTCGCAAGCCGTTGAATCGAAGGGTCTGTTGCAGCCGAGATCATTGGATTGAAGCGAATTATCATATAGGGGCGAGCATTTGGCAGACTCCTGGAGCGAATCAAATGAATTTCCGGAGAACTCATACAGTGAAGCACCCATCTATGTATCCTCAGCAAGGGTTGGTCGTGCCTTCACATTAGGGTGACGATTGGACATCGGTTGGACAGCGCAGTCAAACCCGTCACCTGGCGCAGGAGCGGGACCACTGTTTCAACAATAAAAGACAGGCATTTGCGAAATGGTTTAAGGCTGCTATAGTGCCTTTGGCCTAATATAAAGCTGATTGTCGATGCCCCTTGCGGTTCGACAAAAGGCAAAAGAGCGAGCCCATGGCAAAAATTCTCCTGGTTGAAGATGATGAATTGATCGCCCAAAGCGTGGTCGATATGCTCCAGCAGGATCACTTCACGGTGGAAAGTGTCGGCGACGGCGCCCAGGGCTGGGAGAGGCTGGAATCTCTTGAATACGATCTTGTCATTCTTGATTGGAACCTGCCGTCAATGGAAGGAATCGATGTCCTTAAAAAGATGCGGGACGCGGGCAAATCAACGCCTGTAATTATGCTTACGGCCAACAGCGGCATCGACAGCAAGGTCTCCGGTCTCGATGGAGGCGCCGATGACTATCTGACCAAACCTTTTAATTTGGTCGAACTGAAATCAAGAGTAAAAGCATTACTCAGGCGTCCGGCCGAATATAAAGGCGAAACCTTGACAGCAGGGGACCTGACGCTGCACGTGAGTGAGTTTAAGTGTTTTCGCCGCGGCAAAGAAATTACTCTCCACCCTAAAGAATTTGCACTTCTGGAGCACTTGATCAGAAATAAGGGGCGAATATTCAGTGTGGATGAACTTTTGGATCGGCTCTGGTCTTGTGATTCAGACTCTTCAGTCGATGCCGTTCGCAAGTGCATTACCAGATTAAGGCAAAAGATCGACATTCCTGGCAGTCCATCGCCTGTTACCAACATTGTCGGGCGCGGCTACAAAATAGATGAGTGATCATGCTTAAAGGGCTGTCATTGCGCCGGCTGGGCATCATCATGGTAACCGGGCCATTGCTCGTCAGCATCATCTTTCTCGCCGTTTTGATTGGTTCTCTTCAAGACGCAGAGCGGGACTTGAAAGCGCAAATTATGGGCGCAAAATTGGCCGCAGTTGTCGCCAATCTGCAGTCCAAGTCCTTTGAAGCTGCACTGGTTGCCAGCATCTGGCATTCGAACAGAAGCGAAGACGCCTATGCAAGTTTAGATAAATGCCTTGTCGCCATTGGAAAATCAGAAGTTGAGTTGAAAGAACTTTTGAAAAACGATGAGAAAGACAAGTTTGCGCTCAACACAGCCCTTGCCGACAGTGCCAAAGCAAAAAATTTCTTGCTAATGATTCGAAACGGTGCCAGTACTGAATATGGCGGCAATATCGAACCCAGAGTTTTTCACAAACAAGGATTCATTTTTATGAAAAACCTTGTTGATGATTACCTCGCCTTGAACGAATCTGCAGTTTTGCTTCAACAGCAGGCCACTGCCGGTAATTCAAGAGGCTGGGTGGTGGCGACAATTACAGGCGGAATTATCGTCAGTATTTTTGTAGCTGTCACGTTCGGGTACTTTTTTGCAAAGTTCATAGTCGGCAGAATACTGGTTGTGCGAGACAATGCCTTGCTTCTGGCTACCGGTCAACCTCTAAAAGGGCGATTAGAGGGAGATGACGAAGTTGCTCAGCTGGACACTGCCTTTCACGACATGGCCGAAGCCTTGCAAGAAGCAAACGGCAAACAACTGGCCTTGTTGGACAATGCCGCAGACGTTCTATGCTCGCTGGATGAGCATCTGACATTGCTGCGTGTTTCTTCGGCATGCGAAAGAGTATGGGGCTATATGTCCGAGGAAGTGACAGGATTGCGATTGGCGCAATTGCTCGAAAAAGGCTCTGCGGCAAAGACGACAAACCAAGCCGAGGAGTTGATAAAAGCAAAATCACACGGTTCTTTCGACGCCAGACTGGTGCGCAAGGATCAAAGAATAATCGATGTCGTCATTTCAAGCTTTTGGTCTACAAAAGAGCGGGCCCTCTTCTGTGTCTTCAGGGACGTCACCAGAGAAAGAGAGTTTGAAAGAATCAAGCAAAAATTGATGGACACGGTAGCCCATGATTTGCGTTCTCCAATAGCATCTATTCGTGCAGTGCTTGAATCGCTTGCCCTGGGAGTAATGGGAAAGCTCAGCGACGTTGCCGTAAAACGCGTGCGGGGAGCAGAAGCTTCTACCGATCGATTGCTTAGATTGATCAACGACTTGCTCGACTTTGACAAATTCGAATCAGGGCAATTCACACTCAGTCTTGAGAGGCATTCAATTCAAGAAATTGCATATTCGTCAATTGTATCGATCGAATCTCTTATCGAAGAAAAGCAAATTACCACTAAGGTAGAAGGCAGCGATTATTCCGTTTTGGCTGATTCCGACAGGCTTACACAGGCATTAGTCAATCTGTTGTCGAATGCAGTAAAGTTTTCTCCTAAAGGTGGCATGATTAGAATCACTACCAAAAGCAAAGGCAAAGAATGTCTTCTGGAGTTAGCAGACCAGGGTCCAGGTATTGCCGATGCCTTTAAGTCCGAAATATTCGAGCGTTTCAAACAAGTGGAAGCGGACGCTCACAAACACAAAGGCACCGGGCTCGGCTTACCGATTGCAAAACAGATTGTTGAGGCTCACGGTGGACAGATCGGAGTCAAGGACAATGAAGGCGGGGGGACAATATTTTGGTTTACTGTTCCTCTTTCTGATGCAAACGAAGTACAAGAGTTGGCATGAAATTGAATAAGCCGCAAAGACCCTCAAAAGAGCGCCACCTTGATGTTCGGCACTGTTTCGCTTTGCTCTTAATCTGCACTTTGCCGGTGAGCGCCACTACTGCAGACAGAAAGGTGACATTTCCAGATTCGCCCAAATCGATTGGACCCGTTCTTCTATATAAGGAAGGGCATGCAGATCTGAAGTTCATTGGTCCGGCCAAAGGCAGCATTACTGTTCCGGCTGGATATTCTCTTTACCTGATCCCGACACCGGAAGGAATGAAATATTTCAATCTGATTTCGTCACTGAAGCCCGGCGACCTGCAACGAATTCGCGTCCACGATGTCCCCATTGACGAAAGCAATCTTAAGACGATAGCAAAAATGAATGGACTGGTCTTTCTCGATTGCAGTTACTCCGATATGAATGATGCATTGTTTGCACAGCTGACCGGACCTCAAACCTTGCAGCAGATTGATTTCTCGCGAACTCTGGTTAAGGAATTGAATCTTAAGAGTCTGAAGGCGCTCAAAAACCTGGAAGAAATGGATCTCTCCAACACAGGTATCTGTGATGCCGCAGTCAACAATATCGTCGAGGCCTGTCCGCAAATGCAAGTTCTCAATTTGACAGGAACGCGTATCACTGACAATTCCATATTGAAGCTTCAGGGCCTCAAACACCTGAGAAAGCTCAAAATCAAAAGAACTGCTATTACAGACAAATATATCGACAAGCTTCTTTCCATTAAGGCTCTGAAAAAGGTTTCCATGTTAGGCGGCCAGATATCGAAAAAGAAAGTGCTTGAATTGCGCCAGGCCAGACCGGATTGCAAATTCGTCAGGGATGATTCCGAAGAATAGATCGCTTAGCATTTCGGAGAAAAAATTGAGTGGGATCGATTGGGCTGCCATTGTCCAATCAATGTCCAACCATCGCCTTAGATTGAAAGTGTTCCCTCCACAAACGGAACTTTCAAACCGGTTTCAAATTCACACCTGTTTCTGAAAACACCCTTTCCTTATGTTTCCCACACCCTTACGGAGACACGATCTTGAGCGACAATACGTTCCAAATCAATGAAGTAAATAAACCAACTGAAAAAGCTTCCGACCTCAATTTTGCAGCACCAGCTCTGCAGGTCGGCGCCAGTGAAATGAAAGCAATGGCAGCAGGACCGACAAACACAGTAGAGGCAGCCGGATTCACGCCGGCCGAACATCTATTGGCTGGATTGCAAAGCGAGCAAACCGCCAATAAACAGCCGGAAGCAGCAAGCAAACAGGAGTTACTTGCGCAATTCCAGAAAGACTACAAAGAAAGCACCAGCCCACAGATGATCAAGGAGCTGGAACAGAAATATCCTTTTAAATCTGCTGAGGACGTCAAACAATTCTTAGACAAGCGCGTCGCCGGACAGGAACAAGCTCTGAGCAATATGACTGATGGAGCGCTGCAGTTGGTGGGAAGTCTTGCCGACGCCATCAAGAATCACGATTCTGCCAAACTCGCTGACATTCTCAAAGACACGCCTGCAGATATCACTAACAAAATTGCTTTTGCCGTGCAATACGAACTGCAAACACAAGGAGTGAACAACCTCAAGATTGAATCCCAATTCGATGGCGGCAGATTATCCCTGGACGTAGTCGATACCAAAACACGGACAGTCACCAAGTTTGACGAACAAACCGGCGTTTCAACAGGTCCCCGCCCGCTCGAGTACAACAATATTCAGGCGCAATAGTCTGAAATTCGAAACATCTGATTTTAAAAGTTTGGAACAGGGTGGTAAATCTGCCGGCACGAAAGTGTTCGGCAGATTTGCGTTTCTCTGTTCGTTTTCAAACCGTTTTGCAACTTGCCAACTACTGATCTCTAACCTGGTAAGATGGAGCGAACTTTTGGCTGATTTCAAAAGCAAAATTTTAAGCCAGTTGGGCGTTTGCACGCCATTTAACAAGTCGAAAACAAGTCGTTGATAGAGTGCTTTTATAGGCAATGATTTTTCACGCGGGTAGAAAACCGATGGACGACCCTGACACCGGCCATGCCGAAGAGGCCACGTTGCGTA
Organism: uncultured Candidatus Obscuribacterales bacterium; assembly: GCA_964531315.1. GTDB lineage: Bacteria > Cyanobacteriota > Vampirovibrionia > Obscuribacterales > Obscuribacteraceae > QKMZ01. The sequence goes on along the minus strand of CAZHEZ010000044.1, from coordinate 2,372 downwards.
TTGATGCCTCATCGGGCGCAATGGCGGCGAAAGAAGGCCAGTCGACCAATTCCGGCCATATGATCCCCGGCAGTCTCTTCCTGGGAAAGTATGACATTCAAGACCGCATCGGCAGCGGCGGAATGGGTGTTGTCTATCGCTGCTCGCAAATTTTCATCGGCAAAGACATGGCCATAAAAACGCTCAATCAGTCTTCCATGAATGATGAAGCCGTACAGCGTTTTCAAACGGAAGCAAAAGCAGCCGGCTCGCTTTCCCATCCAAATCTTGTATCGGTCTGTGATTTCGGCGTCACGGAAGACGGCACACCTTATATGGTGATGGACTATGTGCCCGGCAAAACCTTGCAGGACGTTTTGTCGGCTCACGGACAGCTGGCTCTGGAGACCGTGATTGATATTTTCATTCAATGCGCCGACGGGCTGACACATGCACACGAAAAAGGCGTGCTGCATCGCGACATCAAACCGAGCAATATTGTCTTGTTGCAGCAAGAGAATTTAGGCCCTGGTTCCATTCGCATTCTCGACTTCGGCATCGCCAAGATCTCCTCGAATAGCGCTCAGACACAAGAGTTGACCAAAACAGGAATGGTGATCGGCAGTCCGTTGTATATGAGTCCCGAGCAAAGCGTCGGCAAGAAAATGGATGCACGAACAGACATATATTCATTGGGCTGTGTTTTGTTTGAGTGTCTTTGCGGAACTCCTCCTTTTCAGGGAGATTCAGTCATTGAGACTCTGATGCTGCATCAAACGGAGATGCCACGCTCGCTCAAAGAGGCGTCAATGGGAAGGGAATTCCCCAGCCGTCTTCAAGAGCTGGTGTCTTCAATGATGGCAAAAAACCTGGAAGAGCGAATCAATTCGATGAGCACCGTACATCATGAGCTCGTCGAAATCAAAGAGCAGTTGAAGAGTCCAGGGATAGCAAAAAAATCGCCACTGAATCCTGGCGTACCTACCGAGGTCAAAAAAAATAAATGGCTAAGCACTCCGGCCATAGTTTCCGCAGTTGTATTGGGGGCAGTGGCGATCGCGACGGTCATGGTCAGTCAATTGACTGTGACGGAAAAACCAGTCAAAAAGACGACTTTGATGGATGGCACCTTTGTCAGCTCGGGAGAAGAGCAGGCTTCCTATGATGAGCGCGTCAGAAGAAGAATTCTTGATTCAAAAAATCGTGGAATGGACAGGGTCAACATGAAGGCTATGGAATTTTCACAGAGTCAATTCGAGCTGATAGCCAAGGAGAAATGGATACGTGACCTGACCCTTATCGAATGTCAAAGATTTACTCCCCACGGTCTCGATACCATCTTGGCCAATAAGATAGAAGTCCTTAACCTGCACGGATCGGAACTCGATGATCAGTGCCTGGCCTCTATCGCGCGCTGCAATATTTTGCGGGATTTGGACATCAGCAAATGTTCGGGGATTTCGCAAGCGGGACTTTTGAAAATCGCTCGCATGAAAAATTTGCACGCCGTGAATTTGCAGGGAGTACCCTTAAGCGATGAAGTGTTGAAAGTGATCGTGGAAAACATGCCTTACCTCAGCAATTTGAATATCAGCGACAACCCACTGGTGAGCGACAATTCAATGCGCATCGTTGGCCGGCATAAATATCCGAAGGGCCTCAATATTTCCAGCACTTCCGTGTCTGATGAAGGACTCAAGTATTTGGGGAAAAACGTCGGCTACTTAGAAATCGTTGGCGATCGTCGCATTACGGATGCGGGCATTGAAACTCTCGTGAAGTGTTGTCCGCTATTGAGAGCCGTTCAAATGCCTGGCACCTCGGCAACGCCAAAGGGAATTATGCAATTGGCCAAGTTGAAGCTGCTGGTGTCCCTTGAGTTGGGAGCCGTTCCGCACGCAGATGAGGCGGCTCGCAAGCGCATTAGAGACGCATTCAAAGCAAGGAAGGTCGATTTATTTGGCTTTTAGATCTCTCCTTTCCGGCTGAATGAGATGTTGGCATGGTTATTCTGGTTATAATTCAATCTTTTCTCTAGTCCCATGATCGATCCAAACACGAAACAAACTGCTGTGCAAGTGTGCACACACTTCATCCACCAGTATTTTTCACCACTGCTGTTATTCAGCTATGTTCTTGCGGCACTGCTGCCAGGCCCCGGATTGATTCTGCGCAATATATCATTCGGTTCAGTGATGCTGCCCGGACTGGGGGAGACTCATGTTTCTCTATCAATGCTGATGCTCTCAATGCTTCTTCTCAACGCGGGTCTGGGAATTCGAGCAAAAGAATTGCTGGAGCTGAGGCAAAAACCGCAGATTCTCTTGGTTGGTTTTGGCGCCAATATGTTGGTTCCAATAATGCTGGTGATTGCCCTTAGAGGTATGTTGGGA
>CAZHEZ010000043.1:4727-43154 GCA_964531315.1 uncultured Candidatus Obscuribacterales bacterium | reverse complement strand
ATGAGACGAACTTGAAATAATCTGCGTGCGTTGTTACACCGAAATGTCCACTGGAAAAAGGCACATCAATGATGCCGTCAAAAACACCACCGGCAGCATAACCGAGAAAATCATTGGGATCGTAAAAGTTGATCCAGTTGAGGGCTGCTTCCGGTTTTGGAATCGGGCGTTCGTCGGCAGAAAAACCGGGAAACATGTCCAGGTCGGCGAAGAGCGGAAACTGCGCACCCACCGTCAAGACCAGATCAATTTCCATCGTCGGTTCAAAGTAAGAAAGAATATCGCAAATGATATTACTGCCCATGCTGTGCGCCACCACAATCAAGTCAGGGTCCTCGGCGGTGCGCATCTGGGAGGCGTCTTCAATGGACTGAATGCAGATAGAGGGAACCGGGCCAGGATCGAATCTCTCGCCACGGGTCCCGAAATAAAAGAAAGAGTCGCCGATGAAAGCCGACATTTGCGCGTGGAAAATCTTCCGGGCCGGATTGCTAATCGCCAGAGCCGCCACATTGGTCGTCAATTTGCGCGCCGAGGCGACGGTAGCTTTGGCGCCGCCCTTAGCTAGCTTTCGCGCTTTGTTGATGCGTGAACGCGACAACTCCAGACGCGCTCTGATGCGTTCGCTTGAGCTTTCCCTAATTTCTCTCAAGTGCTCAATGCGCCCCTTGATGCGTTCCCTGGAAAGATCAACCCGCTCTTTGAGACGTTCTCTGGACAAATCCAGTCGACCTTTGACGCGTTCTTTCGAAAGAGACAGGCGGTTTTTCACCCATTCATGCATATTCACTGAGGTGCGCAAATTGAGTTCCGCCGGCGACATTTCCGTTTCTCTCTGCAATCTATCCAGCAATTCCTCATCGCTGCCTATCTCATCAAGCCAGTCCAGCTGCTGCTTTCGTCCCGCGAATTTCTGCCGCCACATGGTCGATTTGTAGGCGAATTTGCTCAAAGACTTCATACTCTTGCCGCCGTCTTTGAGGTTTTTCACATCATCATGAGCAACAGAAACCATCAAATCGATCATTTCTTCTATCGAACCCGATTTGGCCAGTGCCAAAAGCGGATTGGAGGAGAGCCCAAGAATCTTTTTGGTGGCCTCGGGAAGCAGCGCCCGGATGCGTCTGCGACGCTCCTGTAAGCCCCTCAGACCGAGTTTTGGCAGGTAAGGGTTATCAGTCGACCCTGTCGGTGCCAATTCGCCCCAGTAAGGGCTGAATATCGCCTTATCGGGAACATTGCGCCCCAAGATCTTGAAAAAGACATCCGCGAAAAGCCGGTTGCGCAATTCCATATCCTGCTCATACTCTTCGCCTTCGCGGACATTCACACCATGGATAAAAACAAGCGGCATTTGAGAACCTCGAGGCGAATTTCATTCCATATTGGATTAATAAAACTCTTCCCCGCCAGGTTGGTGAGTAAAACCGCGCCAAATCCGCTCCATCTTGGTTGCCGCCGCTATGAACGAGAGTTTTGGGGGTATATATCGTAGCCTGTGGGTTAGAGCGAATATGGATCCAAACAAGAAGGACCTAGACAAAATCGGTTCCGATGATGAAACGCTGGCCAAGTCGCCTGTCGGGCTTTTGGATGTATCGTCGAACCAGCCCTTACCGGCTGCAAAAGACTTGCTGCCTGGTGAAATTGTCGCGGACCGGTACCGTGTCCTTTCGCTGATCGGGCGGGGCGCTATGGGGTGCGTTTATCGTGTAGAACAGGTGGCGCTGAAAAAGCACCTGGCATTAAAGACTCTCAATCCCATAGCTCATTCAGATGTTAATGTGCGTCGATTTCAAAACGAAGCCCTATCGGCAAGCAAATTGGAACACCCCAATCTCGTGCGTGCATTGGACTACGGGTGGATCGATGTGCAGCCGTTTCTGGTTATGGATCTGGTGGAAGGAGCGACCCTGGCGCAACATCTGAAAAAGGTCGCCACATTGCCGCTTGAGAATGCTCTAAGGGTCTTTATTCCCATTTGTTTTGCGCTGGCATATTCTCATCAAGAGGGTGTGATTCACCGCGATATCAAACCCAGCAATATTGTTCTTACGCCTGCAACCGATAAAAGCTCCCAATTCGTCCCTAAATTGGTCGACTTCGGCATAGCCAAGTTGGAGACGGAAGAAGGCGGGCTGACAAAAACAGGAGAGGTGTTTGGAACGCCCCTCTACATGAGCCCCGCGCAATGCAATGGCACAAAAGTGGACAATCGAAGTGACATTTATTCACTGGGTTGCGTCTTATATGAATCGCTGACTGGAGCGCCCCCATTTCGCGGGCAGACGGCGCTGGCAACCATGATGCAACACTGCTCGGAAAATCCGTTGCCGTTAAAACAGGCGGCGATGGGAATTGATTTTCCTCCGGTGCTGGAGCAAATCATCGCCAAGATGCTGGCAAAGGACCCTGCCGCCCGGTATCAGAATTGTCTGGATTTGGCGCAGGATTTAGCATCGCTAGAACAAAAACGAATCGTCAATGTCAAATCTGAAGGACAAAAAGAGAAGTCCTCATCAAGCAATTCGCACACTGTCTTCAAATTGGTAGGTGGGTTGGCAGCGATATCTGCCGTGGCTGCGCTATTTTTTGCCTTGCCTCATCAAAATGCGCCCGTAAACAAACCGGTTTTGTCGGTGACAGAAACTGGGAGATCCGCCGACAACACAGGAGAGGAAGAGCCAAAATTCTCGCAGGGGCATCACTTCGTCCAGACGAATTTTTCGAAGGTAGTGGGAAGGAGCCCAAACCAGATGAGAGTTTTCGATTTTGGAAATAAGCGAGTAGGCTCACTGTTCTATATCAACAGCTATTTCGGCACCGCAGATCCACTCAGCGAAAGAGTGTGCAAAGGAATAGTTTCGGTACGCGTGAATTCACCAGTACTTCTTCAGATGAATCTGATCGATGTATACAGCGATCCGCGTATTTTGAGCAGATTTCAAAAAGATGATGTCCAGGGTCTGAGGCTGATATACCCGGATTACTCAGCCATTGTGGATATACCCACACAGGCCTGTGACGATAGTCTGGCATTTGCATCCCATCTGAATTCTATTATTTTTCTCGAACTCCACGGTCCGATCACTAATCGAGGACTGAGGAATTTGCATATTGAAGAAATGAAATATTTGCGCAACCTCAATATTCCAAACACAGATATAGACGGAGCAGAACTGGCGTCCTATCGCAAGAATCTTCAAAAGCTGGTTTCCCTGGATTTGATGGCGATGAAAAATGCTCCTCTTGTCCTGAAATCGCTGCAGGGCTCCAAGAAAATTCAGTATCTGGCTGTGGCGCAAACCGGGTTAAAGGATTCGGACATCACATCTATTGCCAGTCTAACGAACCTGGACAGTCTGCTAATTGCTCAAACTGCAATTACCGACAAAGGAATCGCCAAACTGACGCACATGGCAGCGCTGCAACGGATAAGCCTGAGTCAGTGCCCAGTTACGATTGCCTCCGTGAAAAGCCTGAGCAAAATGCCAAAACTTAACCGTGTACAGCTTCCGAGCAGTCTAAAAAAAGACGAAGCATACATCAAACGGATACTGCCCAAGTGCGAAGTCCTTTTTAGCGACTAGCCGCACTGGACAAAAACAGTTATGAATCTGTTTGCTGCGGCAAGAATCGGCGGCCGCTTTGCGCTTGAATAGCGTCAGGTAATCGAAAATCGAGAGTTTCGAAAAACTCGAAAAACTCGCGAAATTCGAAAAATCGAAGTAATTCGAGTAATCCGCAGGATTCGAGGATAGCAAAATGTTCAGAAAAGTAATGGTTTTGTCAGCATCAGCGGGCGCCGGACACGTCACCGCCGCTAATGCACTGGAAGGCGCCTTGCGCGAAAGCGGGATTGCCCGGGAAGTGATCAACATTGACGTGCTTACAAAGGTCAGCCCATTCATGCGTTCGGTGTATTCGAAGCAATACATACGCCTGGTCAATCGCGCTCCGCACTTGCTCGGCGCTATCTATGACGCCACCGACCACGCAGGCAGATTCGACGGCAGACGCATGACGTTTGACGTTGCCAATGCCCTTCCTATGCTGCGTTTGCTTACCAATGAAAAACCCGACCTTGTAGTCAGTACACACTTTCTCGCTTCGGAATTAGCGGCCTTCGCCACGCGCAGAAAGAGACTGGATGCATATCTTGCCACAGTGATCACAGATTTTGACGCGCACGCCTTCTGGCTGTCAGACCCGGTCGATCATTATTTCACCGCCATGGAAGACACCGCCAGACAACTTGAACATTTGGGCGTAAGCTCGCAAAACATCAGCATAACCGGCATTCCCATCTCCGTAAAATTCGCCGACGCGCCCACTAAAGCGCAAGCGAGAAAACAGCTCGGACTGCGCGATGACATGCCCGTGATTTTGATTTCGACCGGCGGATTCGGAGTCGGGCCGGTGGTGGAAACTGTTGAGTCAGTGATGCTGTGCCAATCACAATTTCAGACAGTGGTGATGTGCGGCAAGAACGAGAAATTGAAAACCCAGCTGATGCTTATGAAATCGAACGATCCATCATACTTCCGTCATTTCCATCCAGCCGGACATACAGACTCCATGCAGGTTTATATGGCGGCAGCCGATCTGATGATCGGCAAATCCGGCGGATTGACGTCCTCGGAAAGCCTGGCGTCCAAATTGCCGATGCTGATTGTCAGCCCCATACCGGGACAAGAAGAGCGCAATGCCAACCATTTGCTTGAGCATGGTGCAGCAGTTTCCGGCAGCATTCGCACGCTTACATACAAGCTGGATAAAGTGCTGAGCACGCCCAATCAACTGAAAGAAATGAGCGAAGCGGCAGCCTCGATGGGACAGCCTAACTCTGCACGCAAGATAGTGGACAAGTTGGAAGAACTTGCCTGCAATACCCACAAAGTTTCACCTTATGCTCACTAAAGCGCGCCGCTTCTTTTGTCACCATAGCAATTGCTAAGCACTTGCAATCTATATGCTAGTTAGCCTGCGAAATCGCTCTATCTATTGCGTCTTGCACCGGCATATCGCCGTCGCCGTTTTTAGTAAGCGCGCGATAAGCACTGGTCGCTTTATCTGAAGGAATGACAATCTTCTCTCTGTAGAAATCCAGCATCTGAAGACTGACTGTATTGACTGCGTTTTGCTTAGCTTCTGCTTCGTTCTGTCCCCGTCCTTCAATCTCTTTGCCGACAAAATGAATGGCGTCTTTTCTGGCAACCGCCGAGGCATCCCGATAGTATCGCTTGCAAATCTTGACGTACCCGTCTTGATGATCGATTGATTTTTGACTGGCACCTTTGCGCATAAAAACATCGAAGGGCAACGAGAGATTCACTGCAATGTTCTTCACTTTGAAGGTAGCAGCACAACCAGTGGCATCAGTCTGGCTCTTTACCTTTTCGAGAGTAATCTGCGGGACGAATCTAAAGCTCCAATGAGAAAGGCCATCTCTTGGATAGCCACTATCAACATTGGCTTGTCCGTCCCCTCTAATTTCGTATTTAGTGACAAGCATCCTCGCTTTGTGCACTGTCACCGAGTGACTGTCAAAACAGGCAGTCAAAGTGCCGGACAAACAAAGGAGAAATACCGCTTGAATCAGAACAGAGGCAAGATTATTGATTTGAAAACAGGTTGCAGCAAGTTTTCTCATTTGAAAATACGATGCGCCAGCTGTTTTCAATGGATGCATGCAATTAGCCTACAGTGCCTGAGACTATTCGCCAACCTTCCGGCTTCTTTACCCAGGTGCGTGTGAATTTCATCTTGTGCGTTTTTGACGCCATTTCATACTCACCATTGCAGATCACCACGGCCGCAACTCCGTGATCGATTATTTGCATATCCGACATTTCAACGCGAGTAAATTTCGGTCCGCTACCAGGCGTATGGGCAGCGACGACCTTGTCTTTCATAAAGGCAGCGTTGCCTTCCGTGACCATTACTGCGCAGTCATCGAGATATTCTTGAAAGAAGTCAGGATCGGGACCCAGCTCTGCCTCCCGAAGACGCTCTTCCAAAGCGGTGATTTCACTTTTGACTGCCGTCGAGCTCATGATTCCTCCTCATTGATTCACCAGCGCGCACCATTGTAACCGTCCCAGCCAGCCTGCCGATTCTCATATTTCACTATACAACCTAGTAGAAACAGATCAAGAATGAAATGTGCGGGGAGGGGGCACGATTTCATTCTTGGAAAACAGCACGAACTGACAGCCGAAGCGAGCTGAAAAGCTCAGCGCCTACTGCAGTGCACTGTCTTTGAGAAATTCCGGATAACGCTGATGCAAACGCCTTCTTACAGGTTCTGGAATAAGATTGGCGTCGCTGTAGAGCGATTGAGCTTCAAGCCGTAGCCTGGCGGCTTCATTATTCCATCCCAATTCAGGGACCCGGCTGCCATAGCGCTCCATCATCGCCGCGGCATCAAGGCGAAAGGAAACGCGCGACCCGAGCTCATCTTCCAGTGGAACAATGGAATTGTCCCGCGTCTGGATCGCTTGCGTGCGGTCTGTTTCGCCGCTGAGCAGGCTGAGCCTTCCCAGAAGGCGCTTTTCGTCTTTGTGATCTTTGGCTTCCTGAAGGGCTCTGGCGTCCGCCTTTTCAATGGCGATCAAGTAGAGATGGCGGGCAGCAAGAACATAATCAGCCGGACTTTTCAGCCCTGCTCTGATGTCTTTAAGAATGCTTTCCGCTTCCTGCGCATCATCCTTGGACTGACTGCCGTTTGCCTTTCTTTGTCTCTTCACTTCTTTGGAAAGGGTCCCGAGTTTCGGCGGTTTGAATTGCACGCCGGAATTGATCAGGTGCTGCTCGAGCATGAGTGAATCACCCATCGCCACCCATACTTCAGGATTTTCGATAGCGCGATGGTGGAGAATTTTCTCCTGGAAAAACCTCATTGCTCTGGTTTGGATCTGAAGCGGGTCATCGTGTCCGAATGCTCCTGCTGCCAGACCCACGTACGTGATAGAACTGATTGCACTGCCAACTTGCGCTTGGGCTCCGGTAAATGAACCGGAAACGATCAAGGTGGCGCACAGAATTACTGAAACGATTGTTCGTTTCATTGAAACACCTCGAAACCGGCGCGTCCTGCGTCCGGTTTAGTCTCAGCAGCCGCATGCGATCTGCTGTCTTTCTGTCAAACAAAAAACAGCAGACCAGCGAAGCTCAGGGCTTACACCCAGGGTTCGCTGATCTGCTCGTGGATGTGCATGATATTTTCTTGCATTTTCGTTGAATTATCTTTGCAAGAATCAGCACTTAAGACGCGAGTCAGCGCTTTTTCTGGCGCTCCGCCTGATGCTCATCGCAGAGCACACTGATCCAGCCATTGTTGCGCATTTTGCCGGCAGCGCCGCAGGTTTCGCACGTCACCGCGCTTACCTGCTCTGCCCGCTCAATTGCGGCATGAATGGCATCGTGGGCAATGCCCATATAGAAACGCAGCGTGCCGAATTTCTCCTTCACCTGCTTGACTCTGAACTTCTTGCGCTCCTTCTCCGGCATGGCGACGATGATCGCTTCCACTTCGGCAGAGAGCGTACGAATCAGAGGTTCCCAACCGTCACCGCACTCGAAGCCCCAGCAAAAGGGCGACTTGTCGCTATGGCGGTCAGCGTAGAGATTGGGAAAGTCACGAACGAGCGCGTCGTCCAGATCCTGTCTCATATCTTTCTCCTGACGGGAAAATTGTTTTATTTCCCGATTCTGTTTCAAGGCGGCGCAAAACCAATGGGCGCCAGTTCGCTATCCCGATATCGTCCAAACACCTACCAGCTACCCAATTCAAAGTTTGGCCCCGCACCCGAGAGAGAAAATCTCCGCAGGTGTTAAGCAAAAGCTCATGAGTAACTTTTGTAAGGGGATTTAGAGCAGGTGATATGGGAGAAAACGAGATGAACTTTATATTTACTCTTACGCCACTTCTTTTTGCAAAGAGGCTGTTGTGTCCTGCCAATATCTCTTATCACGATTCAGATCACGGCAATCAGGCAAAAACGCTGCCAGGGAAGGGTTTTGATGTGTGTAGCGCAGGCTGTGCGTAAAGATCTGAACCTGATCACGCCTAAAGTCCAGCTCATCAATGGCCTATCTCGCCTCGCTAAGCTTTGCCACCAGCCAGCGGCATGAGCGATTCTTTAAGTGCCGCTCATTCTAGTACCGCCTCTGGTGCTTCATTCAAGGACTCGAAAAACGGAAAAAGCGGACAACCGTCAAAACCTACTTTTCTGGGGACACCGCTATTTCTCAATATTGCATCGCCTGCGAACGCCGGTTTTTCCCAGCCGAGCGAAAACTGCTTTAGGCACCAGTGCGGCTCTGCACGATCGAGACGCAAGGAGAACAGCGGTTGAAAATACAAGATTCCCATTGATAGGGCTTTTCGGGGTGCATGGAGGCTGGGAAAAACTGCAGAATATCGCAGTTAGTGAAAGACGGAAATTCATGGCTGGTCCCGCATGCTTAAATGACAAAGGCGGCGCGGTGCGCCACCTTTGCGTTGTCCAGGAGTCACCCAGAGACACTTTATTTGCTCATGCGAGCTTAGACCTAAAGGTCTGCTTTACGTCGTCCTCGAGGTCCATCCTTCATCTTTGGTCAAGAAGCTGATGGCCAGCATCACAAGACCAGCAAGGGCGGCTGGAACGAATCCGGAAACAGTCAGATACTGAGGCACAAAATCAGCAGTAATCATCATCGCCACCGCCGGCAAAACCCAGAAGCCCAGTATCCAGGCGGGTATTATCCATAACAGCGCCAAGCCCAGGGAAGTGACGGTCAAAACTGCAGACAGCGCCATCACAGTAATCTCAACCAGCCACAAGACCAGACCGAATAGAAGGGAAAGCACTAGTGCGATTGCAAGATTGCCATGGAAGCTGATGCCATGAATCTGCGGAAGAACAAAGGCAAATGCCGCAGCCATTAAGCCTAACCTGATTAAGATCCTCATTTTGGTTTCCTCCTCAACAAATGACTCGCCTTGCAAGCACACAGGACAGACGCCGAGGGCAGTCGAGAGTTCCCGACCGCCTGCAAATACGCACCTCTCGACAGCCCCAGTGCTCGCCCTAGCGTGGTCCCGGCAAAATCAGCAAGTCCCAGCAATCATTTTGCCGATGATCTTGATGGCATTGCTTTACGTTTTACTGTATATGTTAGTATAAGAATTTAAAAAAGCAGATTCCGCGTGGCGACAATCGCGAGACAAAGCAATGGAGCACGACTAATGCCGCTTCTCCACTGCTTCATCCCACAATTGCGCCTGCGAAATCTGCCTTTTGAGTTCCGCTTACGAGATCTGCTCACGAGATCTGCTTGCGGGAATCTGCTTACGGGAGCTGCTTGCGGATCCAGCCTTCGGCCGCCTGCAACTGATTGTCGTTGCGGGAGCCAATCAGCAGATTTCCCGGAGCAATAACTTCCGTATCCGGCACAACACCGTTGCGCACGGAAATACCTGCATCTCCCAGCCAGTGACCGGAAGGAGTGTGACCAATGATATTGGTGACACGCAGGCGATTGCCGTTGCCGACAGGAATCAGCGTCTGGCCGATACCCTTGCCGTAAGTCCTGACGCCGATCACGTGCACGCGCCCGTTGTCCTTGAGAGCTGCGGAAAACAGCTCAGAGGCACTGGCGGTGTCGAAATTGACCAGAAGAACGACCGGCTTGTTGCCGACCAGGTTGGGGCGGCGGTGCAATGGCACAGAGATGCCGTTGACCGTCACCCAGAGGTGGTCGGCAGTGACTTCGGCAGTGGTGTGGAGCACGCCTGCCGGGCTGTGGAAATCCATGTGCGTAATCGTGCCGGCATCCATGAACATGGCTGCAGACTCGACCGCGGAGTGGATGAATCCACCGCCGTTATCGCGCAAGTCGATGATATAGCCCTTGCAGTCTTGCACCTGCTCGAGGGCAGCCTGCAGCTGGTCCGCTTCGTCAAGCTGGAAAAAGCTTTCCACGCGAATGTAGGCGATATCGCCGGGCAAACGCACGACAGAGACAATTGGTCTTATCACTTCCTTGCGCTCGACTTTGAGCTGGACATCGACACCATTCTGCTTGACGATAAGCGTCAACTGTTCGCCGGCGGGGCCGGAGAGCAGTTTGTGCAGTTCGGCAAGAGCCAGGCCAGAAGCCGATTTACCGTTGACACTGACGAGAATGTCGCCAGGATTGATGCCGGCCGCCTGAGCAGAGCTGCCCCGCACCACCTGGTCGATGGTGGGAAGCGCATTAGCTGCGTCTGCTTCCGGCAATTGAAGCCCGTTGGCATTGAGCACAGCAGCACCGGATTTGTCATAGGCCGGTTTGAATACCAGACCGATGATTTCCTGCTTGCCTCCGGCTTCGTTGATCAGGCTTTGCACTTCCTGCTTTCCATGCAGGATCGTGTAAGGGTCATTGAGCGATGCGACCATCTCACGAGCGTAGAGGAGGGCGTCCTCTTCGGTCTTGATTTTGTCGTCGTACTTATGCTCCCACTGGGCCCAGTCCTGCAATTTGGACGGGTCGTAATAGTTCACCCTCACTGCTTCCCAGGTCCGGTGATAGAGCTCACGAGGAGTGACGACCGGATCGACGGCGTAGTAGTTGAAGGCATTTAGCGCCATTGTGAGAATCACAACCAGCGCCACTAAGCCACTAACCGCGGACCACTTGAAGGTCCGCGAAAGAATGCGCCGCCACTTGGGTGGAGGCTTTGGTTGGGCATTTGACATTGGTGTTACCCCATAGGTAAGAGGCCCGTCCAAACTGAAAAGTGGACGCGCCCAATTACTTGGAAGAACTGATTGGTGAAAAACGTTGTGACAGAGAAACGTTCTCACAAGAAATTTATTGCGCCGGTTTGAAGCCGACTTCACGACTGCGATCACACACATGAGCCGCTAGCCGCGCAGAACGGTAAACCGCCTGCTGGAATGTGTCACTCAACCCACCTTGCAAAAGGCGTGAACGAAACCACTTGTGCCGGAGGGCAGGGTTGTTCAGGAGCTTATGAAGCTGGCCTCGAATTGAAAAATGCGGAGAGTGGACTTCACCAAGTTATGAAACGCGAAAAGCAGTATTCAAGTATCAAGCAGAGTTTTTTGACTCATCAAACTAATCAAACACATAATTAGCTGAGCTCAAGCGAGTTCTTTGCAACCCGGCAAAGGTACAGAATTACAAGACGGGGGCGACAGACTCGCGAAGATAGCAACTCCTGACAACCGCTGGGTTGAAGCCTTAACCGGCCTGCGTGTAGATTCGCCCAACCGCGCTAACCGGTGTTTTTCCTAATTTTTAATTGTCAGGAAAATGCGATCCTAATCTGAACTCGTCCACGGCAGACGCATGAATAATCTTCGCGTTGGTGCGCTTAGACACCAGAAAAACGGCACGACTTTTCGAGTCTTTACTGAAATAGATGGATTTGAACTTTGGTTCGAGTCCGACGACATTGAGTTGGAACCAGCCGTTGAGGCACTCTCGACGCTCTGGCTAATACCGTCCCTTCTGAGCAAACGCACTCTGGAAATCACGCAACCAGTTTGTTCCACCTGGCTCGAAAACGCGTATAAAGTAATAGATTTCCTGGATTTGAGCTGGGATACAAAACCAATTGAAATCATCGCCGAACCAGTAAAAAAGAAAGCAGATCGACCCACCGCCACAGCTCTCTTTTTTACGTGCGGAGTGGATTCGTTCTACACGCTTTACCAATTAATCCCAACAAAAAAACCTGACTATTTGATTCATCTCGAGACTTTTGACATACCGGCCGACGAGCCCGTTCGATCGAGAACCGCCAGAGCGCGCCTGGAAAAGGTCGCTTCAACAGTGGGTTGTCGGCTAATAACGATACGAACAAACGTAAAGAAACACCCTACTTTCACGGCGCACCGATTTGCAGACACCCATGCCGCACTGCTGGCCGCGGCGGGGCACTTGTTGATACCACATATAGTATCGGCCACAATTGCTCCTACCTGGCACAAAGACCACCACATGATTTACGGAAGCAACTGGAGACTCGACCATCTCTGGTCATCAGCTCTTCTGGAAATCATCCACGGCGAAAACAGTGCCGTGCGCGCCGATCGAGTCAAAGTAATTGCGGATATAAAACTTGCACAGGAAAACCTGCATGTCTGCATCCAAACGTACAATTGCTCGCGCTGCGAAAAGTGTGTTCGCACCATGCTCGATCTCCACCAGTGCGGCAAACTCCCTCACTTCAAAGTGTTCGACCAGTCCTTACCGGTGTGGGAAGCAATTGACGGCTTACCGCAGATAGAGAGGGCCGGCTTCTGGGAGCCTGCCTACAAGAACAATACAGATCCGCAAGTGGAAAGATCATTAAAGCATCTTTTCCGACGCACCTCTCTGGCCGCCACTGCAATTGAAGACCAGCTAAAGCAACGCCGATACGTTGATGAAGAGTTTCCCAAGTTGCAGGAGGGTCTCAAAAACGCTCTTCACCACTACTCGCTGTTGCAGGAAGAACATCAGCGACTGGCGGCTGACTATGCGGCAATTGCTGGCAGTCTGCCGATTCGAAATGGGCTCAAGCTGGTCAGAAAAGTGGCGAAGAAATTGCGTGCCACTGGTGCCAAGAAGGGGGCGCGCCATGACTGAAGCAGTGATTGGCAGTATTACCAGGCAGAAGGAAGGTTCTACTTACCGCATCTTTTCCCAATTCGATGGACAGGCAGCTTGTTTCGAAACCGACGATATAGAACTCGAACCCTCGATAGAAGCGTTTGGCAGCCTCTGGTTGATACCGTGCATTTTGGAAAATCGTGATCTCAGATTTGAAAATCCGGTCTGCAAGACCTGGTATGAGAATGCCCACAGATTAATAGACCTCCTCAGTGATTGCTGGGGCACAGCCAAAATCAAAATTCTAGCCGAAACATATGAAACCAAGCTTGCTCCACAGCAAGCTGAGGCTATTTGCTTTTCCGGTGGTGTCGATTCATTCCATACCCTCAAGAAAAGAGGATCGGCAAAGTATCTTCTCAGGGCAGAGCCTTTCGATACCCACTCAAATCGGCCTGAATACTCCAAGTTAGCTCGTGAGAGGCTTGAGAAAGTTGCTGATGCCGTGGGCGCTACTCCACTCACTATCAGGTACAACCTCTTAGATCATCCAAGTCACACAAAATTGGACATGAATGATATCTACACTGGAATTTTCGCCTGCATGGGACATTTACTGTCACCGCATATAGGGTCACTTTTTATTTCTTCGTCACATCACAAAGACGAACCTTGCGTGTATAGCTGCCGATGGCAGACCGATCCTCTGCACTCGTCCACACTTTTGCAAGTACATCATGAGGCAGAAATTAGTCGCCGAGACAAAGTGGCTGAGATTGCCGATTGGCCTCTAGCTCAGGAAAACCTGTTTGTTTGCTTCCAAATGCCGGGCTCGAATCGCAACTGCTCATCATGCGAAAAATGCGTTCGCACTTTGCTAGACCTGCATATACTGGGAAAGTCAGAATCTTTCAAGACCTTCGACCTGAGCAGGCCTCTGTGGGAGGCTATGGATCAGGTAAATGCCGTCCTCAATCCTATGACCTACCAATCCGCCTTGACCTTGCCCCTTGATCCGCGCGTCGCCAATGGAATTTGGCGCATGATTCGCAGAGAGCACGAGCGAGTGCGGAGACTCGAAGTTGCAGATCGATACAGGCGGCAAGTGGATGAAGAGCTTCCCCGATTACAGGAAGGCCTCAACAACGCTCTTCACCACTACTCGCTGTTGCAGGAAGAACATCAGCAACTGGCGGCTGACTATGCGGCGATTGCCGGCAGTCTGCCGATCAGAAATGGGCTCAAGCTGGTCAGAAAAGTGGCGAAGAAATTGCGTGCAACCGCTGCCAAGCGAGGAGCACGCCATGACTGAAGCAGTGATCGCAGACATCCATTGCCAGAAGAACGGTTCCCTCTACCGCGCCGTCTCTGATTTCGATGGGCAGCCCGTTTGGTTTGAGACAGAGGATATAGAATTCGACCCATCGGCTGAGGCGTTCGGCACCCTCTGGCTGATACCCTGCATTCTGAGCAAGCGCAATCTCAGGATTGAAAAACCGGTCTGCAAGACCTGGTACGAGAATGCGCATCAGTTAATGAACATCCTCTGCGATCGCTGGGGCACAGAAAAAATCAAAATCACTGCCGAAACCCGCCCAACCCAAATCGCTGCGCAAGAAGCGGCGGCGGTCTGCTTTTCCGGTGGTGTCGATTCGTTCTATACACTGATGAAGAGCGGCTCTCCAAAGTATCTTCTCTGCGCAGAACCCTTCGACCTGCCCTCCAGTTTTACCGAAACCTTCAAGGTTGGGCGCCAGCGGCTGGAAAGAGTAGCTGAAGCGGTCGGCTCAATTCCAATCACCATAAGAAGCAACATTCATGAACACCCAAGTTTCAAAATACATAAGTTCCTCGATACACACTTTGCAATTCTGGCATGCATGGGTCATTTACTGGCACCGCACATAGGGTCCGTTCTGGTTTCTTCGTCGCATCACAAAGACGACCCGGACGTAGACGCCGTACACTGGCTGCTCGATCCACTGCACTCATCAAAACTTCTGCAGGTCTGTCACACTCATGCAGATACAACGCGCCGCAGCAAGGTGGCAGAATTAGCCGATTGGCCACTAGCCAGGGAAAATCTCTTTGTTTGCTTCAATAAGCAAGGAGCAAATCGCAATTGCTCTCGATGCGAAAAGTGTGTTCGCACCATGCTGGATTTGCACATCCTGGGCAAACTTGAATCGTTTCAGATTTTCGACCTGAGCAGGCCATTGTGGGAGGCTATGGACCAGGTAAAGCTGCTCACTTATCCGGAAACATACCAATCTGCACTGAGTGAGCCGCTTGATCCGCGACTTGCCAGTGGAATTTGGCGCATGCTGCGCAGAGAGCGTGAGCGTATTTGGGGGCTTGAAGATGCAGCTCTCTACCGACGGCATGTAGATGAAGAGTTCAACAATATGAAAGAAGGTCTAGAAAACGCGCTTCATCACTATTCTTTGCTTCAGGAGAACTACAATAATCTTTTGAAAGACTATCAAGAATCAACCGAGAATCGCCCGCTTAAAAGAGGCGTCAGAGCGGTTCGCCACGTCATTCGCATGTTGCGCTCCGGGCGCCGCTCTCGGGCAAACAAAACCAACAATTAGAGCGATACAGCAAATGAAGAAGAATTTGTCACTAATTGCCTCCGGATGGGGATTTATTCTCATCCTCCTCTTCATTTACACAGACCTGCAAATGCCTAGTGTAGTTTCGAATTCAGACTATCTGATGACATATCACACGGCCGGACATTTAGTGCGCGAGGGCAACGCACGCATGCTCTATCCGCCCGCCCAGGCCACTTCCTTCATCGATACTGATTTCGACAAAGCTGCCCACCGTGTACTTCCCGAGCTTCCACCCAGGGCCACCGCAGAATACATGTACATGCCGCTGGTTGCCGGATTTTTCGCTCCCTTTTCCTTGTTGCCGGCCGGTTATTCACTGCTGGCCTGGCAAATAGTCTCACTTGTCGCTCTGGCATTTTCCGCCTTTCTAATCTCCTCGCATGCGTCGCATACCGAAGAAAGAAGCAATCTGGATATAGCCGCCGGTTGGATTTCGCTTACATTGCTTCCATTGGCAATGTCGATTTGGATAGGTCAGTTGAGCATTGTCTTTGGACTATTGCCACTTGTTGGTGGGCTTTACTTTGTATTTAAAGGAAAGGATCTGCAGGGGGGACTGATTTGGTCTCTGGCAGTGATCAAACCTCAATTCTTCATTCCGGCTCTGATGATGACGATCGCACTTGCCACCGCCAGACGCTTCAAACCGATAATCGGTATCATATGCGCTGTCACCATTATCATCATTGTCAATCTGGTTTTATTCTCACCCACTCTTTTCGGCGAATGGCTGACGACCTTAAAATTGGCAGAATCAGTCTATTCCGACCTGAAATTCGGAGTGGCTCAGCCGATCGCCACCAGTTTGCCGCGCGCGATAATTCTGTTGCTGCCGGTTTCCCAGCATGCCATTTTCAAACCGTTGATTTATGCACTGTCAGCCATCCTCGGCGGCATTGGGCTGTTTTTCGCCAGCCGCTTAATTCGCTCTGACCTGCCTCAATCTTTCAAGATTTCGCTGGCTGCGATTATCTGTATTTTCGCAACGCCGATGGTTGTCCCGCACGTCTTTTTCTACGACTACGCTATCTTCGCCGCGGCCGGGTTTCTGGCTTGTGCTTTCGAGTGGCCTGTCTACCTGGATTGGCGCATCAAGTCTCTTGCCTATGCCACCTGGCTGGTGATTAACCTCTACGCAGTCCTCGTCATCACGCATCATGCTGTGCCCATATTTTTCGTTCTGGTCATGCTGGAACTTTATCGCCGCGCTCTTACGGCGGGGCATGCTGCGCTCAAGCATGGACTGCCAGCGGCCACCGGCACGACTGAGTGAACAAATCGCCCAAATGAGCCTTACTACCGGGCTTGCGAAAATATTTTTCCCACTCCCTCTGGCGAGGGGTATGCATCTCGTCGGCAAAGCGTAAATTGAAAATAGCCAGAGGCTAAATGCCCCCCGCAAAGATTCGCCGCAAGATAGGGCGCGAGACTGACCTCTCGCGCTTATATCTAGCGAGTCCCGAACTTCTGGCAGCCCATTTTGGGTTGGGATTTGAAGAAAATGGAATCTCAGAGATTGGCATCCCGGATGCCACGCGAGGTCGCTGAGATTTCCAAAACAACGCGCGCCACGAAGTGAGATGCCCACCTTGCTTCGTGACCGCGTTGTTTTTATGCTGATTTGATGGCCTGATTTGGCGGCGGAACAGTCTATCATTAGGGTGGAAGTCTGAAGGCAGCTACACATATTTGGCAGACAGTGACCGACCCGAGCGAGACAATAAAATCGATGCTCAAGCCTGCCGGCAAAGAGCAAAAGAAAGCCGGTAAATATGGCTTTCATTCGGCACATTCTTCATTTTTTTCGCCCGAGGCGATTCTCTCTGCCGGTCTGGTAGTAGCGCTTTTATTGGTCGCTCTGGCCTCGGCTTCGGCTTATCACAACTCCTTTCAAGCCATCGAAAGCGAGCGGTCGGCGGAGCGCTCGCTTGAATTATTGGGCACTCTGGAGTCATTGTTTCTCGTAGTCAAAGATGCTCAGAGCCAGGCTGTTGAGTATTTGAAGCACCCCAGTCCTGAGGGGCTGGAAAAATATCAGCACGCCGTGAAACAGCTGGCGCCCCACATCAGAAATGCAAAAAACTTGACCGATTCCGACAGCCGACGCACGCGTCATACCATGTATTTGGAATGGCTGATCTCTTCTTTCGAGCGGCATTACGATACCGCCATTACCAGCCGCGGCCGGGGTGAGCTCGACGAAGATAGCGCAAAAGCAGCTGCTCATAAAGGTTTTGACATGACGCAGCAGATTCGCAATCGGGTCGTGTATATAGAACGCGAGCAACAAAGGCTGGTCAAGAGCCGGGCCCTTAAATCAGAGAGCGATGCACGATCAGCTCTGCAGGTTTTCGTCGCCCTGGCTGTTTTTCTTGCCGTGCTCTTCCTGCTTCTCGTCTTTATTATTCGGCGCCACATCCGGCTCGTGCAGGCGTCTGCCGAATCGGCAAAACGCATCAGCCGTGAGATCGCAGAGAATGCGCCGGTCGGAATCATTCTGCTGAACCAAAATCTGGAAATCGTCAATGCCAATCCCCTGATCAGTGACTTCCTGCAATTGAAGGGTGCTGAGCTTCTCGGTAAGAGCATCAGCTCGCTGCTTCCCGAACTCGGCGAGGCCGCCTTGAAACATACAGATCATGCCGACACCCCCAAAAAGCGCACCGCACTCGGTATCAAACGGCCGGTCACCAGGGAAGAGCACTTGTTCGACACTACCAGCTGGGCAGTGACGGAAGGCAGCCAGCTAAAGGGTTTTATTCTACTGCTCAGAGATGTCACCGACGAGGTTCGCCTTTCCCGACAAAAAGAATTGCTTTTAGAAACGATCGCACACGACCTGAAAACACCGCTCATCGCTTGCAATTACACTGTGGAAGCACTTCTTTTCGAAGCCGAAAACAAAAAGAGCAACGACGAAGAGATGCTGGGAGAAATTAGAGAAAGCATCGAAGACGTACTGACGATGGTGAAACAACTATTGGAATTCTCCCGCTATGACGACGGTGTGGAAGTTCTTAGTTTTGAAAACATCGATCTGGCGCCGGCGATCAAAGAGAGCATCGATGTGGTCAAATCGCTGGCCCAACATCATGATGTGGAGCTGGTAAGCACGCTCAACGGCACCAACATCGCAGTCAGAGCCGACAGAACAGCCGTCGTGCATCTAATTTCCAATCTTTGCACCAATGCCGTAAAAGTCTCTCCCGCCAAATCGAAAGTAACAGTGAGCGCCACTGCAGACTCTGATTTCGTCAAAGTCTGCGTCACAGATCAAGGACCGGGGTTGACTGAAGAAGACCGTGACAAGATTTTCCGCCGCTTCGTTAAAGGCGAGCGCACGCGCGCCAGCTACGGCAGCAGCGGACTGGGACTCTATCTCTGCAATGAAATCGTGCGCCTTTTGGGCGGCGAGATCGTTTTAGAAACAGAACTTGGAAAAGGCAGCTCCTTCATCATCAAGCTGCCCGCCCATTCGTAACGGGGCGAAACCGGTCAAACAATTCCGGCGCGCAGGGCCTTGATGGCTGCTTGGGTGCGATCGCTGACGGCCAATTTCCCAAGAATGCTCTTGATGTGAGTTTTCACAGTCTCGATGCCGATGCCCATGCGAGCGGCAATATCTGAGTTGGACAAGCCGTCGACCAGCAGTTCTAAAACTTCCACTTCCCGTTTTGATAATGGTTCGTACACGACTTGCTGTTCGGCGGGCAGCTTGTGCGAGATAAGAGTAGAGGCGGTGCTCGGCAAAACTTTCAAAACTTTAGCGGCAATGGTGGCATCAAGCCATAGATCTCCGCCTTTGACGGTTTGCACAATCTGCGGAAATTTCCTGAAATCGCTGTCCTTAAGACAATATCCGTTTGCCCCGGCCGCCAGTGAAGCGAAAATATCTCTCTCATTGTTGTGTGAAGT
Organism: uncultured Candidatus Obscuribacterales bacterium; assembly: GCA_964531315.1. GTDB lineage: Bacteria > Cyanobacteriota > Vampirovibrionia > Obscuribacterales > Obscuribacteraceae > QKMZ01. Next base: position 24,027 of record CAZHEZ010000043.1, on the reverse strand, counting down.
GAGCATGATGATTTTCGCCGACGGCTCTTTTTCGCGCATGAGTCGGCACGCTTCGATGCCGTCCATTACGGGCAAACCAACATCTAGAAGAACGACATCTGGTTTTAATTTTACGCACATCTCTACGCCTTCGCGACCGTCAGCGGCTTCGCCGACAATCTCAATAGCGCTCTCGCTTTCCAGAAGTCGCCTGAGTGATTTCCGCATGTGCGGATGGTCTTCGACCAGCAAGACTCTAACCTTTTCGTCCATCGAAATTCGCACTCAGCCGCTAGAAAGTAAGCAAGTAAATAAGTTTCGCCCGTTGATATCTGTGATATCTCTGATTTCTCTGTGGATTTGACCGTTCCGCTTCGCCGATCGATAGATTAGTATATCAAGCCAAAACTTAACTCTAACCCAAACAGAGCAGTAGAAGCCTCTGCTCTGTTTGCTCAATTAAAACATTCCCTTTCTTTTGAAATTGTCCGATGATCTGCCCGGCATACTTAGGGTCCTGAGCCGCTGCTCGCCATTTCCATGAGTTTGTAGCGCGGACCGGCCAGAACTGAGAGCGGGGGCGGTGCTGCCAAAATCGGGATTTGTTTCCTGAATCTGACATCTACAACTGTGCCGTTTGCCGTATAGGTAGGACGTTGCGCACCTCCTGCCGGGCCGGTGCTGAAAATCATAATCGGGGCAGCCGGGAGTACACCCTGACCGAAATCGTTGTCAGGTCCTATAACCCACTGAGGGTTCATGGGCGGATAGATAAGAGTGATCAGTCCGTACGGTCCGAGAATAGCCACACCGGAAGGAATTATGCCGAGCAATCCGCCGCCCCAGGGGTTACCTTGAATGCCAATCAGTCCCAAGAGGCTGGCTCCGGTAGGCGTCCAAGTAACGGTGCCTCCGTAGGTGCCGCCGCTGCCGCCGGCGCCTGCCGCAAGGGCAGCAGCATAAACTGCATTATCCAGAGGTTCTCCGCCATGCCTGCCACCGCCCGTGCGACCGCGGACATTGCCCTGATCGCGCACATAGATGTCATACTTGACCGGCTCGCTGCTTACCAAAGCAGCTTTCGAAACAGAGACGAATTGATTTTCGCTGACAGTCATGAAAGGCATTGCCTGAATAGCGACTTGCCCTGTCCGTACGGTACCGTCCGGATTGAAGCCAAACAGGTTGGAGTGTCCTTTGTTGGCCGCAACCATGGTGGGCAGAGGCGCAGCGATTGCCGCCTTCAAAGAATTGATATCCACTTTTGTGCCAGCCCGTCTTAACCAATCATAGAAAGAACTGCTCCAGATCACGGTAATCGGTGCAGAGCCCGAGCTGCCTCCACCGCTGGCGCTCCAGGAGTTCGGGGAAAGTGTGCCGCCGCCACCCGGATAGTCGCCGCCCAGTGGAGTCAAAATATCACTGGTTGAGGGCGAAGAGAATTGCGGCTCATTCCACATATTGCCAAGACTGGCTATTTCAGGCGGTCTTCCGTCCGGGAAACTGATAGAGAGTATACCGGGTGCCGGTTTTGGATCGTAGACGTTGAAAGGCTGTGCGCATGCCGCTCCGTGTTGAACGCCACGATGAACATTGGCGCCGTCGCTCGTTGAAATCATTTGATCGGCTTCCGCTCTTACGATCGAAGGAATGAAATAAGGAAGCCCGGGAATTGTCTTAGCAAACTTGTTGTTATCGATGATGGTGGCACCTTCGGCGATGCCGGCAAAGACGAAATTCTTGTCGCCGAATGGCGTATTTACATATGATCGGTAATAATTGCCGATGCGCTGAGTGCTGCTTACGCTGCTCAGAGTCTCCGGTTTGGGAATCGGAATATTGGTTGTGCCGCCGCCGTCAATGCAGCCAAGCGTGAGTTTCAGCGAACCTTCCACAAATTTATTTCCGGTCTGTCTGATTACATTAGTCTTGTAGGCTTTTACAGCTGAATCATACGGATCGACAATGGCTCCATCCTTATCTCTCGGCTCTGTGCCTCCTGAAGTGCTGGCGCCCGATATCGCCGTATCCAATACTGCAACCAGGCGATCTTTAGCAGCCATGGCATTGTCATAGTCACGGTCGATGAACTCTTTCATGACCGGGTCATTAAGTTGATCGGCAACGATTAGATCAAGGCGAATCGTGCCCAAAAGGGTATTGATGCCGTGTACGGGCATGAAATATCGGTCGCCGGCACTTGTATTGGTTCCGACCGGCGCTGCATCGGACAAAGAGATAAGGCCGAAATTGGGATCTTCTACAACGATACGGCTTAGGTCTTTGGCAGCGGCCAGGGCAGCGCTCTCAACGGCTGTACGCTGCTCACTGTGAGCCCCGAGCATGCGGATATAGCCAAGCATGAAAAGAATAAAGACCAGGACCACACCAGCCAATATGGCCACTATCAGAATCAGCATATTGCCCTTTTGACGGGCAGCAATCCTGGACTGGCGTTTCATCAGTTTGATCTGGCGCTGCATACTCATCCCTTTTTTAGTAAAGCCGAACCGGCGTTTGCCTTTTCCAGCTTCCCCTATTAATAGGACAATTTCACCTAGAACAATTCCCTCAATTGAGGGAATTGCAAAAATTTCTCTCTCTAAGGGGCCAGACTCCGCAACCAGTTTTTTGGCGCCAGTGAGCGTTTCCAAGAAAATAGCCGGAACCGACCGGATTGTCGGGATTTGGGACCGGCGCACGCCAGCCCATACGTTTCTATACGGACTTCCATAATCACAATCGATAAGACAATACAGTCAATAGGCGAGAGCCGAAAACTGCGATAGGTTGGACCTTAGGAGCCACAGGATTTCCTTCAACGGGGAGAATGTTCCAATGTGTTATTTCCGTGCCCAAGCATTACGCACCGCCCGCGACACACTACCTCTGGCGCTTTTAGTGTCGCTTTTCTTTATACAGCCCGCCTCAGCATATGTAGATCCGTCAACTGGCAGCTACATACTGCAATTGGCAATGGGATTTTTGTTTAGCGCTCTATTTACCATCAAAGGCTTTCTCAAGCGACTTACTAAAAAACGAGACGAGGGGCGCGACTAACCATGACGACGCCTCAGCCACATTCCTCTTCCTTTCGCGATCCCAACGGATTTGTCTTCGAGGAAGGGGGTACCCTCTATCGCAAGGTGCGGGTTTCCTACAGCGACAACTACAATCATCTTGTCCATTCCGGTCTATACATAAACCTCGTCGGCAAGGGGCTCTTAGTCGCTCACGAAGACTCCGACGTTGCCGTCGACCGAACCGGCAGAACCTTCAAGATCCTCAAGCCGGCAAGAGTTCCATTTATTTCTTATCCATACGAATGGAGTTTCAGTCAACTGAAATCCGCCGCGCTTGCCACTTTACGAATTCAGAAATATGCTCTCGAATTCGGCATGACGCTCAAGGATGCCAGTGCTTATAACATTCAGTTTTTCGGCACCACGCCGGTCTTGATTGATACACTATCCTTCGAGGTTTACGAACCCGGAAAACCCTGGGCGGCCTACAGACAATTCTGCCAGCACTTTCTTGCTCCGCTTGCCCTTATGGCTTATGTCGACTTGCGTTTGAATCGACTGATCCAAAGCCACATCGATGGAATTCCTTTGGATCTGGCCTGCAAACTGCTTCCCAGAAGGGCGATGCTGAACGCTCATCTGCTTATGCATCTGCATTTGCATGCGCGTTTGCAGGCATCCTGCCAGGAAACACCCGGCAAAAACAAATTGGGTAACTTTCCAAAACAGGCATTACTAGGACTGATCGACTCACTGGAGGCGGCTGTCCTCAGCATTCATTTGCCGAAATGCCAATCGACCTGGTCAGACTATTACGACTCAAACAGCTATTCAGAGGAAACAGCAGAAAAGAAATTAGTGACAGTGCGAGATATGTTGCTCAAGACAAAACCAAAAACGGTATTTGACTTCGGCGCCAATTGCGGTCGTTACAGCCGCGTCGCCGCCGACCTGGGGGCGATGACCGTGTCCATAGATATGGACCCGCTCTGCGTGCAAAAAAACTTTCTCAATGCCGCTTCAGCGCAAGACAACCGCATCTTGCCCCTGGTCATGGACCTGACCGCACCAACCCCCAGCGTTGGCTGGTCGAACAACGAACGCTCCAGCCTGATCGATAGAGGTCCGTGTGATACGGGTCTGGCCCTCGCCCTCATCCACCATCTGGCTATTGCCAATAATGTCCCCCTCTTAAGAGTGGCGGAATTCTTTTCACTCATTTGCAAGAATCTGATTATCGAATTCGTGCCCAAGTCGGATGTGCAAGTACAAAGGCTTCTGGCCAGCCGCGAGGATATCTTCGATGCATACACGAAAGAAAATTTCGAAAATGAATTTGAGAACTTCTTCGAGATTGTCGAAAAGACGCCGCTGGAAGAATCCGGGCGTGTCCTCTATTTGATGCGGTTGCGCCAGGATGCTTGAAGCATTTCCGTCACATTGGTAAAGCGATACTGCCGCTCAGGTGGTATGGCAATGTATGACTCATCTTTGAGGGGCGGAAAGTCAGCCTTGAAAAGCTCCCTTAGAATCAAGCGAAAACTGTTGACTGGCGTAATCGACTCAGTCAGATGGCTCTGCATAGGCGCCGGGAGCCTGTAGGCATTCAAGATTCGCATGCGCTCTAAAGTAAACGCCTTTTCGTCGTGCCAATCAGTGCACGCGGATCCATGGTCACTTTGAACTATGACAAGCGCGTTTTTATCTTGGGAGCAAATCGCATCGACCAAAAGTTCTACACGCTTTTCTGTGAACCGGAGCTGTTCTAAATAAGGACCCTTCCGATAAGGCGCCGCCAATAGTTGGCGGGACAATGGCATTGGCCGTCCCTGCCTGTCGAAAATGAAGGGCGGGTGAGTAAGCAAGCAATGAATCAAAACGAATTTCGGACCGGCGAGATTGGCAATTTCAGCCGCTCTTCGGCTGGGAGCCAGGCGAACATTTGCATATTCATTTTCCACCAAATGCAAATATGGCTCAAAGGCACCAATCAATGTCAGATGCAGAAGAGACATATTGAATCCAGTACCCCAGCCGGAGCGCATGTTCAAATCAGCCTGCGGAATATAATCAGTCGGGCAAAAGCCTGAGCAAACATTGACTATGCGATATCCAGCTTCTTTGAACAGTTTCATCACACAATTTTCTCGAAGCAGCTTCAAAGGCACATAAGAATCGACACTGTCTGGCCCCAGAACCTCCTTGAGCGGAGTCATAAGCCGCAAATTAAGCGATGATGTGACACTGAATATAGTGCGATCATGATTGCTGCAACTGTGCGAGCCCACATAAAAACCACGGCTTCTCAAGAAATTCAAAAAGGACTCGTCGTTATAGTCGAGAATATCTTTCAAGGTTGATTGATTGGCAAAACCATCGACAATCAGATAGTAAACATCAGGTTTTTGAGTGTCGGCATTTATACTGATATGCCGCTCTGCGGCAAACTGATTTTTGAGCAGATTTTGAACAATCGCATTTTCCTTTGCTTCAAAACTGGCAATCGTAAACAAATTTACCGCACAGAGCAAGAATGCTATTGCCGCCGCCGGCAGTACCATCGCTTGAAAATCCACAGACATGGTGCGCCCGCGCCATCGAAATTCACGAGTGTGCGCGGCAAACAATAGGATAAAAACCATAAGCAAATAGATGCTCAGAACAGCCTCATCTGCCAGTGAGACCGAAAGGAGTTTAGCCCCATCTTTCAGCGCGTCGGAAAGAGGCAAATAAAGGAATGTAGACAGGGACAAAATAGAAACAAGTGCAGCCGCTCTGGCAACGTTTTTATAGATAAAGCTAAGCAACACCCAGAGGGCAAGATTGACTGCGGCAATTAGCCCAGCGGGCTCCAGCATCTGCTCGGGAGTGTAGTCTCCCAGTGTGATTGTGTAGATGAGCAAGAGCGGCCACAAACCAAACAGTACTGACTGCAAAGCAGCAGCAATGCGCAATATGACAATTGGGGGTTTGCCTTCATGCATTGTCGGTATTATTGCAGACGCACGAGCATTAAGAAGCCCGGAGCAAAACCCTTGCCGAAAAGAAGGCAGTTAATGGGAGAATCTTTCCACAGCGGTCTTGATTTCGCGATTTTCCGGGTCCTGACTTAAGGCCGTCTTCAATTCAGACTCACCTTCCTTGCGCGCTCCCAGCTTCTCAATCAAGAGCATACCCAGTCGATAATGTGCCTGAGAATCGCTGAGATTAGCCTGCAGTGCCTGCCTGAGCAATTGCTCGGCTGATTTGAACTGCTTATAGTGTGATATTTGCAGATAGGCCAGAGCGGTCTTATAGCTGGAATTACCTGGACTGAGAGCAATCGCATCGAGAAGCAGTTTGTTGGCCTGATCGAAGTCTTTGCCCTGTGAAATCAGCATTTGAGCATAATGATAGAGAGGCTGGCTGCTCTTCGGGTCTGCAGCAATCGCCTTTTCATAGGCGGACTTCGCTTCGCTAAATCGATTCATGCGTGTGGACAAAAGCACGCCGTATACATCGTAAGCCTGCGCTAAATTGGGATCTATGGCCAGAGCCTTTTTCAACTCAGCTTCGGCAGCCGGATAATTCTTGTACAAGTCCATCTGGATGCGGCCCAGACCCATATAGGCTCTGGCATTGCGCTGATTGATTTTGATTGCTTCTTTGTATTGCTCGAAGGACTGGTCGTACACGTGCCTTTGATCGATCAAAAGATCGGCTAGACCGACGCGAGCGGCGTCCAGGGAAGGATCCAACTGAATCGACTGCCGATATTCCTTTTCCGCTTCATCCGACCGGTCGGTTTTCAAAGCCAGGAAATCGGCCAATTTGTAGTGCGCGGCACCGGATTTCGGGGACAGCTCGATGCCTTTGCGAAATTCGCTTTCACTGGCATTCAATTCTTCAGGGCTGTCAGAAAGCATCTCGGCCAGCTGCGAGTGCAAGCGAGAATTGGCCGGATCCAATTCAATCGCTTTGCGCAATTCTTTCATGCCGGCAACCTTGTTGCCCTTGATATAAAAAAGATAGTAGCCCAGGCACATACGGGCCTGCCAATCATCGGCGTCTGCTTCCAGGGCGCGGCGAAACAACTTCTCCGCTTCGGAGGCTTTTTTAGGATCGTTTTGCAGAAGCAATCCAAGATTGACCATGGCTCTGGCATTGAGCGGATCAAGCTCAATTGCCTTGCGATAATCCTGCTCTGCTTCATCAATTCTTTGCAGATCGTTTTGATTGATAAAACCCAGCCAATTGTAGGCCATGGCGTTGCCGGGATCAAGACTGAGCGCCAGGCGAACCTGACGAAGAGCCTCTTCCTTGCTGCCAATTCTCAGGTTGGCACGCCCCAATCGAAAATGCGCCTCTGAGGAATTCTCGGCATTCAACACAGCCTTTTTGGCCGATTCGAGCGCTTCTGCATATCGTCCTTGCTCATCGAGAATGTCGGAAGCCTGCATGAAGGCTTCAATCGAACCGGGATTAGCTTTCTGCGCTGCCTGCAATTCGTGAATTGCATCCCAGTTTTTATGCGCGTTGCGGAAATTGTAAGCATTGCGCATGCATTGACCGTAATCCGAAAAATCAACAGGCGCAGAACCGCGCGGGAGATCAGACATTGTCGCCGCACCGCTTCCCGCCGGCGCCGCAAATGCCACCACTGACGGCGCCGCACGATGCACCGCCGGAAGTGCACCTACAGCCAGGCCTTTGGCGTTGGAAGCCCCGCCGATAACCGGTGTTTGTAATGCACCTTTGTCTCTCAAGACTGCTGATTGTACACGGTCTTTCATGCTATTGAATGTGCGTTCGAGATCGTTTCCAACGGCCGGGTCGCGCAAAGATTCGATCAAAAACTTGGTGAAATAGCTATTCTTGATTTGATCGGATTCCCAGGATTGTTGATCGGGAGAACTGGATGAAATCACCACACTGCCGGAAGCGCTGGCCAAAGCCTCCGAATCGACATTCTTACGAATCAGTCCTTTTTGCGAACTCTCGGCGCCGGCGCCACTGTAGCAGGTGTCGAGAATAAGCAAGACGCGATTGGTATGAACGCGTTCTTTGACGGTACGCAGCAACTGGCGCATCTCGATGCCGGTGGCAAACAATTTGTTGGGTCTGGAATCGTGCGCCACCACATAATTGACACCACGGATGTCGGCTCCTGCCGGCGAGCCATGCGTGGAAAGATAGATGACGACGAGATCTCCTGGAACAGCGCCATGCGGCAAAAATGAGTCGCCGATCAAGTCCATGATATTAACCTTGGTGGCGTCTTCATTGACCAGAAGCTTCACATGATCCTTTTCGAAGCGTCCTTGATTGGGGTCGGTAAGATAATCGTAGAAATCTTGCGCATCCTTGGCACAATACTTGAGCGACGGAACACTGCTGTCGGCAAAGCGGCTCAGTCCGATTACCACCGCCCACTTGTCTCCCTTGAAATTAGAAAGTGACTGCTGAACCTTGGCGGCATTGGCCGCTTGCCCCTGCGTACTGGCTGCCGGCAGCGTCCCTTTGCCGCCGGTGGCGGCCGGGTGCTTGGCTTTTGGCTTTATTACAGAACTGGCGGTATTGACTGCAAAAGCACATGGAACAATGGCTTGCAGGCTAAGACAGAAAGCAAGCGCCAGAGGCAGATATTTATCCTGATGACCCACAGATTTTCCTCCTCAACCCCATTTAATTACCCAGAAAGTGCAGGCAGCACGCGCAAGGCGGTTTTGCGGCCGGCTAATTTGTTTAAACCGGAACCTCCAATAACTCGCCCGGTGCCCGTTAAGCGCCGGGCGGAAATATTAAAGGCGTTGGCATTAGATTCATTTTTGGATGGTTTGGTCTAATATTAGATGCCTACGGATGAGGATTTGCACGTGGCAACAGAAGGCCGAGCCGCCGCTCGAGTTTTAAAATTCGGCGATCTTTTAGTGCAGTTGAAGATGATCAGCGAAAAAGATCTGGCGGACGCTCTTAAGGTGGCCCCTCAATTCGGTTTGCCGATTGGCAGAACTCTGGTTCTGACAGGATTTATTACCGATGAGGAGCTGCAACTTGTAGTCGAGTTGCAATCCTTGCTAACCACCGGATCAATCACGCTCGAACAAGGACGCGAAGCGATAAACGCGCTGCGCACAAAGAAACTCTCGCCCAGCAAAGCACTTTCGGAGATAGGCGTCACCAGTTCGACCGAAAAAGCGACGATTGGCACGCTATTGCTTGAAGCCGGCATAATCCATCAGGCAGAGTTTGAGCAAGCCAAAAAAGTCAGCTATTCCACCGGTATGCGATTTGGGCGAGTACTTTTGCTCAATGGTTTTATCAACCATCAAACACTGACCAGAGCACTCAGCCTGCAGCACATGATTAGAGAACGCCGAATCTCACTTGAGCAAGGTGTGATGATGTTAAATGCAGAACTCTCCAAGCAGCCCCAGCTGCCCGTCAAACTGGAGGCCTATTCTGCGGCGCCGGCACCGGCGAACAAGCATGTCCGCTTTGGAGAATTCATTATTCTTTGCGGATTGGCAACCGAGAGCGAGATTCTCAATGCTCTCGAAAGCAGCATGGAAAAGGGGCAAACACTGGGAGAAGCCATCGTCAGTCTGGGATTGATCTCCAATCGCGTTTACGACCATGCCCAGGATGTCTTTGCAGAAGTTACAGCCGGCACCCGCACCCTCAAAGACGCCACCGACGAGATGCACAAACTTGTTTATGGCGAAGCGCCGAAAGAACAGGCGCAACATACTCCTCTTCTGGGCGAACTGTTGAAGATGACAGGATTTGTCACCGACTCGGACATTTCAGAAGCAGTCGAACTGAGCAATAAATACCCTTCTTTGATTGGCAAAATGCTCGTAATTTCAGGCGCCATTGATGAAGCGACTTTGATTTCCACATTGCGCTGCCAATATCTGCTCAAACATGGTCTGATTTCCATTGAAGACGCCGTAAGAACTCTGCAATTCGCCAGAGAAAATCAAATCAGTCTGGACGATGCCCTGGAAGAGTTGGGTCTGCGCAAACACCCTCATCATCACGATTAGCTCTGTACCGCCCGCGTCCCTGCCCGCCTCCGGCTGACGACGAGGAGAAACGAATCTGAAATTTAGTAGACTGGTCTATTAATTACAGTCAAAAAAAGGTGAGCAGTATGACCTGCTCACCTTTGAAGCTTTTTTCCTACAACCGAGCTTGCTTGTCTGGACGCGTTCTCTTTGTTTCTTCGTCCTTCTCCGGCAAAGGCGGCATATCTACTCCCAACATACCGATCAAAATGCTGGCAATCGTGTAGCCCAGCACTGTCAGGAAGCGGTGCACGATCGCTCCCTTGCGTACTCAAGAAGATGCTTCTGGACAAGTCGCATGGCAAGATCGCGGGCAATATCCAGGAACACCTTTGAAGATTTCAGCTCCGGATGTTCAAGGGCAATTGCCAGCTCGCGGCGCCAAACGTAGGTCTCCGTCAAGGACAGGCAATCGCCTTCCAGTTCGCGCATGAATTCTTCGTCGTAGGTGAGATTGGCCTCGTCCAGAAAGAGGTCCATGGAGCGCAGACATTCGACGACATTTTGAAGATAGGCGGTCAATGCCAGTTGGCAAAGCAGATCGAATTGCTCTTGCAACTCGAGTACGCGCGCTTCCTCTGCCGCTCTCTCATGCTCCGCTTGCGCCCTTTCTTGTTCTACTCGCGCTTTTTCTCTTTCTTTTCGCGCCCGTTCCCGCTCCACTCGCGCTTTGTCGCTTTCGTTGGCAATAAGCCCAGTAAAGTACATGAAGCCGAAGAAGAGAACTTCTCCCGCCAGGACCATGCCGAAAGTACCGATTAAATCCAGCAAACCAGCCAGCAAAAAAACGCCGCCGAAAAAAATGCAGCTGCCAAAAATTCGGCAATGCATTTTGTTCATTTGCTCAGACCCAAGTCCGCTGCTCTTCTCGAATGACGGCGGAGCGAATATGCCGGTCACGGCCACACAAATTGTCAGAAACATCGTGAGGAAATAATCTGCTGAGAGAATTTCCATCTTCAATGCCTTTCCAGTGAAATGAATTGAAAAACGTTTCTCAAGGGTGGGCTCAATGCCCCATTGAGAAACACCTGATGCAGAAATTGGCGGTTAAATAAGCTTTTGAGTTTTTGTTCGAGTAAATTGAAATTGAAATAGCTGACAGTAGTTAGGTTCGTAGCAATAATAGATACTGCGCTGCAAGGGCGCTTTCCCAGTCAGACTCAGGCATTATCGAATGTTTATGGAACTAGAACCAGGGCGCGGCTGCCACAACTCTCTGCCTGACAGCTTCCTGGTCAATGGACCAGGCGAGTGGTCCAATTCAGGCGCTCCAGCGCGGCCAGTTCGATCTAGCGCGAGAGCCCCTTTATATTGGCGTCTTCAGACTATTCATGGACAACCAACTTAGACAAAGCAGGCAAATCGGCTTGTCCGCCCCTGGCGGCTAATTCCGCCCAGAAAGTCGTGGCATCTGCCAGTTGGAATGAATAGCGCAGGCTCGAACCGTTCAGTTCCAGGGGCAGTCCGGTGCGCTCGGCAGCCAGAGCCGCCTTGGAAAGAATGGTTTGATAATGAGCTTCCCACGGTTTTCCACGGTCGGCAAGAGTGTTTATAAAACCGTTGTCCATGAGCGTCACGACCATATCCGACAGGGAATGATGGTAGGTGCTTTGGGCGTCGCGCGTAGAAATATCCACAAGATTGAAGCGCTTGCCAGGCGCGTCGACAAGTACATTGTTGGCTTTAGATGGATCGAATTGCAGCCCTTTCTTGTCCAGGTTAAGAAGCTCGGCGGCAAATTGATCGTAAGCTGATTGCGGCATAGCTGCAGCACGTTCGATGCTGTCGCCATAGATCTTGCGCGCCGCCTCTACACCCATTGCCCGCGCGTCTTTACCAAGCGGGCCGCCCGCCGGTATGCCTTCCTGCGCTTTCAAAATGGTGGCGTTGCCAATCTTTGCCACCGGCTGACCAACGTTGCCTTCAGGGAAAATGTCCGGCACTGACTCAAGGGAACCAAGGCTCTGCACGCCTTTTCCAGGCTGCCCGGGCACTCTCAAGACGAAGTCCTTGATGCCATCGATTCGATAAACTGTCGCGTTTCCGCCTCTTCCCAGATAGTTTTCAGTCTTCACCGACGCGGCAATTCCTTCCTCGGTCAGGCCTGCTGCCGCTACTTGTGAGCGCAAAGCGTCAAATGAAAAGCGCGATGCCGGCGCAATTGCTGTTGATTCGCCGAGTTTGGATTGGGAAACTTCCCCGACTTTAGCTGAACCAATTCCCTCTTTCAGTTCCACTTTTGGCGGTTCTATCAGCTTCGGCGCCTCGAACAATGGGGGCGAAAAGCGCGAAACGGCAAATCCGCCTGCTTTCATTCCGGCATAGCCGATGCCCATATCGACAACGAAAGTGCCAAGACTGTTTTTGGTGGCGGCGATGTTTTTGTCCATATTCTTCCCGGAGCGCCAGGTATCGGCGAAAGCATGACCGAAATTGCTCCAGCGACTGCCGGTCAATTCGTCATAACCCAATTTCGCCGCCATCGCCAGCCCAATACCGCCGGCAATCAAGCGGCCGGGCGCCCCGGCTTTGCTTATCGCGCCAAGCACGGAGCCAGTCACGAAAGCAGTGCCCAACTCCGGCAATTTATCCAGCGGATGCTTTACCGTATCAACAAGTGCTTCGCCCACGCCCATGCCAATCATTTTTGTCTCGCGTCCCAGACTGTAAGCAGTTTCAAATAATCGACTGCTGGAGTCGGCATTTTCAGACGCAAGTTCTGGCGCACGGTAGTGCGGTTCTAGTGGTGGCATAGTTCAAGGGACGAGCTAAGAGTGCATTTAGCACCCTAACAAAAATCTGGCAACCAGTCAGTGGGGAAATTACGTAGTCTATTTAGCCATGTCTTCGATGATGTCGGAAATTCCTCCGGTCATCACCTCTTCCGGTTTTATGACCCGGCGAAAACCAGGCGGTATCTCGAAGAATTTTGCCGGCATCATCATTTGTTTGGCGACATATGTGTCCACCGTTCGTCCCGGGGCTTCGCCGCCGGAATGCAGCACACGAAGAGGAATCCCTTTCACTTGCGGAATCGCAGCATTACCGCAAAGAATGACGCTCACTTGAGGCGGCAGTCCGAGCTCCTCGGCGACAAATATTCTGGAAACGGCCCGACCATCAGCTTCCATACTCTGCGCGTCATATACCTTGGCGGTCATCCCGGCTACCTTTTCAGTTTTTCCCAGCCTCTTTACACCATTCACATAGGCCGTGGCGAGCTTTCTGCCGCGCCACTCTTTGAGAGGAGTTCGGCAATAGATTTTTGCTTTCGGACTGAAAACGAGAAGATCCCAATCCGGCGGTTTGGCTAGGTTTGCCCATTTTTCATTGGCAAAAGTCACTTTCAAAGCTTGCGGGCAGACATAAATCTCGCAGTCGCCAAAGATCATGTTCTTTTGAGAAAAATACCAGCATTTGATTTTTGCCCCTTTCGCTTTAGACGGCAGTGCTGATTTCTTGACTGGAGCAGCGCCGTAAGCGGCAAAAGCAGAACCAACAAGCAAAACTAGTGCCGGCAAGAATAATCGGTAGCGCCAAAAATTTGTCACCCTTTGTCCTTGAGTCTCTAAGGTCCGCGGGATAGATCATACATAAATCAACAAGCCATGCACAGAATGCATGACTCATTGAAGGTGGGAGAAACCGAAATGGTATTTCTTGCCGGTATTTAGCGGCTGGACGCCATCAGGCGCGATGCGCGTGCTTCGACCTGGCGAGCTTCTTCAGCCCGACCGCTTTTCGAAAGAATGGCAGCCTGTGTATGGAGCGCATTGGCAATGGCAACCGGAGAAGCACCGGCTGAGCGCTCGTAGATTGAAACGGCCCGCCTGGCTAAAGGCTCCGCATCAAGATTGCGATCTTGCGCTGAATACAAGAGAGCTAGATTGTTCAAAGCACAGGCCAGGGACTGATTCGTTTCGGCGCCCGGTCGTTTTTCAAAAATCTGAATGGCCTGTTTATATTGCGACTCGGCAGCGGTATAGTCCTTCTTGTGGCGATGCAATTCACCAAGATTGTTTAAAACACTGGCTACATCCGGATGGGCATCACCAAGATTGCGTTCGTAAGTGGCCAGAACATCTTCAAAGATCGGTTGGGCCAGATCGTACCTTTGCTGCACGTAATACAAGCTGGCCAGATTGTTGCGCACATTGGCTGCTTCCATGCTGCCTTTGCCGGTGGCTCGTTCGTAGTGCGCAATCGACTGTTTGTATAGCGCTTCAGCATCCGCGTACTTTGCGTTTCCTACATAATACGATGCCAAACTGTTTTCACTGTCCGCTACGGCCACACCATTGGTGGTGTCATTCTCTTCTCTAAGTGATATAGCCTGCTCTAATACAGGTTGGGCTTCAGTCATGTGCCCACGCGCTGTCAGTGTCCGGCCAAGCCCATTCAGGCTAACGGCAAGATCCATCATATGAGGCTTGAGAGCCTTTTCCTTAATGGCGACGGATCGTTTGAACATCGTTTCTGCTTCGCCGATGCGCCCTTCGCGCAAGTAAAGATCGCCCAGCAAATCCAGATTGGGAGTAACTTCTATCGACTCTACACCATAGCCTTTCTCATCGTGCGAGAGCTGAGTGCCAAGCAACTCTTCGGCTCTAGGGAATTCGGCTTTATTGATCAATAATTGGGCTTCGTTTCTCAATGAAACCGGATCTTTCTGCTCAGCGCAGCCAGTCAAGCCAATGGCCGTCACTGCCGTGACAATCAGCGCCAGGCTCAAAGGAAATTTCGTAGACATCAGCGGTTCTCCCGAATTACATATCAACTGTGAGCGCCGCATCCAGTGCGCGACTAAAACCTTATTGCAGATGTTTGAAGAGGCCAACGCCCAGTCCGAGCGCAGCCCCCACTCCGGCAGTTTTTGCAATCATGCCGTGACGTCTGGAGCCAGCCCAGCCGAGACCGCCGCCCACCAGCGTGCCGGTAGCGAGATCGTTGACGATCGGGTGCCGTCTCATGGTTTCGCTGGAGCGAAGCAATCCAACGCCGGCGCCGGTGCCTGCACCGATGGCGCCACCACGAATGACGCCGCGTCCGGTCACCAATCCGGTCAGAGCGCCCACACCCGCACCGACTCCGGCGCCTACGGTAGCGGCTTTGACTTTTGGATGTCTTTGAAAATAAGTTCTATTGTCTTTTACATATACAGTGCGAGTTTGATAGATGGTTCTGGGAGCCGGTGCGATGACGCGGTGGTCATAGTGCCCGCTCTGAGGAGCAGCTAGTCTCACCTGGCTGGTAGTAGTTGTGGTTGTCGTAGTTATGGCTTTAGGGACGGCAACACTGTGACTGGCTGATCCCATAAGCATAGTAGTTTGAGCAAAGGCTGGTACTGAGGCTTGCAAGGACAGAAGGCAAGAAGCTGCAGCAATGACTCCTTTCAACGTATCAACTTTCATACGTACTTCCTTGGCGCGACGGCGCATTTCAGATTGAGAATCTGTAGAACTGTCCACAGGCGCCCAATCGGGGGCAACGAACCCAGTGACGCCGTGCCTTTGAGCAAGTTCCCATTTTGCAGTCTATGTTAGAACTTCTTAGCAAAGATGCCGCTTTGCATCGATGCAGCCGCTCTTATCAACGGCTGAAGAAGCGCTTATGCAGTGGCGGCAGCACGCTGACTGATTTCGTGAACAGCGCGGGCCAGCTCGTTTACCTGGCTTTCGCTATTAAAGTATCCGAAGCTCAGCCTCACTAATCCTTCCTTTGTCGTGCCCAGAGTTTCGTGCGCAAGTGCCGCACAGTGCAGACCTCCGCGAGCGGCAATGCCGTATTCTCTGTCCAGGGCATCGACGACTCGATCAGCTGTCATACCGGGCACGGAGAAAGAAACATTGGAAACACGCGGGATGATTGAGCCGCTGTTATTGCTGGCGCCCGGTGAATAAACGCGCACATTATTGGAGGCATTCAAGAAAGAAATGAAGGCATCGCTGAGCCTGATTTCGTGTTGCAAAATTGCATCGGCACCGACCTTCTCAATGAAATCGATACCCGCACCCAGAGCCGCGATAGCAGGTCCGGCGGCAGTGCCTGGCTCGAGGCGGTCAGGATAAACAAAAGGCATTTGCAATTCTTCAGAAGCAGAACCGGTGCCGCCGGCAATTAGAGGCTCCAACTCATATTCTTTCGATACATGCAGGAGTCCGAGTCCAGGCTGACCGAATAATCCCTTGTGTGCCGAGGCGCACCAGAAGGATATTCCCGGATGAATCAGGTGCGTTTTTTCCAAACCGGCAGTTTGGGCCGCATCTACTAAAAGCGGTGTGCGAGCGACATGACAGCTAGCAGCCACAGCACCCAAATCAATGGCCTCGCCAGTCACATTGCTGGCATGAACGGTGGCAACCAGGCTGGGGCGCAGTTCTTCCAGGTGACGGCGCAATTCCGGCACGGAGAAAATCTTGCCTGCTTCGTAGGGCAAACGCACGATCTTCAGGTCAAGCTCCGCTTCCAGTGCCTTAAGAGGACGCATCAGGGCATTGTGTTCAAGGGCTGAAATGAGGACGGTAGCACCTTTCGACAAAATCGCTTTCTGTCCTGCGGCCGGATTGGCCCTGGTCAGCCCGCGCAGGACCATATTAAGCGAATACGTGCAACCGGGCGTAAAGATCAAACGCTCGGAATACTGAACTTTTAGAAACTGAGCAACCTTTTCACGGACCGAAAAAACTTCACGGGCAGAATTTAGCGCCAGCCTATGCGCGCCGCGCCCAGGGTTGGCGGCCTGACGAAAAAATTGGTCAGCAGCAGTATATACCCCCTCCGGCTTGGGATAGCTGGTGGCCGCATTATCCATGTAGATTAGCTCGGGTTTCGCGCCTTCGAGATTCATCTTTCAACAAAGCAAGGTGAAGAAGTGCCATGCTAGCATTTCTAGATTGACCCAAGGCTTACTGCTTTGAAGAATAAGGTTTGACAAGCGAGGCAGACATGCGCAGGAAGCGATCTCATGACCTCAATTTTGCGTTTGCCTTCAGGCGCAAGAAAAGCATGCTGGCGCTTGCCGTTTTGGCTGGTCTGGCCTCAGGCTGCGCATTGGGCGGTCCGGGTACAAATGGTGAAAACGGCTGGTTTAGCGCCTTTGCCGCCCAAATGACAGGAGCGCCATCGCTGGATCAAATCGTCGACAAACTTGCAACCGAGCCGCCTCAAGCATCGATTGAAAAACTCAAGGAGCTTCTCGATCATGGCGGAATTAGCCAGACAACCAAACAAGAAGCGAGCTATGTGCTGGCCAGACTGCTGCAAAAGAACTGGAACCAGGCCGGCGTAAGCAGTCAGCCCGATGAAACCTACACAAACATGATCGCTCTTTTTAAGAACTCGGCAAAATTTGCCCCTCTTAGCCAGAGGTCCAGCAAACATCTTTTTGATATCGCTACAAAAGCTGCAGACGATGCCCAAATACGCGAGTGCCTCCGGGTTCTCAAAACGACGGCTAAGACTGCCGAGGATAAGGCCTTTGCCGACTACACCCTGGGTCAGACCCTCTTGAAGGCAGGCGAATATGATGCCGCCTTTCAACTCTTTCAAACAGTCAAAGAAGAAGCCCCAACAAGCAAGTACTCATATGGCGCCTCCTACT
Source organism: uncultured Candidatus Obscuribacterales bacterium (assembly GCA_964531315.1). GTDB lineage: Bacteria > Cyanobacteriota > Vampirovibrionia > Obscuribacterales > Obscuribacteraceae > QKMZ01. Next base: position 6,373 of record CAZHEZ010000043.1, on the reverse strand, counting down.
ACATAGCCGACCAAATTTTCAAAACAACTCCGGCGCCTGCTCAGGAAGCAGCAGACCAGGCAATCGCATTGTTCAAGGAATACTTAAAAGCGGCTTCTGATGGACGTTTTGCCCCTGAAATCGCCGGACGCCTGGAAGCTCTGGCCCAGGCAGGGACGATCCAACTGACAGCGCAAGACTATGACGCCATCGCTAAAGCCTATTACAATTTCGGCAATTGGGCCGGCGCACTGAAAGCCTGGGACAAAGCCGATTCCACCAAGAATCTTTTTCTTCGCTCGATTGCCCTCATGCACGTCAATCGCCACGACGATGCTCTGTCCACCTTGATCTCGGCCATCAAGCAAGATCCGACCAGCCGTTCATATTCCGCTGCCGGTGCGCTTTTAAGCAATCCGCTTACCAAAAAGGAAGCGACGGAATTATGGAAAGCATGCCTGGCCGCCGGTCCTGTTCATGCCGATGCCGCTCTCTGGAATGTGGCTATCCGTCTGAATGGAGATGAAGGGCTGCCTTTGTTTAGAGAAATCGTCAAGAAATATCCCACTTCGGAATTTGCCGCCGAATCTTCATGGTGGCTGTTTTGGCATGATGTGAAATCGGGTGACAAAAAACGCTACCCGGCAGCAATCCAGCTTGGTACCCAGGCCGCACGGCAGTATCCAAACACCAGGCAAGCGGCACGTTTGCTTTTTTGGATCGGCAAGCTGCAAGAAAGGCTGGGTCAAAAAGGTATGGCGATCAACGCATATACTGCCGCTTTCGAACGTTTCCCCAGCAACTATTATGGTTATCGTGCCCGGCACAGGCTCGCTGCTCTCAAGCCGGAAGGGCATGATGCAGGCTGGTCTACGAAAGTCGGCCGCCCACATCCGCAGCCGAATTGGCATTGGCCGGAGCCCGAGCTTCCCAGTACAGAAGCCAGTGCCAAAGCGCCTTTCGACCCGACCCTGATGGCATTGTTTCGGCTCAACCAGTGGGATGAGTGCCTGGAGCTTTTGCCAGCTTCTGCGCCCCGGACGCTGAAATCAGCCCTCTATGCCAAAATCGGTTTAAACCTGGAGGCGATTGGTGCGGCCAGCAAAATCGTAGAGGGAAAGCCGGTCAAGAACGAAATCTGGCAAGAATCATATCCTTTGGAATTCGGACAATTCGTTGCCGAAAATGCATCTCAACGAGGCGTAGACCCGCTTCTTGTTCATGCGCTTATCCGGGAAGAATCGCGCTACAACCCGGATGCCATAAGCCGATCGCATGCCCTGGGCTTGATGCAGCTTCTGGTCGGGACTGCGTACGGTTCGGCAAAGAAGGTTGGCATCAGCCTTTCGGGAGAAAAGGACATCACCCGACCGGAGATCAACATCAAGCTCGGCACTTATTACCTCTCCTACGCAATTGAGCGTTTCGGCGGCAACGCCATGCTGGGCGTGGCCAGCTACAACGGCGGGCCGGGCGCGGTGGGCAGTTGGATGAAAAGACACACTTCAGGCGACTTCGACCTCTTCGTCGAGAATATCCCCTTCCGCGAGACCAGAGACTACGTGCGCAAAGTCTTCGGCAGCTACTGGACCTATCAGGCCCTTTATTCCAAGTAGCCGCCGCGTTGCACGCGGCATTTCGTAGCCGCCGCGTTGCACGCGGCATTT
>CAZHEZ010000043.1:0-4627 GCA_964531315.1 uncultured Candidatus Obscuribacterales bacterium | reverse complement strand
GTAGCCGCCGCGTTGCACGCGGCATTTCGTAGCCGCCGCGTTGCACGCGGCATTTTGCAGCCGTCGCAATTGGCACGCCGCAATTTTCACACGCGCGTGCAACGCGCGAGCTACAGCGTTTAATGGCAGGCAACAAAAAAGCAGCACAAGTGCATCAGACCATCTGAGACATTTGAACCGCTTTCGACTACAAAACTATTCTGCCAGGGCCGGCTTCTCGTGCGAGGCTTCTTTCTTCTCACCCAAGCCAAGCATCTTCAGCCAGGCATTAGTGCGGGGAGCAGACTGCTCGTCGGACTGCTGAGGTTTTTCAACCGGAACTTTGTAGCCGCAAGTAGGGCAAATGTGCTTGTTTGCCTGAATTCTAAATTGACAACGTGAACACAAGTAGTAAAGCATTGTAGACCCTCTCTCTAATTCGAGTATAACAGAGTAAATTCAAGGCAAACGGCTGATCCGGGTTGGGTCTTTAGTCTTTCCCATTTTTTTACTTCCCCCTTACCTGACGCTTAGAAACGTATTTTTAGCCGGAAACTCTTCCGTTTTACACAAAGACAACAAAACTGTTCCAATGCGCACCATTTTGACCTTTTCCACTTTGCATCAAGTACTCGCCGCCGAAAAGACGCTGAGAAATTCAGAGCCTACAAAAAACAGCGTGCGCCCAACTCCAACTCCGCCTGGTTTGTCTTCCGCCATCTGCGGCATGTCCCTGGAAATACTGGTGAAAGAAAACCAGGAGGCTGTCATCAGCCTTCTGACCAAAGCCGGCATCAAACCGGCCGGCGTCTATGAGGTTTAGCTGCTGAACGTTTCCCAACCGGAAAAAATAGTTCGCCAATTTGCAAAAGCAATGCATTCCATTGCTCGCGCACCATATATGGCATCACACTATTGGTTTGCCTGCGCATTCGCGACAAAGTTATTGCAGCTGCGCTGGAAGGCAAAACATTAGAGACTATCGCATGAGCGCGAGCCGGAACCGGCACCGATTTAACTTGGAAAATCGGCAGGGATTTTCGTTTACACAAACACAGTCCCTTGATCTCGGGCAGGGGTTGGAGTCGAGACTCTGAAAACGCCTGCCCTGACAGACTTGTAATGAGATGTAAAGAGAACGACTTTACATGACTTTATAGGCATTTGGCTTTCCACTCTAGTACCACAAAAGTATCTCTCAATTCTTCTCTCAACAAAGAACAAAAAAACACACCGGATACGTAGCTTCCTCCACTTAATTCAGAGAGACAAATGGCTTTCTCAGCCATTTGGAGGATAGCGCTGTTCGGTTGTTGTGAAAGGAACGCACGGTGTGCGCTCCAATCGGAGGAAATCTCTGCGGTGTTTCCGGTTTCCTCCGGATGATGCCGATAACTGCAAACCCGTCTTTCGCAGCTAAATCCATCCAATGGACGGACGCCGCGACGGACATGCTTAGGAGTTATGTTATGAACAAACCTGTCGAACTGGTTCTTGGCGCCGGTGGCGTCAAGGGCTACTTCCACATCGGTCTGCTCAAAGCTATAGAAGAACTCGGCATCCAGGTCGGGGCAGTGACTGGCGTTAGTGTGGGCGCGATCATCGCGACTTTCTACACCAACGGCATGAACTCCGACATGATCCTCAAGCTCTTCCTGGAAGCCCATGAAAAATCAGGCAACCCGCTCTTGCTTGCCAGCGCCGTCACGGTGCCGGACATGCGGAGCTTCCTGGTCGGAATGAGCTTCCTGAGCCTCGAAAAGCCGTGGGAAGAAACCGTTGAGCGTCTTGGTTTGACGCCCAACGATCGCCTGCGTATCGTCGCTTGCGACGCGCGCACCAAAACGCCTGTTCTCTTCGAAGGCACTGCCTACAAGCTGTATGCTGCCTTGAGCGCTTCCGGCGCTCTGCCCGGCGTCTTTCTACCGGTGCACCACGGAGACCAGCTGCTCATCGACGGCGCGGCTCACCACCGCAACCCCGATGAGTTCTGCCAGACGACCGCCATCATCTCGGCGCTCGGCTTCGCAACCCGGCTCAGCCTCGAGCCGCAGGATCCGATCTCGTTCTATTACCAGTGGCGCGAAGTGTATGCTCCGGTCGTCAAACAGCCGACCGAAGTCGATCATGAGCGCCATGTTGTCGTCGAGCACGCTGCCGACGACATCTGCGGTCTCGCGTTCAACCTGAGCACGAAGCGCTGCATGGGCATGTACGAGGCCGGCTACAAACATGGCAAGCAAGTGTTGCTCCAAGCAATTGCCCAAGGCAAGATCGAGGGCAATTGTGTAGGGTCAGCACCGGCAGCCTGACACAGGAAGGAGAAGACATAGATGCAAACCCTCGAACTTCAAAAACGGATCCTCTCCTTCGCACACCGCGACGGCGTTGCCGAGCCGAAGAGCGAATTGACCGTCCTGGTCGATACGCTCGGGCTCGGCATTCCGCCCCATGTTCTGACCAGCGCTACGCCTCAATTCGTGGCGCTGCAAATCGCACTTGTCGGCGGTGAGCGAGTCGAGCACCATCTCGACGAACTCGCCGTCGCCGGCGTGATCACGGAAGACAAACAGCAGCCGCTCTAATCGGTTGCCGTTCACGCGAAAGTACGACCCGGGTCTGGAAACAGATCCGGATCGTCGGACTTAGTCTTCGTCAACGAAAGGGAAACACCATGGTTCGTGTTAACACTCTCCTTCTCGCCAAGTATGGCATCTTCCAAGAGACCCGCCGCTGCGGCCCCCTGGCCATGACCATCGTTCATCCGCTCGACAGCCTCGACGAAGGCGACAAAGCGGACCTGATGGAATTCGCCCAGATGATCGTCGCCCAACACGAACTCGACGATGACGCCGACCAGCGCCGTCGCGACCCGATGGCTGCCGCTTATGCGATGGCCACCACGGGCGACCTCGAAGACCTCGAAGATGAAGGAGTGCTTTTCGACGAAGCGTGACGGATCAAACCGTCAGGCCCCAAAGAAGAAAACATGCAGTCAAAACGAGCAGCGGGGCGAAAGTCTCCTGCTCGTTTTGCACACTGCAAGAAAGTGAAAACCCATGCTTATCGACGTCATTATCTACGCCATCATCACGATGGTGTCGCTTCGCTTTGCCGCCCCCTGGCTGACGTCCGGGAAAGCGGCATTCGTTGCCCGCGAAAACAAGACGCTGGTCATGCGCCTTGCCGCGGTCGCCCTGATCGTCCTTGTCTATTCGCTTCTGAGCATCGCCATGAACGCATCGCAGAGCCTGCTGGCGCTGCCGATTGTTGCCGTCCTCGGCAAAGGTCTGGCGGCAGCAGTCACCTTCGCTCTGGTCTTCTCAGCGCTGGATGTGCTGATCATGGCAGCGTCTATCAAGGGCGCCTCCATGGTCATGAAGAAGACCGTGACAGCGCAAAGCTTCGGCTCCGCCGTTTGCGCTTCGCTGATCATCACGGTTCTGGCTACCATCGCGCAGGCTGCAGTCGGCGTGGTCCTCGTCACTCTTGCCCAGTAATTGGTCGGTGAAATCGCCGCGCGGGCACCATCGTGCTCGCCTACGAAACTTCACTTCTTCATTTCAAAACCCGCTCACACCGTGAGCAACGCAAGGAGATTCAACATGTCCATCAACAGCAAGCCCGTCGTCTCCGTCGAAGACATGAAGGCGCGCGTGGCCACCTGCATGACTGCGCTGATGTCCATCGAAACCCGGCTCGAGAACGGCGTCAGCGCTGGTCCGGCCACGGCTCAAGCGGCTCGGCTCGTCGGCTTCGGCATCGCCAAGCAGGCTGGACAGATGTTCAAGCCCGTCAGCGACACCGTGGAATACCTGAGCACGCCGGCGCGCACCCCCAGCCCCGAGGGCGAGGCCAAGGCGCCGCTCGACAAGGTGATGGAAATCGCCGAGCAGATCGGCGAGAAGGACGAAGCCGAGCTCAAAGGCGCCCTGGTCGAAGTGGCCCAGGAAGTCCTGGAGTCGCTCATGGACCAGATGGGCGTCGAGAAGGAGGCGATCGCGCCGTTCCTCTTCGAGACCAACGCCTACATGCTGGGCGTCCTCGAAGACATGGTGGCCAAGGCGACCGCCAAGCTCGACGAAGCCGACGCTCTGACCGCGGCGGCTGCGGCGGCCTGAGCCAGTCATCAGTGCGCGTGGACACCTCAGCTTCTGGCTGAAGTGTTCACCGCACTGTAGGCTTTCCGCTCCGGGCGGCGTGCACGAATGATCGTCACGCCGCCCATTTCTTTTTTTTGCTACTTCTACGATATTCCTTAGTACTATGCTAAAGAGTAAGAACGACAAAAAAAGAAGGATACGAGAAGCCGGTTTTTAAGCCGACTTCCCGCACCTTCGATAAACAGCGTCAGCGGTTCAACAGCCTGTTCGAGAGATCGAACCAGCCTGGCAGCGCGTCTTCAGTTTGGAACGCTCCCTACTTTTAGTAATCCACAGGCGAGCGCATATTGCCCCAGCCATGCGGACGATCGTTGCTCTTGGCCGGACCGCCATCGCCTGAGAAGCCGGCCGACCCGGTGCCCGCGACTGTCGAGACCACACCATTGGGATCCACCTTGAGGACGCGCTGTGCCTGCCGGTGCGGAATATAGAGATTGCCGGCGGCATCCACCGCCACGCCATCCGAGTAGGAGATGGGAACATTG
>CAZHEZ010000042.1:707-43178 GCA_964531315.1 uncultured Candidatus Obscuribacterales bacterium | reverse complement strand
TTGTGTTTTGAAGTTGGATTTTTCGGCTATTTGCTGACGATGCAAAATGAAATCGACGAAGAAACTCGCATAGTCAACCAGAGCAGAAAAATCAACTATTCCCTGCACCGGTTCATTCGTGGAATGGCTATTATTGCTGCAGTTGCACGAGATGCAACCTATAAAGGATTTCGATTTGAAACCTACGATCGTCTGCGCAAAGATATGCGTCAATGTCTGACCGATTTGAAAAGTCTATATGCCGGTGATCCAGACAAGTTGGTTCGCATCAAACGCTGCGAGATGTGTATGGAAAGCGCTGATAAGGACATGGCAGAAGCGAAAGCCGAATTTGCGCACATCCTGCCTTTTGAATATCCCCTGGTATCGGCAAAATATTCAAAGAGGATGAATGACAACTTGCTCCTGGTAGCGAAGGCCGGAATTTTCGAGCTGGCCGATGAAAGTGCTGCGCTGGCAAATCAGGATGTCAGCGCCAGAAAACGCGAGCAGATTCTGTTGTTATTGAAATGCGCGCTGGTGATCAGCGTTGTGCTTGCAATCGTGATCGCAACCGTCATCAGCAAGCAGCTCACATCCAAACTGATGATCTTGCGAGACAATGCAGGCCGGCTGGCGCGCGGGCAAGCTTTGCTGGAACCTTTAAAAGGCAATGACGAGATCAGTCAGGTCGATCGCTCGTTCCATTATGCTGTCAATCAAATCGAAAAGGGGATTCGCAAAGAACAAGCAATTCTCGAAAATGCCGGAGACTTGATCTGCGCATTCGACGAAAAACTCAAAGTCCAATCGATCAACCCGGCCGGAGAAGTGCTTCTCAAACTAGATTCCGATGCCATAGTCGGTGTGTCCTTTCTCAATTTCATCAAAGACATAGAGAAAGAACACGTCGACAAAATGCTGGCGGACATAAAAGAAAAGGGATCCAGAGAAGAATTGGAAACCGTATTGCAGGGTGCACCGGCAACGGAAGTGGAAGCCATCCTGTCAGTCAGCTACTCGACCACAGACAAGGCTTTTTACGCTGTCGCTCACGACGTCACAGCAAAAAAACAATTGGAGAACGTCAAACGCGAGGTGACGGCGATGATCACTCACGATTTGAAAACGCCACTGCAAACCGTTCGCAACTATCTAGAGATGTTGCAGCTCGGGAAGTTCGGCGAATTGAATGAAAGGGGCAAGAAATTTCTCTCCTTGACCGACCGTGAATCGGACCGCATGGTCAACCTGATTGAGAGCGTACTTCAACTCGAACAATTGCGCTCCGGCAGCATCAAGCTGAAACGCGAACAAGTGCCACTCAAATCGATCGTTCAGAAGAGTATTGAAGCCGTCCAACTTTTAGCCAACGACAAAGGCATATCACTGTCATCCGAATTAATCGACATCGAGGTTTTAGGTGAAGCAAAATGGATTGAGCAGATTTTGGTCAATATCTTTGCCAATGCCATCAATTACTCTCCCAAGGACAGTTCTGTCAAAGCAGTGATGCAGCAGCAAGGAGAATTTGCCGAGGTTCGCATCAAGGATGACGGTCCGGGCATCAGCGATGAGGATAAAGGCCTTATCTTTGAGCGCTTCCACAGAATAAGCAAGCAGGCTCAGAAAGTGGCGGGCTCCGGTTTGGGTTTGACTATTTGCAAAGAGTTGATAGATTTGCACGGTGGATATATAAAGGTTGAAAGTAAGCTCGGTGAGGGAAGTACGTTTATACTGGGTTTCCCATTGAAGACAAGTTGAGATTGACCGCCCGAATTATCGTATGGCAAAAGTACTCCTAATTGAAGACGATGAAGCGGCAGCCGAGTTTGTCACGTCCTGGCTCAGGGATGAAAATCATATTGTCGAGCATATGGTTGACGGGCGTGACGGATTGGAATTTGCGCTGCAAAGCGACTATGACTTGATTTTGCTGGATTGGGATTTGCCCAGTATTTCGGGTGATTCGCTGCTTAGAGAATTGCGCGCCAAAGGCAAAAAGACGCCTGTGATCATGCTGACCGGCAAATCGCATATTCGAGATAAAACTCAAGCTCTGGACGGCGGCGCCGATGATTATCTGACCAAGCCTTTTGACTTGCAAGAACTGTCGGCCCGAATCAGGGTGCAATTGCGTAAAGCTGCAGATCAAGTCGGAAATATCATAGAGCTTAGAAACATAAAACTGGATGCGCAGAATTTCAAAGCCACCATGAATGGTGTCGATCTGGATCTTTTGCCCAAAGAGTTTGCGCTCCTGGAATTTTTCATGAGAAACCCGGACAAGGTCTACAATGCCGATGCAATCATGCGCCGCGTCTGGAAATCAGACAGCGAAAGTTCTACGGGTGCATTTCGCACAGGTTTGATGCGTCTGCGCAAAAAGCTTGAATTGCCGGAAGGCGAAACGGAGCTTATTGAAACAGTGCACGGATTAGGCTACCGGTTCAATTCCTAAAAAGAGCTTTCCATCAGGCGTCACGCGGAATCGTCCTCAATGCTTCGTCGAGCCAGATTCCGGCAGTGCCGGGCATTCTTGAGCCGGTCTGGCCTTCCTCCAGAATGGCTTTGATAAGTTCTTCGCCTCGGCCAGGAGACCGGGCGGCAAGAGCTTGCACATAATTGCGAATTTCCTGTTCATCGGTGAAGTTGCGCACCGCATAAGTAAAGCCGCCACCGGGCTCGCCCACACGACCGGCTTCTATCGAGGCTCTGGTCAATAAGTCCTCTCCTGTCAAACGAGCCGACTGTGCACCGGGCCAGGCACTAGTGGCAGCGTCATCGACAATTCCTCGTTCGGTTGCCGCTGTCGCTGCACTCTCTGCCGTTTGGGCTTCGGATTTAGCGAAAAATTTTGCCGCCCCAGTCATAATCGGATTGATCCGCTCCATTGCCGCGTCGGCAACATTTGATACGACAGGGCGAATGCGACCAATCGCTGAAGATGCAGCATCCGATACGGAGGAAACCATTGGATTTATGTGTTCCATCGCCTTTGTACCGACTTTGGCAGCCACGCCCGAGACGGCGTCGACAGTGGGCTGAACGCTGGCCAGGGCGGCACCGGCAGCATCGGAAACAACCGGCGCTGCCGCGTCATAGGCGGCAATCGCACCGGCTCTGACTAGCGGTGCGGCCATAACACCGCCGACGCCGCCAACTGTAGTGGCCGCCACTTCCATGGTCGCACCACCAGCATCATGTACGCTCTGGTGCGCCAGGTAGACCTCTTTATCTGAGTGTCCGTCAGGATCGGCGACGATGCCGGCGTCATGAATAAAAGTGCCGGTGTTGTGAATAAAATCGCCGGCTTGTTGAATGGGATTGCCACCTAAGGCCACATCCAGCCCCAGACCGACCGCACCTATTGCAGCGGCACCAGCCAGGCCAACTGCAGCCTCAGGCAGCAATGCCGCACCGACAGCAGTCGCAACTGCACCGACGGCAACATCTTGAAGCAACTTGCCTGGATCGTGAAAGAGCTCATCAACTGCACCATGCAGCAATTCACCACCAACACGCAGAGCGCCGCTGACAATGCCGTCATGCTGTTTATCGCTGTCGAATAAATGCACTCCCGGCAAACCACAATCACTGGTCACCGAGTGAATGGCTTGAATTTGAGCCTGACTATAACTGCGAACATCAGTACTGCCATAGACTTCGTCAGTCATTTTTTTTGCATGCCTTGCATCATTGGGCGTCTGCGCGTAAGCAGCATCGGACATATCAAATGTGGTCATAGTAAGTTTCCTCAGATTAAGGAGAAAAGCGTGGCCCAGCCACCTGAGTGACAGATGCCGCGGGTTTAGACAGGGGAGTTTGGCTATTTCTATTTAGTCGGGAAGCAAAATAAGTTTGCCGACGCCGAGCTACAGGACGCTTTCTGCTCGGTTACTTTAGAATAGTTACCGGTTGTGACTGCTTGGGAACGGACTTGGGACAGAACTGTGACAAAACCCAAACCCTCAATGCCACCCCGCCAGTTATCAGACTCAAAGCCAGAGAACCCCACAGGCGCTGGAAAAACGAATTACCCGTTTTCGGGCATTCACGGGAACGCTGGCCGGGCAATAGAATGAAAGGACGGCTGAAATGGTAGGCTGACATGCCAATCAGCCTGGCGACGGATAAGAGAGGAATTTATGGTCGAACTGACCTGGAAAAGCGCCGGATTAACGGATGTAGGCCTGAAACGCCAGGATAACCAGGACAACTTCTTTATAAGTGAAGACGAACGTTGTCTGGTCGTCTGCGACGGCGTCGGAGGTGAAACCGGCGGCGCGCTGGCCAGCCGGCTGGCCGTTGAAACAGTTGAGACTCTCTGGCTCTCCGAACCGCCCGAACTTGATGATATAGATGCTGTGGAAGCCTGGATGAAGCGGGCTGTCGGCGAAGCGAACACTTCGGTAAAGCAGGCTGCCGATGCCAGCGAAGACAAAAAGACCATGGGCACGACCATTGTCATGGCAGTTATGGGCGAGCAAGGAATCTTGCATATTGCCCATGCCGGCGATTCCAGAACTACTCTGGTTCGCGACGGCAAAGCGGAAGTTTTGACGACGGATCACTCGGTAGTAATGGAAATGCACTTGCGCGGGCAGCTCACGCTCGATCAATGCGCCGTTAATCCATATAGAAACCTGATCACCAGATGCCTCGGACACGAAGAGAATGTCGAGGTTGATTATTCCAACAAACAACTGGAGCCTGGAGACTGGATTGTCCTTTGCACGGATGGACTCTCAGAAGTGGTAAAGCCTGATGAACTGGGTCCCACAGTCTCTCGCCATACGGTGCCCAGTGAAGCATGCGATGAGTTGCTGAAGATGGTCCTGGAAAGAAACGCGCCGGACAATGTGACCATCATCGCCGTAGAATACAAAGAAGCTAAAGCGCAAGTGCCGACGAAAGCCGAATCAAAAAGCAAGTAGACTTAAGCTTACGAGAAAAGTAAACTTCAACTCAAGGGACGGATGTTGCCAGTCCATGATGTTTGAATGGCACGATGCTTTAGTTGGATCTGAATTAAGCGATGAGCAAAAAGCAAAGCAAAGCAAAAATCAAACTCGTGCTCGTTGAAGATCACGAAGCCACGCTTAAAGGGCTGAGAAGCGAATTGTCTCAGGAAGTCGATCTCGAAGTGGTGGGCATTGCCACCACCAGCGAGGAGGGTCTCAATCTTGCTCGCACACTTCACCCTAATATCGTCCTGCTTGATTTGCATTTGCCTGATTCCGAAGGACCAAAATCTCTCTCCGAGTCTTTCTGCTCGCTTCAAGATATGCGCGTCATCGTCTTTTCCGGAGATGCGCGCGCAGCGATTTTGCAAATTGTTTTGCAAACAGGCGTGTCCGGATATCTTTTAAAATCAGAGCCGATCGCAAAAATTGCCGATGCGATCCGGCGAGTTTTTGCAGGCGATGCACCGGTGATTTCCGCCGAACTCGGCTCCACGCAGCACCCCAAAGTAACCGGCGCCGAGCAGCATTTGCTTACGCTTTTGGCCCGCGGCATGAAATATCAGGAGATTGGAGAAAAACGCTTTACGTCACCTGAAACTGTGCGCAAGCAAGTAGACGCGCTGCTCGACAAACTCGGATTGGAAAGTCGCGAGGCCCTTATCGCCTGGGCGGTAGACAACGGTTATGGCAAGTTGGATCCGGCCCTATGAGCAAATTGGAAAACAAGCAACTGGAAGAATCATCGGATGTGCTTTTGCAATCACTGCAAGAGTTTTTCACGCTTCTGGGCAAGCGCTACAACTCTACAGTCCACGAAGAATTGCTGAAGATGACCGTGCAACGTTTGACAGTTGCCGATGGTGTGGAAAACGCACCCAAGCGCCTGGTCGTGGCCACATCACAATGGGCGCTCAGCATGCGCGGCCGCACCGGTCTAGTCGAAGCGTTTATCTTGCCGGCAACAGAATTGATGAATCTGCCCAATAGCGAATTGCCGTCCCGCGCGAAATTGACCCTCAGGGTTCATGACGGCGGTTCGGGCGCCTGGATGGTCAATGACGTCATTGTCACCGGCGACGAAATGAACGCCCTTATGCGTGGCCTTTTTAAAGATGTAGTCGGCCGCACAAGGCACGATGTCGATGACATCCCGGAGCCGATGCGGCTTATAGCGGGCGGTCAGAGCTTTGCCGGAACCGTGCGCTCTCTGGTGGCGGAAAAACATGCGCTCGTGCAAAAAATCGTCGACCAGCAAGAGGCAATTCAAAACAATCTGGCCCGCGATCTGCATGACGTGGTACTTGGCAATGTCATGCTCCTGAGACGATCGGTTTCCGGCGGCAAGCAATTGTCAACAGAAGAGTCCATTACCGTACTCGACGAGATTGCCAAGAGACTGAGAGATGTCTGCCAAGAATTGTCACCGCGCGATTTAAACGATTGTGGTCTGCGTCCGATGATTGAAGAGCTTTGCAACAGCCTCTCTACAAGAGTGGGCTGCCAGACACATTTCAATTGCCCGCCGGTGCTGCCGGATATCCCGGAGGAAGTGGCTTTGCATATTTATCGCATTGCCCAGGAGTGTTTCAACAACATCGCCAAACATGCTTCTGCTTCGGAAGTCACGCTCACAATCGAGCTCAATCAGAATGTCTTCACGATGACCATCGCCGACAACGGCGTCGGCTATGACACAGAAAAACCGGCAGCGCGCACCCGAGCAGGCGGCAGCGGAGCCAGTATCATTCGTGAGCGCGCAGAGCTGATCGGTTGCATTTATCCAGCTCGCGTTTGGTTCGATTCGCAACAAGGCAAAGGCGCCAAGCTTACTCTCGAAATCATGGTCTCGCACGAACGTGCCGAAAAGACTCAGACTTAGCTCGCACTCTTTCGTCAAACTTGCGATAATTACCGGGGCTGACATTAACTGGACCGGGCCTAAGTTATCGTAAAATGCAACTGCAGGAGATCAAAGGAGATTGACTTTGCTTTTGGGATTGTTACTGACGTTTGGCGTGGTTGTTGTGTCCATACTCGGCTTGCTTGTGGCCAGAAAGTGGCTCGACAAACATCATCCTGAGCTGAAAACTCAACACGATATCACCGACCCTTACTCGCAATTTGTGGCCATGCTTTTTGCAGTCCTGCTCGGATTCATGGTCGCTGATTCCATGCAGCGATTCGGCAACGCACGCGAAACCGTGCAAGCAGAAGCCTCATCACTGGGTAACGTATACAGGCTTGCCGAAGGACTGCCCAGGCAAAATGAAACCGAGCTGCGCGATCTGTGCACGCAGTATGCTGATGAAGTGATAAACGACGAATGGCCGATGCTGGCCGAACATAAGGACAGCCCCAAAGCATGGGCCATTTATAAGAAACTCTGGCACGCCTGCACCACATATGAGCCCGTGACGCAGCGCCAAAACAATGCGCAAGCATCGCTTCTGGATTCAATGGAGAGCCTGGGCAATAGTCGCCGCATGCGCGTGGAAGCTCTGCATTCAGGACTGCCAATGGTCCTATGGGTGGTGCTCTTTATCGGCGGCGCCGCCACCATTTTGTTCACTTACTTTTTTTCTGCACCCAATGTGAAAATCCAGGTGATCATGGTGGGAATGGTCAGCCTGGTTATTTGCTTGAACCTTTTCCTTTTGGCGTCATATGACGACCCATTCAATGGAGACGTGAGAGTGAGCCCGTCCGCCTTTGAAACACAGCTCAATTTGTTCAAAATAGAACACGCGGCCGAAACCGCGAAATGAGCACCTTTGCTTTGTCGCTCAGTTTTATTTCAAAAGCGGTCTGATATTTTCCACAGGTCGACCGAGCACGGCTCTGTCTCCCCGTTCTACAATCGGTCTTTGAATTAGATCCGGATGTTTGGCCATGAGAGCAACGATTTCTTTTTCGCTTAGCTCTGCTTTAGCCAGACCCAATTCTTTGTAAACAGCTTCACTGGTGCGCAAGAGTTGGCGCGCCGGTATGCCCATTTTCTTGAGCAACTCAGTCAGCTTCGCTTGCGACAAAGGCTTCACATAATAATTGATCTTCTCATAATCAGCGCCGGCTTCTCTCAAGATTTTGTCAACTTCGCGGCATTTGCTGCAGGTTGGTTTTTCATAGACCGTGATTTTCTCTTTCATCAACTGTCCTCACCAGTGGCAAGCGGACATCATGTTATCACTCCCATCAAAAATTATGCTTTTATGATGTAGCCTCACAGGTGGGCTACTTTTTCTTAGTCCACTATAAGCTGCGGAACATTGGCATTGAACCAGGCGTCAAAAAAATCAAGCCATGACCCAACCACAAAATAGAACCACCTTCCTTGCCGTGTCTTGTGCGCTGGCGCTGGCATTTGCTCTTATTTCGCTCAATTGCCCAGCTTCAAAATCGACCGTCGGCAAAGAGACGCCGCAATTACTTGACGTAGGCGGCTCTCACTTTTACATCTCTGTATCTGAAGGCGACCTCAATGTAAGCAGGGACAATCTCATCAATTATGTGCGTGATGCCGCCCGTGCTGTAATTGCATATTATGGCTCTTTTCCCGTGCGGACGGCAGTAGTAAGTTTCATTCCTTCAGACGACGAAGGCGTCGGCTACGGTTCGTCTACTTATAACGATTCTAAAGGTCTTGGTGAGATCACAATCAATATCGGTGAAAACGCCACAACAAAAGACTTAAAACAGAGCTGGACATTGACGCACGAAATGATGCATCTAGGATTTCCGGTTGTAGGCCACAGCGAACGATGGTTGGCAGAGGGAATCGCCACCTATGTCGAGCCAATCGGCCGAATGCGCATCGGCAATATTACAAGGGAAGAGGTATGGGCAGATCTGCTGAAAAACCTGCCGAAAGGACTGCCGCGCCAGGGCGACGGTGGGTTGCAATCCGCGCACAATTACCAACGCATTTACTGGGGAGGCGCGCTCTATTGCCTGCTTGCCGATGTGCAGATCCGAGAGCGTACAGGCAATCATCTGGGGCTTGAAGATGCTTTGCGTTCAATTGCCAAGCAAGGCGGCACGGCTGCCTCCGATTGGAACGCGCAAGTTGCGGTGGAAGCAGGGGACAAGGGCATAGGCGTAACTGTCATGCAAGAACTATACACAAAAATGAAGGACCAGCCTGTTTCTATCGATGTGGTCGACTATATGCGCAGACTGGGTGTGATAAGAACCGCCGACAGCGTCAGGTTTGACGAACACGCGCCCCTGTCGTCCATCCGCAGAGCAATCGACGGTTTGAACTGAAATTTTTTGCAATCTTTCAACAAAGTCCGGCGCAATCACACTAGTATTGACGAGAACAAACCCGGTTTAGGTCTCCTTGAAAAAAAGGAGGTGACGAAGGGTGAGTGACCTGATTTTTGCACGAGCCCAGATGGGCTTTTCTTTGGCGTTTCACATCCTTTTTGCCGTTGCCGGAATTGCCCTGCCTCTGATGATGGTAATTGCCGAAACCCTCTGGCTGAAAACAGGCGACGAGATTTATAAAACCATTACCAAACGCTGGGCGCGCGGCACGGCTGTTCTCTTTGCGGTAGGCGCGGTCTCCGGCACAGTACTGTCATTCGAACTGGGGCTCTTGTGGCCGCACTTCATGAAGTGGGCAGGCTCGGTGATCGGTCTGCCTTTTGCTTTGGAAGGATATGCATTTTTCACGGAAGCAATTTTTCTCGGCATCTACTTATATGGCTGGGACAAAGTCAGTAAATCAATGCACCTTATATCGGGCTGGATTGTGGCGGTAAGCGGCGCACTGTCTGCGATTTTCGTCGTCATCGCCAATGCCTGGATGAACGCACCGGTTGGTTTCAAACTCGTCAACAATCTGCCCACTGAAATCGATCCAATCATAGCCATGACCAGCCCAGCCGCATTTCCACAGGTTTTGCACATGCTGATTGCTTCTTATGCAGCAATCGGATTGTTGGCTGCAGGCGTGCACGCATTTATGCTTTTGCGCGACAGACAAAACACCTTTCACAGGCGAGCCTTCGGCATCTGCCTGGCGCTGGGCTGCTCGATGGCGTTGCTGGAACCTCTAAGCGGCGACATTCTCGCCCAGATGGTGGCAAAATCTCAGCCCATAAAACTGGCCTCGCTGGAGGGTCAATTCGACACCATGCGCGGTGCCCCGCTCAGAATCGGCGGACTGCCCAATGTAGAAACAAAAGAGACACCCTATTCGATTGAAATTCCCAAACTGCTGAGCTTTCTTGCCCATCACGATCTAAATGCGGAAATCCAAGGCTTGAAAGACTTTCCGCGCCAGGACTGGCCACCGGTTTTGCTTGTACATTTGAATTTCCAGCTCATGGTGGCCTGCGGTTCGATTATGGCGCTGGTTTCTCTCTGGGCTGCAGCGCTCTATTTAAAAACACGCAAATTGCCGGATTCTCCCTTATTTCTCAAGACTGTTTTATGCATAAGTCCGCTCGGACTGGCGGCAATCGAATCAGGTTGGATGGTTACAGAATTGGGCCGACAACCCTTCGTGATCGCAGGCATTTTGCGGACAAGCCACGCAGTCACTCCCATGCCCGGACTGTGGATTCCTTTCAGCACATTCTTACTGGTTTATCTGGCCCTCGGCGCCATCGTCATAGTGCTTCTCGTTCGCGAATTCTCTTTCAGAAGCGATGTGCAAACAACTGGAGCAAATGAGGCGCAAACGCACTCAGCTCCTGATATTGCGCCGGAAAAGGAGAGCGATCATGCCTGATGCGCCTGTGCTTCTGGCGGTGATTATGCTCAGCGCTCTCAATATCTATGCCCTCATGGGCGGTGCCGACTACGGCGGTGGAGTCTGGGATTTACTAGCCTGCGGAAAGCGCGCAGACCAGCAAAGGGAACTGATTGCCGGCGCTCTGGGACCAATTTGGGAAGCCAATCATGTCTGGCTCATTCTTGTTGTAGTCGTGCTCTTTTCGGCTTTCCCTGAGGCATTCTCCGTCCTTTCAGTTTCCTTGCACATACCTCTTACATTGCTTTTATTGGGCATTATCGCCCGGGGCACTGCATTCACTTTCCGCAAATACGACAGCGGCAAGGATCACGTGCAAAGACGGTGGGGGCGCATCTTTGCAGTGGCCAGCCTGATCACGCCGGTTTTGCTCGGCATTGTCGTCGGGGCGATTTCTCAGGGCAAGATTTCTCAAGACATCGCCGGCAAGTCTTTCTGGCAAGTCTATATAGATACGTGGTGCAATGCATTTTGCTTTGCCGTCGGCGGTTTTGCTCTGGTTTTGTTTTCCTTCCTGGCCGCCGTTTATTCCACCGTCTATGCCCCCTCTGAAGACCTGAAAACCGACTTTCAGAGGCGGGCGCTGCTTGCTCAAGGCGCCTGTGCATGCCTGGCAGTTCTGGTTTTTCTTCTGGCCGGCCACTCCGCAGCAGCGCTCAAAGATTCTCTTGTACATAGCTCCTGGAGTCTCTTTCTCCAGGCAGCCACTGCCGCTTGCGCGATCTCCTCATCAATTGCACTGCTCAAGCGAAAGTTTCAACCCGCTCGTTTTTTTGCAGCCGGGCAGGTGACTTTAATTCTCTGGGGGTGGGCCCTGGCGCAATTTCCTTTCCTGATTCGACCGGACCTGACAATAGAAAATGCCCAGGGCGCCGCCTCAACCCAGACGCTGCTCCTGGCTGCCCTGGCTTCCGGTGCGCTCTTGCTCTTTCCATCTTTCTACTTTCTTTTGAAAGTCTTCAAGCATCAAGTAGATCAACCTATTAATAAGTAGGCGGCAGTAAATGGACAACGCTGGCGCAGGCTTTGTCCGCATTCGAGCATGCTACAGCCACAAAATGAAAAGAGCGGCATTCCTGCCGCTCTTCCAATTCTTTCAAACCGATTCAGCAACTAAGGTCCACTGCTGGAACGACTGCTCTGTCTCTTGCTCAATTGTTGGAGCAAGAGAGCGTTAGCCAGGTTCTGTTGATCGTTGTTGTGGTGGTGGTGGTGGCTGCTGCAGCAAATAGCGACCGGAATCGCAATGGCGCAGGCAACACCAGCAAGCACTATGCCCGTGACAATCACTCTTGTCATAGTGCTGTGTTCGCCAGACGACGATGAGGATGTTTTGACGGGCTTAACGGCAACAGGCTTACCGGCTGTCGGTGTGAAGCTCATTTTGGGGTTAGCACCGGTGGTGCAGGTGAAGTTGAAAACGCGAGCCGAGTGAATCGAGGCTACGGAGCCCATCGAAATCTCTTTGCCGCCGCATCTCAGACCGTCACTGGTGACGTTCGACACAGGACCGTTGACACGGCTGCCATCTGTCAATTCGACATAGTCCGAATTGCTCTGCGAATCGATGCCCGAGAGCTTGGGACCATTGTCGAAATAGGCTTGACCGCGGACGGTATTGCCCGAAATCGAAGTTTTGAATGTATTACCACTCAGTTGAGCGACATTACCGCTGCTGGAAGCAGTTGCAATTGTGATGGCAGTGCCTGCCATGACAGCAAGTCCGCCAGCCAAAAGCAGTGAACCGACTTTATTTACAGGCGCTTCGCCTTTTACACCTGAGGCTGCGTCATAACTGACATCGGCCTGCGCGGCGTACGGGAAAATGGTCATTTGGAAAGCGAAAACAACGCTTAAAAACAGAGCTAGAAATCTCACTGGTTTACTCCAGACTTTGCAACAGCTGACGGGGGGACTCCAGAATCTTCCCAATTATTGGGGAGACACGGTAATCAGTCAAACGCTATACCCCGCTTGACATGCGGAATAACAGGAGATTTTACACTGACCCTCGGTCACTTTTTTACTGCCGGTTTGGGTAACAGATAAAGAAGCTTTTCAAGTGTTCCCAATAGCAAAAAATCTTAATCTGTGAGATAACCCCTAATTATGCGGATGCCCCCGTTAATGCTTTACTACTTACCAAAAGCATGAAAGGGTCAACCGACAAAACCGGCGGACCGATCCAGGCATTTCTCAGGAAAGCCAAGCAAGGTCGGCTTCTCAACCTATACGCACAATGAGATAGTCAAGCAGCCAAGACCAAACCGGCAAGCGCCTTTAAAAGCGACTAGCCGACTTATATAAGATCCAAATTCTAGCTCGAGACTCTAGAGCCAATTCCAGTTAAAACGGAAAGGACCCAGGCGGATTTGAAAATGACCAATTACGGAAAGAAGAAGCCCTCTGCGGCAACAGCATTAATGGCCACTCTTGCGCTTTCAGTGTGCATCCCCCTGAATTCTCAGGCCAGTCCCAGATCCGCCCCGGCTGATGCGCAGTCACAAGTGATTGCTCAAATTTCAGCTCCCATAACGACACCACCTGCAGTGTTGCCGAAATCAACGCAGACTCAACAATTGTCGACTTTGCGTCAAGCGATCAAGTCCGGCAAAGTCAGTATGAAAGTGAGAGGCGACGGCGTCACGACCTCATCTGTTCGCTTGCAATTGACCAACAAAACCAATGCACCGTTGAAAATCGTTATTCCGGCCAACGAAATTTTGAAGCCGAATGTCGGCGGTGTGCAAAACATGATGGTCATCATGGACCAATTCCTGACGATTCCTGTCGGCCAGACGGCGATATTAAAGGTCCCGACTGTGTGCGCGTCCGACAAAACCGTTCATCCACCGCCCGCTGACGGCGTGGAATACAGCGCCGGCAATTATGATGATCCGGCCACCTGGAAACAACTATCCGGCGTTATCGCTGCATCCAGAGAAATTGACAAAACCGGTGGTTATAAAGGACTGCCGATGGCCGGCAGCGCCAAAGAGCAGATTGCTCAGTTGGCCGTATGGAGAATTATCGGTCTCAAATCAGGAGCGCCCGAGCACCAGGTCACGCCGCAGTCGATCTATGAAGATCTGATCCGGGCAGTCCAAGATCAGGTGAAAGTAGATCCATCATTGCTCGGGAAGTTGGGCGGAGGCTATTCGCTCGACAAGAAAGGCAATCTGATCGTCGCTCCGGGGCTCAAGAAGACTCTCGACGAGCGCTGCGATAACATCTTCACCGCCGTTGATTTGACGGTCAGACGTTCAACCGACCCCAATTTGAAGCATGTAGCTTCTTTGCCTCAAGATTCAACCTGGGATACCTATGTAAATGTTGGCGAGCGCGCCTTTGAAAATGGCGATTTCATCGAAGCAGAAGAAATGCTCGGTGAAGCTTTGACCGAAGCGGAAGCATTCGGAGAAGCTGATCCCAGACTCTCGCGCAGCATAACCAGCCTGGGTAAAACATACCTGGACTTGAGTTGGTATGAAAGGGCGGAGCCCTTATTCAGCCGCGCCCTGACCTTGCGCCAGAAGGTGGCCGGAGCGGATTCGCCTGAAGTTGCCGAAGTCGACAATTGCATGGGCATGCTCAAACAGCAACAACAGCTTTACGGACAAGCCGAGCAGTTTTTCCAAAAAGCACTGGCCATTCTGGAAAAGGCTGCCGGTGCCTCAAGCAAATCAGTAGCTGAAGTATTGAACAATCTGGGCAAGAACTTCGACCTGCAAAACAACGGCGAATCGGCAGAGCCCCTTCTCAAACGGGCCATGGCGATCATGCTCCTCAATCAACAGCAGAGTGTGGAAAAAGGACAAATTCCGCAGCCATCCACTGAAGTGGCGGAATGCGAGACCAATCTTGCCTGTGCCTACTTGCAAGTAAACAAACCGCAAGAAGCAGCTGCGCTGTTCCAAAAAGCTCTGGCCATCGACACCAAGATGCTGGGCGAAGATCACCCTTACGTAGCCAAAATTCTTGACGGTCTGGCCAGCGCTTCTCAAAAGCAGAATCAAAACGACTCTGCCGAGCTGTTCAAAAAACAAGCCGAAGCAATTCGCGAAAAAACTCTCGGAAAAGACCACGAGATTATTGCCGCTCTCGACCTGGGCACCGATTCGCTGACCAGAATCAAGCTGCATGTGGAAGGCGCAAAAGACATAGCCTCCGGAGTAGAGAGCGTCAAAGCCAGCGCCCGCAGCATCGTCGGCGACAGCATGGACAAGACGCGCGTCAATCGGCCCATCAAAGATAAATGGGCACTGGTGATTGGCGTCAGCAAATTTGCCGATTCGTCCATCAATTTGAAATATGCAGCCAAGGACGCTCAGGACTTCAGAGAATACCTTCTCAAAGAAGCTAAGTTTGCCCCCGACCACGTTCACCTTTTGACGGACGAACAAGCAACCAGAGAAAACATCCTGGATTCCGTTGGAGACAAATGGCTGCCGCGCGTCGCCAATCCCGACGACCTGGTTTTGATTTATATATCGAGCCACGGAAGCCCGTCCAAAGTAGACTTGAATGGAGTCAATTACCTGGTCGCCTACAACACCGACAAAGACCACCTCTATGCAACGGGCGTACCGATGCAAGAGTTCGTGAAGATGATCAAAGAGCGCGTTCATGCCGATCGCATCGTCTTGATGATGGACGCCTGCCACTCCGGTGCAACCAACACCGCCGGCAAGGGCATTTTCCGCATCGCCAATTACAGCGCCGACGAACTGGCACAGGGCAGCGGTCAATTGGTAATCTGCTCGAGTGAACCGTCTCAGACATCGTGGGAGTCCAAGCGCTATCAAAATGGCGTCTTCACTCACTACCTGTTGGAAGGTTTGCGCATGAACGGCGGCATGAATAAACTTGGTGACGCTTTCAAGCACATGCAAGACAAGGTGCAGGAAGAAGTACTCAGAGATCGCGGCGAACTGCAAACGCCACTTTTGAAGAGCAAATGGGTGGGCGATGACCTGGTTCTGGCCACACCGGCGACCGATGCTCGCGCCGGGCTGGAAGAAGACCAGGTCAAGCAGCCGGCCATTTCCGTACCGGCGTCGGCAAGCAAATCAGTCGCCGGCGGTCCCGGAAAAACTGCGCCCGCTAAGTTGCCACCAAAAGCGGTGACACCCGTGAAAAAGCCGGTTAAGAAATAACGTAGCCGGCGCGTTGCACGCGCCTCTGATTTTTTGCCGCCTGCAAGGCGGCAGCTACAAAATGCCGCGTGCAACGCGGCAGCTACAAAATGCCGCGTGCAACGCGGCGGCTATTTATCGGCTATCAGATACAAATCAGTACGTCCGAGCTTATCGTGCTCGAGCACTTTATAGTTCGTCTCCAGGTTCTGCTTAAACATCTGGTAAATAGTCCACGCCAAGATCCAATTTTCTGGCGCCTCTCTCATCACGACCCAAGATCGCCCGGAGATCTTCTCCAATCCGGGCACCTCAAGCCGAACGTCAATCAACTTTGTCCTGGCCTGATCGAAAACATCGTTGACTATGACGTCGTATGTTTTGTTATTACCTTTGTAGTAATAGTTGAACAAATACTGCGCATGGTAATTCCAGACAATTACTTTGTCACCGGACTTTTCATGCGCTTGAATATACTGTGAAATTTCGCGCCAATCTTCAGACACAGGATGCGTAAAAAGATAGGCAAGATTGATCATCATGATGGCGCCATAGAGAACCCCGATCAAAACAGCCAAGACGCGGAGTTTTGCAGGCTTCCACAATTCGATCCATCCGGCCGCCAATATGATGAAGGCGAAGGGCGATGCAAACATCAAGTAGCGCGTAATTACAAATGAGGCAGTAAATTGCGAGGACACAAAGGCAAGTAAGATTGGCATGAAGGCCCAGACAGAGCACCATATGAGCCACCGCTTTCTGAGGGCAGGCAAAAACGACAGGGCTAACAAGGCAAGCACGACAAACGAATAAAGATCAGCCAGAATACCGCCTTCGTAAGGTCCTTCGCATTCCTGAATGGGCAGCGCCGTGCTTGTGAAGTTTACGAACATCATGAGCGCGTCGGCAATTTGCGGCACGGGCAAATTATAGCGCCATTCATCATAAGCACTGTGCGCAGTGATATTAGGCATCTTCCAGGCGAAACACAAATAGAGTGCAACCACTGCAATGAAACAAGCAATCACCGTCGGTATCAAATTGTTCTTCCGCTCTTTCCAAACGGCCAGTGCGATATCAGCAACCAGCAAAACTGCCGTCAATGGGAGCGTCCAAACCATCAATGTTCGCACGGCCGCCCAGAGAAATAAGAAATGCTTCTTGCCTGTCTGCCAGGCTTTCACATATAAGGCGCTGCCGAGCAAAGCAAAAAAACTTCCCAACGTGTACATGCGTGCCAGCTGGCTGTAATGGACTTCCATCGGCGAGAATGCCATCAGTGCCGACGCGACAAGCGCAATCTTCCTTCCGCAAACGAGTTTGGCAAGATAGTAAGTAAGGACAATATTGGCTGTGCCGAAAATTACCGAAAACAGACGCAACCATTCTTCACTCTCGCCAAATTGCATCCAGAGTCTGAGCAAGAAAAAATAGACGGGACGAATTGAATCGAAGGCGATAAGTTCTGGATCGCCTTTTCCGGTCGCGACAAGAACACTATAAATTTCGTCGCCGAAAAAACCATATTGGCCAAGTTCGTTAAGGCGAAAAGCCAGACCAATTGCAACTATCGCCAGTAGCATGAGTAAAGACAGTGCTGTGCGATGTTTCAGGCAATTGCGTTCAAGATTCGACCAAAAGCACTTGCTCGAATCTTGTTCGACATTTTCGAGATCATGTACTGTCAACTAAAATGCCCCGGCAGGTCCGACTGCCGACTATAGTAATTTTTTTGACAGTATGCAATGTCGAATCATTAAAGTACGCAGAGAGAGCAATTGGATCCTGTTGCTCTCTCTTACGAATTGATTATTTCTTGGTATTCAAACTTCAGGCAGGCGGACCGCGTTCCTCGGCCAGTCGAAGTTTTAAGGCGGAAAAACTCTTGATCATCAGGTAGCTCCGAGAGTGATACGTGATTGTGTATTTTGAGTGTTTTCACAATGCAAATGCTGACCAAATATCGACCCACCGCGGATCGTTAGATGTGGCGGCGGTACTATAGGGTTAAGCGACCCACGCAGGTCTCACTTGCATTCTTCAACTAAACCACGGTGAATTGCCGTTGTCAAGCATTTCGTAAGCACGCCCCAGTGCGGGTTTCAAGACAGAACCCCACAGGCTGGCGCTTTCAGCCAACGAATGGCTTTGCCACTATATATAGTGTCAATTCAACTTCAATTGCGGCGTGGCGCAGGACTGCACCGAAACAGGCAGCGGATTGCGCTCTACAAATTGACGCTGGTGCCAGTATGGATACGCTGGCGTCGGCTCGCTGACTGCATCCAGTCGGGCCATCTGATCTTCATTCAAGCACCAACCAACCGCACCAAGGTTCTGCTTCAACTGCTCTTCATTGCGAGCGCCAATCACGACATTTGAAACAGACGGTCTTTGCAAAAGCCAATTGAGCGAAATTTGCGGAATAGTTTTTCCTGTCTCTTGGGCAATTTCATCGAGAACGTCAACAACGTCATAGAGATATTCATTATTGACCGGCGGTCCAAAATCGGCGGTCTTGTGCAAGCGGGAGACCTCAGGAAGAGGCGCGTTGCGGCGAATCTTGCCTGTCAAACGGCCCCAACCCAGCGGGCTCCAAACCATGGTGCCGACTCTTTGATCGAGAGCCAGGGGCATCAACTCCCACTCGAATTCTCTGCCTATCAATGAATAATAGGCCTGATTGGAAACATAACGCGACCAGCCATATCGATCGGATATATCAATTGATTTCATCAAATGCCATCCGGAAAAATTGGAGCAGCCAATGTAGCGAATCTTGCCGGCCTTGACCAGGGTATCGAGCGTGGACAATACCTCCTCGATGGGAGTGAGCGCATCAAACCCGTGCATAAAATAGAGGTCTATATAGTCGGTGCCAAGACGTTTGAGGCTGGCATCGCAA
The DNA here is from genome assembly GCA_964531315.1 of uncultured Candidatus Obscuribacterales bacterium. Classification (GTDB taxonomy): domain Bacteria; phylum Cyanobacteriota; class Vampirovibrionia; order Obscuribacterales; family Obscuribacteraceae; genus QKMZ01. The sequence continues at coordinate 24,434 of CAZHEZ010000042.1, read as the reverse complement.
GCTTGAATTATGTGATGACGCGAAGAGCCGAGATCGTTGGGACCTTCGCCCATGCGAAAGGTAGCCTTGGTGGAAATCAGCAATTGATCGCGTTTGCCCTTAATCGCCTTGCCGAGAATTTCTTCTGATGCTCCATGTGAGTACACGTCGGCAGTGTCGAAAAAATTGACGCCAGCATCGAGACAGAGATCGACCATTCTGGTCGCTTCCTTGACGTCGGTGTCTCCCCAGGCTTTGAAAAGCTCTCCGCCACCGCCGAAAGTGCCAGTGCCAAAACTCAAGACAGGCACTTTCAATCCGGAACGCCCAAGTTGTCTAAATTCCATTTTGAGAACCTCGCTAAATGATGGCGCCGCGATTTCGGCAGCTGTTCTGGAGGGATGATTATCCCTTAAAAGGCAAACCAAGAGATAAACAATCGCGATGCGGCTGCTACAGAAGTTGAATTTCTTGAAGTTCTATTATTAGACCAGTCGTCTAGTCTTTTGTCAACCCACCGATTTGGTATCTTTACTGGCAGTCGACTTGAGGTAGCCCGTTGCGGATTTTTCGCGCAGACAACCGAGCTATAGCCAGCACGTGTATAGCAACAATTGCCGCAATTGGTTTGAGTATCGTGCCACCGCAGGCCGGAGCCGAAGAAGCGCTCGATCTTTACGCCAAAACTGCCAACACCGCTCCAGGGTTCATCGCGGAAAAAATCGCCCTGGCTGCAGATGCAAAACCTGGCGACGAGAATTCCGACAAATATAGAGTCAAGCTCTCGACCGATTCCAAAGATTTGATCACAAGGCTGAATCTGCAGCCGCTGTTCGATCGCTACAAAATGCTTTCCACTCAGCTCTCGAAATACAAAGGCCAGCCGCCCTCTTTAGAAAAGCTGGCCCTGCATCAAGAAGTCGGGGACGCCCGTCATGACTTGGCACAGATTATTTTGAAAATGAACCTCGAGGTTGACTATGTGCTTGCAGTTATCGACGGTGAGCAAAACAAATTTTCAGAAATCTTGAACGAAATGATCGCCAAGCGCGACAAAAATGTCTGGCTGTCCACGGTTCTCAGCCAGTGGAGCAACGGTATGTTGTGGTCAGCATCTTCCAGTTTCACGATCGCCTCCACCAATCACCCCAAATATTCAATTGCCGACGGCGCTATTGGCATTTGTGCAGGCGTGATTCCCACGGCCCTGGCGCTGCGTTCACTTCGGCAGATGAATGGTGAAAAACGTGAGCTGCTTGGTTTTCCCAACATGCTTGCACCGATTTTCGATCGCGGCACTGATGACGAATGTTTTTACCCGGTCAGCGTTTGGAATTGGTTGAACCAAATTCCAGCCAAAGGAAACGAGACCAAAACCAGACGTCAGACACTCATCGACAGGTGGACAAAAGCAAACTATCTCTACGATCCGCGCAAACCTAAGTCGGAAGAACACCTGGCTGCCCTTACCGGGACACTGGGATACAAGCGTGAAATGACAATCGCGCTTCTGCAAAATCGGCAAAACATGCTCGTGGACCTGCGCACTGAGGTAATGCAATTAAAACGGGCACTTTTGGAATTGATCAATGCCGTGGAATAACGGATGGATGACAGGCTCGTCGGATTCAACTATGATCGGGCGAATGCGAAGTAGATAGGCAAAACTGTAAATGAGCAAAGAGCAACCAGCGTCGGAAGAAAGGGACGAAAATTCCGCGCCGGAAAAAAGTAAAGATCAGCCGCGATTGGAGAAAACCGGCGATCATGCGGCGCCCAGCTTGTTTGAAGAAACAAAGACGACGACGGAAGAAACAGAAACAAACGCAAAGCCCATGACGCTTCTGCAACAGGCGCCCGTGACAGCAGCGCTCTTTGCGGCGAATATGGTCGTCTTCATCATGCTCGTCTTTTCAACATCTGTTCGAACCATGATCGCTCCTTCAGAGCAAATTCTGATTAACTGGTCCGCCAATTACGGACCACTAACATTGGGCGGTGAACCCTGGCGGATGGTCAGCAATACGTTTTTGCATGCCAGCATTTTTCATTTGGCTATCAATCTCTATGTGCTCTTCAATCTTGGTCCCTATGCCGAGAACCTTTTGGGCAGCAGACGCATGTTTGCTCTCTATATGCTCTCGGGGGTGGTGGGCTCGCTATCGAGCTTGGCTTGGAACCCCTTTCAAATTAGCGCCGGCGCATCCGGAGCCCTCTTTGGTTTGTTCGGCTGCTTCGTAGAGGAGTCCGTGCTGGGAAGCGGCTTGAGCCTCAACGAAGTTCTCAAACCGGCAAGAGTAATGCTTTTGGTAGCAGTGGTGATCAGTTGCGTTTATGGGGCCTTCATCCCAGGCATCGACAATGCCGCGCATCTGGGTGGTTTTCTTGCAGGAGCATTGCTTTCCAATTTCTTCCGCGGTGACTTAAAAAATCTCTGGAACAAACGGGATTCCGCAGTGGTCGGAGTTTCACTTACGGCAATTATCCTCGGCACCAGCGCTGAATATTTCAATGTGCGCTCCAATCCTCAGTTTCTAGCCATGCTCGACTATCAAAATGCTTTGCCTTTACTCAAGCAGAAAAAGTATCAAGAGGCACTCAATTACCTGAACTCTGCTGCAGACCGGTACAAGAGCGTTGAAATCTATCTCAAACGCGCCAATGCGCTCTGCAAATTAGGCAGATTTGAAGACGCGCTTGGCGATTGCGACAATGCAATCGCAGTCGATTCCGATAGTCCTGATGCATACCTGGGCAGAGGCTATGTTCATCATTGTCAAAACAACGAAGGTCTGGCGATCGAAGACATTAATCATGCGCTGCAATTAGACCCAAAAAATCCGGTTGCCTACAACAACCGCGCCTGGTCGTATGCCGTTCTGGGCAGTTGGCAAACAGCAATTGAAGACTGCAACAAAGCACTGGCAATTGCCCCTGATCTTGCATTGGCACTCGATACTCGTGGCTTGTGTTATTTGCAAATGGACGAGCATAAGTTGGCGGCAGACGACCTGACGAGGGCAGCAAAACTGGCTCCTGAAGACGGTGCCGCCTATTTCCATCGCGCCCTTGTAAATGAACGTCTCGGCAAAACGAAGGAAGCAGCAGCCGACCGATTCGAAGCCCAGAGGCTCAGATATGAGCCCGAGTCCTGGGAAGCCGGCTTAGCTGCTCAGAACGCTAAGCATTAATCCTTAAACACAAGTTGCCATGTGGTCGGAGCGTAGCGGCACTGCGTTAAAATAACGCCTGACTTGGCGTGTTAAACGGCCAGGAAATCCGGGCGATGCATAGCGCTCGCCCCCATGTGTTCCGATATCGTTGAATGATAATCATTGCGATCAATCGGCCCCAAAGAAACGGCGCACCGCCGAAGGCAAGGAGAAATCACTCATGCAGAAGAAGTGGATTCCTAGTGGATACAACGTAGTGACCCCATACCTGACAGTCAAGGACGCCGCCGGATTGATCAATTTCATCGAAAAGACTTTCGACGGCACATCGACCGAATGCATGAAAACCGACGACGGTAAGGTCGGCCATGCTGAAATTAGAATCGGCGACTCTGTGATCATGACCGGCGAAGCGAGCGAAGAGTGGAAACAAATGCCGGCCAGTCTCTACATATACGTGGAAGATTGCGATCTCTACTACCACCGCGCTTTGAAAAACGGTGCCACCAGCCTGCGCAAACCAGCCGATCAGTTTTACGGCGATCGCTCGGGCGGCGTTCAAGACCAGTGGGGAAATTGCTGGTGGATGGCCACACGCAAAGAAACCCTCAGCCATCAAGAATTGCAAAAGCGCATTGATCAGATGAAGAAAGAACCGGCGCTGAAGAAGTAATCAGTCGTTTCGAAACTGCTAGAAAAGATCAATCTGCATCACGGTTACATCATTACCGTGGCAGCTGTCTTTTCCGATTTCACTCCAGCCCAGCCGCGAATACCAGGCAGGCAGCGTATCTTCATAAGTAAATAGATAGATCGACTCATAACCAAGTTCGCGAGCCTTATTCTGTATCTCTCTGACCAGACGAGAGCCAATGCCCTGGCAGCGCGCATGCGGATCGACATAAACACTTCCCAACCAGGGACCAATATCTGGGCGAATGCCGTCATTCTCTCTAAGCGATGCCATTGCCAACGGCTGCCCCTCCTCACTTAGATACAAAAAGGTCAGTGGTATCCGGTCGGAATTACAGTGCTGAGCGAAACTAACAATTCGCTTGGTTAGAGTATAGGACGGATTGTATTTTCCCCAGGTTTTAAAGGCCCACCAGGCGCATAAACCGACAAACTGAGTGATCTCTTCCAGACAAACTATCCTCGGCCTGTCACACCCACTCAGCGGTTCATCGATGTCCTCACTGTCAGCGTCCGAAATCGCCCATTGAGCCGACTGCTCAATAGTTTCTGTAAATTCCGTTTCAACCATAAAGACCACCCGCCATGTGCCTTCTCAATCCCCAGGAGTGTGCACAGGATCTGTGACAAGTTTTGGTCAGGAATATTAAATCTTCAACTGGACGGCTTCTTTGACGCGACTATTCTTTCTTTGTGCCAACCAGATTTTCTGCAGCACCGGCTGTGGTGCCAATGGCATACTGGGCGCGCAATTCGTGCAGCGTTTCATCCATCAACTTGAAGACATCGTCTTTCATCTTGCCGGGCTTGCCTGTGTAATCTTTGGGCTCGATAGCTGGCAAGACTTTTGCGTGTATTGTCTGAAAAGTTCTGATCAAGTTGCGGTTTTTAGGAAAGACTTCGAATGTTCCGTAAATCACAATCGGAACCAGAGGTTTTTCCAATTCTAAAGCCAGGTTGAAACTGCCTGCTCGAAAAGGAATCATTTCGCCTGTTTCCGTGCGCGTCCCTTCCGGGAACATCATTACTGAAGCACCCATGTTGAGCCACTTCTTGCAAACAGTCATCATCTCTTTGATGGAGGAGAGATTGCCGCGGCGAATCATCACGTACTGGTTCAGATACATGTTCCAGCCAATCAGAGGAATCTTGAAAATCGTTTCTTTGGAGACGAATTTGAACTTTCGAAAGAGCGCATACAAGACAAGAATGTCGAAATAGGAAGAGTGGTTGGCGATAATCACGTAGGTCTTTTCAGGATCGATGTTCTCGCGCCCTTCCAGCCTGAAGTGCCAGAATGGGTTGACATAAAGATAATGAGCCCCCCAGAGGCAGGAAATCATGTGTACGAGTTGCCTGCGCTTATCAAATGGAAAAGTTAGAATCGTGGCAATTGCAGTCATCGCGTTAAAGAACACTGATGCCAAAATGAAGTAAAGCAAGAAAGCAATAGAAAAGACTCGATTGATTACGTCTTCTAGCGCGTTTCTAGGTTTGTAAGCTGCTTGCAAGTTTCTCTTTTCCGACACTAGACTGAATGGGTTACTTCGCTCTGAATGATGTCTAAATCAGGGTTCGGCAAGACTCTTGCCGTATGTCCCCATTCGATATCACGTTCCAGCAGGCTATCGCACAACAAAAGTTTGTTCACCGAACGCTCGATATTTGTGCAAATTCGATCCAACGGCAAATCTTCATCAGCAGTGCCGAAGGGATGTTCCTTCTCTTCTGCGACCACCTCCAGCCCGAGCACCATATAGGCGCCAACAAGCACTATCGGGACGCACCACAGACCGAAATCGGGAGCAAGCGCGAAAGTAAGCAGAAGCAGGTAGGTGACGATAATGTGCAGGATGATGCTCTTGTGCGATACCGTAATTGGTGAGGTGGCGATGCGCTCGCAGGCTCCAAGAATATCGAGCAGCGCCCGCGCATGCGGGTCTACAACGCTGAACATCATGTCGTTGATCCGCCCTTCGCGACGTTTCTGATCGAGAATTGCATAAATCTCTTCGACAATTACCATGGGGTGTTCGCTGACTGGGTCACATTCCGGTGCGCGCGAGTGAGAAGAATCGAGCAATCGCAGATGATCTTTGGTGGCGATGGCAAAACGAATCAAAATGGCCGCCATCACTTCGCGTTCTTGAAGATTGGGACGGACAAACTCGTAATACTTTATCGACAAGTTGCGCAAGTCGTTGACCAGCTGTCCCCAGGCGCGACGGCCTTCCCACCAGCGGTCATAGGCACTGTTGGTGCGAAAAACGAGCAGCAAAGAGAGAATAATCCCGGCATAAAGACTGGCATTGACTTCGACAATCCTTTTGCCTTCAACAAGATGGGGAGCAACGATGGCAATTATGGAAGCAATTGCGCCCACCACAAGCAGATACCATTGCAACTTCCGGAGCACCGAAAAGTTGAATAGTCCCTGAAGCAGTGCGGTAATGTCTCGATTATGCATTGTGGGTTCGCTGTTCTCGGACCAGCCTGTCCGTTTTCGAATTGGGGTGCCGGTAGGATCATATCGAATACAGCCTCTCGACAACAAGCAAATAGAAGCGGCATGCTTAACGAAGACTTAGGTTTGAGGCGGAACCGCGCGATTTCTCGACCGTCTCCCTGTCTATAAACCGCCGAGCTTCGCCATTTCATCCAATAGTGACTGCAAGAAATTCTTTGCGAGCGCATCACTGCTACGATCTTGTGGGCTTCTTAGCAACGCGGCGCTTGTCAAGATGCAATAGTCTTGAGCGCCCATCTGGAAACATGACTACCTATCGACGCGCGAAAATCTTCATACTTGCAGTCGCAACCCTGGCCTTGTTTGGCACACCGGTTCAAATACTGGCGGCCGGTCCCGGGCCAGATCCGGCTGCGGCCACAACCGCTCAACCGTCTTCAGCGCCTGCCAATTCCATCTTGAAGCCAGCCATCAATCCCTTGCTTAAGGCGCAAGCAAATCCTATCCAGAAAACTCAAGCTGATGCTGTTCAACCGCCGCCCACCGGGTTTCTCACCAATCCACCGGCCGGCACCAAGCTGGAAGATCTTTATCCCTCCCAGCCTCCCAAGGCTCCCTTTACCGGCTACACCGGTGATCCGACCCTGAAAGGACAAGACCTCAATCGGGCCCGCGAGGTAAACCTCGACCCGATTCCGATGTCGCAACTCTTGCCGATTGGCAAGAAGAGATTGCCTGCCATCCGACTGGAGGCCACTTACACAGACGTCGTCTCGCTCAAAGATTGCCTTAACTACGCACTCTACAACAGCCTGCCCATTCGCATTTCCGGCGCCGGTTATGACTCGCAGAAATTTTTATTTGTCAGCGCACTGGGACAATTCCTTCCGGATCTTACTGAAACTTATCGCGGACAGCAGGTGGATAGTCAGAAGCCGCCTCTCTCCAATACTTTCACTGATTCGACAACCATTCTTTATCCTGTATTCCAAGGCGGCGGCGTTTTTTACAACGCTCTTGTCAGTCTCAATAAGACCAAAGCGGCAAAATGGGCTTACAAAGCCACAACCAACGATACGCTTCTGGAAGTTTACCGGCGCTACAACGAACTGATTCTTAATCATGTGCTTCTGCAAATCAGAGTCAAGTCGGTGGAATTGTCGCGGGCGCAATTGGCGCTCAACGAGCAGTTGAAGGAAGCAGGCGTCGGCACCAATTTTGCCATCTATCAGTCACGCACCCAACTGGCACTCGACAAACAAGCTCTCTTGCAACAAGAAGTGGCCGTCAGGCAGTCCGCCATTCAATTGGCGGTGGCAATGAATTCCAACATCCAATCCAATATCTATCCGGACGAGTTGCGCGCAGTCGAAGCACGTCTGGTCGATCAGGAGTGGAATATTAATCAGTTGGTGGCAGTTGCTGCCAAATTGAGACCGGAGCTAAAACAGTTCAACGACTTGAGAATTGCCGCCAAAAGACAAATTCAAGTAGCCGCCTCGCCGCTTTATCCAACCTTCCAGTTCTTCACTTCCAAGACCCATACGATTGCCGAGAGTCACAAATCGAGCGGCAGCAGCAGCAGCTCTTCGGGCTCTACAGTCATTATTCCGGCGGGAGGCTCCAATATCGGCATCAGCGGATCGGGCGGCCGATCATTCAGCAGCGGCTTTAACTTGACCTGGAGCCTGAATGGTTTTGGCGTAGTGGACGGAGCGAATGCGCTTTCGGCCAGAGCACTGGCCAGACAGGCGACCTTGCAATCGAATCAGGAATTGCTCACTGTGCTGCAAGAGATACACGGCTCTTATTTGAATATGCTCACAGCCTCAGAGCAAGTGGACGTGGCCGGCGAAGCGGTCTTTTCATCCAGCGAGCAGCTGCGCCTGGCCAACCTCAGACTGCGCTACGGGCAAGGGATTAACCTGGAGCTTATTCAGGCGCAGAGGGACTACATCAATTCTTTGACATTACAGGCTCAGGCGATTATCACATACAACATTTCTCAGGCTCAGCTGCTTCGAGATACAGGTATGATTTCGGTAGGTACTCTAACCGCTATTCGTCCGCCGAAAATAAGCTCCACCGGCAATTTGCAATACTAGAATAGGTAGGAACAAGTCTTTTGGACGGTCGTCGATTTAACTGTTTACATCTATGAATTGGTTGCAACAGCTCTTGAATCCAAAAGACGCAGCACGCGAAGCCGGTCGCGAATCCACTGTTGGCACAAGCACAAGACCGGACGGGACAAAGAAAAAACGCGCCTCTAAGCGTATATGGATAATTTGCCTGGCAGTGGTTGTGGCGGCGGCCGGCGGCACCTATTACTTTATGCAGGGCAAAGGCGGCAATAAAGAATGGAAAAAAGACGCCACCATGGTTAAGCGCGGCAAGGCCACGCTCCGGGTAATTGCCACCGGCTTGATTAAGCCGGTCCGGGAAGTAAAAATCAGCCCCAAGCAGACCGGGCTTTTGAAAGAACTCTACGTAAATCAGGGCGATCGTGTCAAAAAGGGGCAAATCCTTGCCCTCATGGACGACAGCAATCTGGTCGGACAAATTGAAGCGGCACGCGGCGCCTGGCTTTCTTCTCTCGATAATAGCGACAAGCTCAAACACGGCAATCGCCCCCAGGAAGTGCTGCAAGCACGGTATCAACTGCAAAAATCAAGAGAGGGCGTGCGCAACTCCGAGCAAAATATAAACCGCTTGTCTGCACAAATGGAGGCGCTCAGGGCTCAGCTCAGGCGCAACGAGCAATATGCCAAAGCGCAGATATTCCTGGCCAAAAGTGGTGCCATTTCCGAGCAGACTAGTATCGATGCAGAAACAGCCGCACAGGTGACCAAAGCACAGCTGGACGCAGCCGACAAAGAACTCTCGCAAGCGCGCGTGGCCAAGGCCCAGAGTGAAGCCGATTACGAGGCGCTCGAACAACAATATAGTTTGATGGCATCGGGATATCGCCACGAAGATGTGTCAGCAGCTGTCCACTCTGCGGAACAATCTAAAGGCAATTTGCAGTATCTCGAGAGCATGCGCAATGACACTCGTGTAAAGGCTCCCTTCGACGGCATTATCACTCAGAAGTATGCAGACACAGGCGCGATTGTCACACCGACGACATCGGCGGCGACAACATCGGCAACATCAAGTTCGATAGTTGCACTGGCGGGTGATCTGGAAATGGTGGCACAGGTCTCTGAGGCCAACGTGCCCAAGATCCGCATAGGAGAAGAGGTTGATATAGTAGCAACCTCATTTCCGGATAAGATATTCAAAGGAAAAGTGACGCAGATTGCACCGGCTGCCATCGTGACGATGAACGTCACAACCTTTGAAGTGCATGCAAAAATTATCAACGACCCTGAAGGCAAGCTGCTTTCCGGCATGAATGTCAGCGCCGGTTTTTTAGTCGGCGAGCAGGATGATGCTTTGATGATACCGGCCGTGTGTGTGGTATCACGTCGCGGGGATACAGGAGTCTATGTTCCAGACAAAGAGGGCAACCCTGAGTTCAAGAAGATTAAGACCGGTGCCAGTGTCGACAGAGACATTGTCGTACTGGCAGGATTGAAGGAAGGCGACTACGTGTTTAAAGGACTGTCCAAAGAACATCTCGAAAAAGAAGGTTACCTGGGCAGAGGCGGCGGTATGGGCGGACCCGGTGGAATGGGCGGCGGCAGAGGTGGTGGCCGAGGCGGAGCCGGAGGCGGCATGATCCCGCGCGGATTCGGACGCTAATTCTGATGGGCTTCAGAGAGTTAGTCAAAATTGCCTGGCAAGGGATTATGAGCAATACCCTGCGCAGCGGACTGACTGTCCTGGGCATCGTCATCGGCATCGCCTCGGTAATCACTCTCATGGGCATCGGTGAAGGCGCCAAAAAAGAAGCAGAAAAACAAGTTCAGTCTCTGGGCGTCAACCTTATATATGTTCGCCCCGGTGCCGCCAGCAACGCCAGCATCTCGCAAGGGCAGGGAACCGCGCCCACACTCACTTACGAAGACGCCAAGGCGATCAAGGACACTTGCCCATCAGTGGATGAGGTAGCGGCTCAATATCAAAGCGCATTTCAAGTTCAGCAGGGCGAGTACAACACATCGACCACGGTATTGGGCACGGAGCCTTCATATCCGGAGGTGCGCAATTTCCATACGGTGCGCGGACGTTTTTTCAACCTCGATGACATGAAAGACTGCACACGTGTATGCACCATAGGCGATACAGTCAAAGATGACCTTTTCCCTGATGAACCGGCGCTCGGCAAACAAATTCTCGTGCGCGGAGAACTTTTTCAAGTGATTGGCGTAATGGAAAAGAAAGGCGCCAACCAAATGACTGACATGGACGATCAGATCTTCATTCCGCTTACGACCGGCTACAGCACTTTATTTGGGCTCAACACAGTGACCGGGCAAGCAGTAAAAATGGTTTTGGCGCGCGCCAAAGACAAAGAAGACTTGCAAGCGCAATTTCAAATCACCAATCTTCTTCGCCTGCGACATGGCATAAAATCGCCTGACCAGGACGATTTCCAGATTAGAACGCAGATGGATATCATGCAAACCGCTCAGTCGATAACCGGTGTTTTCTCACTTCTCCTCGGTGCCACCGCTGGCATCTCTCTTCTTGTGGGCGGCATCGGCATCATGAATATTATGCTGGTGTCGGTGACGGAAAGGACCAGGGAAATAGGCATAAGAAAGGCTATAGGAGCCAAATTCGGCGATATACTCTGGCAATTCGTACTGGAGGCAATCATTCTTTCGGTAGCGGGCGGCTTGCTTGGCATTGCACTGGGCATGCTCGGTTCTGATTGGATCGGCCGTTTTGCTCAGTGGACTTGCATAGTTACTCCCTTTTCCATTTTTCTTGCTTTCGCCGTTTCCCTGGCCATCGGGCTTTTCTTTGGAATTTATCCAGCCCGAAAAGCAGCATTGCTCGATCCGATTGTAGCTTTGAGGACTGAGTAGATGCCGGAAAATGTTGTCGAACTAAGCGATATCAGCCGTGTCTATGAGATGGGTGAAGAGCCGCTTTATGCGCTTAAAGATTTGACGCTTTCAATTGAAGATGGCGACTATGTAGCGATCATGGGCGCTTCGGGATCCGGTAAATCTACGCTTATGAACTTGATCGGCTGCCTCGATCGACCGACAGCGGGGCGCTATATGCTCAACCACAAAGATGTTCTTGAACTGACAGATGACGAGCTGGCCGCAATCCGAAATTCGACAATCGGTTTTGTTTTCCAGCAATTCAATTTGCTCTCCTCGATGACTGCCATCGAAAACGTCATGCTTCCTCTTGTTTATGCCGGCGTCGACAAGGAGCAAAGAACAATGCGCGCCCAATTTGCGCTGCAGCAAGTGGGGCTCGACCAGAGAATGTACCATCGCCCCACGCAACTGTCGGGCGGGCAGCAGCAGAGAGTTTCGATTGCCCGCGCCATCGTCAACAAACCAAGAATCTTGCTTGCCGATGAACCGACAGGCGCGCTCGACAGTCATACCGCCACAGAAATTCTTGAACTCTTTGACGGGCTGGTTGAGCAAGGAATTACAGTCATCCTTGTCACTCACGATGGCGAGGTGGCCAATCGCGCCTGCCGCATAGTACGTATGCGTGATGGACAGATTACTTCAGACAGCCGGATCAGATCGAAGAAAAACGCTTGATCTAGCCGCTTTGATATTTTTGCTCGACGATGATATCAGTGCTAATTTTGAATCTGGCCCGGCGAACATTGTTTTCCACCAGCCTGGTCAGTGTTCTGCGCGCGCGCATGGAAACATAAGGGTTTTCGTCGTCGACCAGACTCTCAAGTATGCCAAACGGCATGCCGTGATTTTCGGCGATGCTGTAGCGCACATCGACGCTTTCATCTTGCACCAGCCCAAGCAGCACATCAAGCAAAGTATTGGTATTCTCCGCAACAGCAGCTCTCACTTGAGCACAGCAGTGAGTAGCTAATTTGGAAAGAGTCTCGGCTGACGCGCGAGGATTTTCCGCTATTCTCTCCAGAACGATATCCGGGGCAGTATCAGCCAAGTCAGCCAGAACTTTGGCCGGTGTATTCGGATTCACCGCCATAGCCAACTTGGTTCGCATTTCCTCACGCCCTGGAGCAGACGGCGCAGTAGGCTCTTTGCCGCGAGCCTTACCATTACGATGTTCCATTAAACGAACCTCACGTACTCATAACCCACACCCAACACGCCCACATTTACTATCCTACGCACAGGTCAAAACGGCCGAATATAGCAAACCGTATATTCCGATACAGGGTAAACCCAGCATTTTCGCTAGACTTCCTGAAAATATACCTTATATTAGATTGCCAGTCCGCAGCAAGAAACCATTGTCCCTCAAGTGGTTCGGGGTTCGACGCCAAAATTCGTCCCGTCCTCGCTTGGCGAAAACCAGCATCATCTGCTGATTTCAGCACGCCAGCCAAGAAGGCAAAACCGATCACAACTAGCGCCCAAGCCATTTTTAAACATCCCGCGGTAGTCCTCACCGGCGCGGTCGAACAATTTTTTTTCTCCTTTGTCCAATTTCTACAAAGCGCGTATACAACTGTCTACGGCAGTCAGGCGAATACACCAGGGGCAATCCCCACCCCGCTTCTAATCAGGAAGAGGAGAGTTATTGTGATGAATATTATCGGCGTGGAGTGTACTACAACCTTTTATCCTTCTATAGGATGCGCATCGTTTCAGACGGTATCTGCAAAAGGCGAGATCGTCAGCGATCGCATTATTGCTACAAGCGCAAAAACGACTCCGGATGTACTGGAAGCGTTATCGAGAACAGCCAGTCCCATGATCCTTGAATTAATAGCCGGCAACGCGAATTGCGCGCCGTCATTGCTAAAGCGCCTGGCCAAGCACGCTTCGGCCAACGTGAAAATAGCAGCAGCAGAAAACAGCAATACTAGTTTGGAAACACTGTGGCAATTGGTCAAAGATGAAGACGCTGACGTGCGCTTCGGACTGGCCGAGAATCACCGCATGCCCGAGCCCATTCTTAGAGCTTTGAGCGAAGACGAGAATCCTTATGTGTCCTGCCGCGCCGGTAAAACCCTGGAGCGTATTGAAGAAAATCGCTCTGCCGCAGCAGGTACGGAGTCCTGGAAGCAGTTTCGGGCAACGGAAACCCGCAAACGCTTGATGCAATTGGTTGAGGAAACAGGTCAAAGCCCGATCACTCAGGTGAACCGCTTCTTTTCCAACCTATACAATTACGCCCGAGCCATATAGGCAAATCTATAGATCCCGATAGTGGATCAACGAGTTTACTGGTAGGGGAAATATGCGCAAAGAAAACGGGGGCTGGCGTCCCCGTTTTTTGTCGCCATATTCCCCAATTTAATCTAGCGGTACCGGACCCTATACAAAGTTATATATGGGCTTATCCCGGCGATGCTTAACTATCAGTAATAATTTGAATATACGGTCGTGGGAACCGAACGTTTCAATTTAAGTAAATGAACATCAATAGAATTGAAGCTTTATTCGGTAACCCATATGCGCCAGAAGGTGGCGGCCGCGCGAGGGACGGAGGCGAATACGACTTATCCTTCGCTTATCGTTTCCGGTGGGATTATCCGGAAACCCAAATCAGGGAGGCGTTAAAAGTGCTGCTGTGTAATGAAGTTGATTTCCAAGCCGTAAAACGGCCCGTGGAGAAAGAGTCCAAAAAGAGCGTGGAAGCGGAAGCCGCTCGCATAAGATGGCTTTTGGCTATCAACCCGAATACTCCGCCCCCAGTTTTGGAGCATCTTTCCAATGACGCATCCACCAGATTGCTGGAGCGCATTGCTGAGAATCCGCGCACACACATGACCACGCTGGCAAAACTGGCAAATCACGACGAATCGCAGGTGCGTGCCGCCGTGGCTGAAAACATGAATATCTCGATAAAGACCGCCTGGAAGCTGGCTCGCGACGAGAGCCCGGATGTTAGAGTCCGTCTGGCTGAAAGCTACCATGTACCGGTCGCCATCCTGCGCATTCTGGCAACTGACGAAAATCCTTACGTGCAGCAAAGAGCCTATAAGACTCTCTATCGCATGCTGGAAGAAGTACAGGCCCTGCGCACCGCTTAATTGCAAAAACCCCAAGTTAAACGATTCAATCCCACAAACCCATAACCCCCCTACAAGCGTCGCGCTCCATCCAGTCGAAAGACAGGTCGGAGCGCGAAGCTCTTTTTGGCGATTTTGGACCGAGCCGAAACGCTGGCAATTAAGACATGGTGAAAGAAGACAGAATTGTCAAGCAGACAGGTAAGATCGGTCTACTTAGACCATTTGATTCCACTGTTTCGCACGATGATTGATAAAACCACGATCAAGTCCAAGATTGGCGCCGCAATTGAGATCAAGGAATCTCCGGCAAACTTCGAACTTCTGCTGCCTGAAGAGGAGAAAATTCTCTGGACCGGGCAGCCGGATCCAAAGAAATTAGGCTACGCGGAAATAAGCCGCATCGTCGCCGGGTCGCTGATTTCTCTCATAATCGGTGGACTTTTGATTGCTTTCTTGGTTTCACTTCTGCTGGCAAAACCCGACGAAACGGCGAATGCAGAAAAGTGGAACACAGGCGCGCTTATTCTGGTTCTGCTTATTCCTTTCGTGGGTCTTGGAGTTCTGACGGCACTACATCCAAACTCGGAAATTCAACGCAAAAAGAAAATTCAATTCTACGTCACCAACAAGCGGGCTTTTGCAAAATGCGGTGGGGAGAACAAAATCACAGAACACAGCTTGGACCTGCTCAGGAGTGTCAAAACCACGATTCTTCCTGGAAAAAACGGCAGCGGCACGATTGTTTTTGACGAATTGCCGGCAAATATAAAACAACAAATGAGTGACTATCAGCCGAAGCAGGTTCTCCTTTTGAAGAACACGCTGGTGTTCTTCGATGTCGACAACGTCGAAGAGGTGGAGAAAACAATCAAATCGGTGATTGCAGAAAGCACGTGCGAATCTGTCAAACAATTGGACCGCACTGAGGCGGTGAAGAGAAAACGAATTCTGCCCGGATTGTTTACGTCCATATATCAATTCCGACTGCAGTTCATGCTCGTCGTCGGCACGTTTCTTATCATCGCAATCGCACCAATGTGTTATCTGATCGGGAGCCAATCCAGATCATTCGGCTACGTTGATAAGGCTGGAACATTAATAGTAAAGCCTGTTTTTGACGAAGTTGGCAACTTTAGCGAAGGCTTAGCTCCAGCGTGCATGCCGTTTTCCCACGACCATGGCTATGTGGATAAGACAGGCAAATTCGTCATCAAGCCAAAATTCATCCAGGCGGAGCCATTCTCGGAAGGCTTAGCTGTCGTCGCGATGAACAACAAAGAAGGTTACACAAAATACGGATACGTCGATCACTCGGGCAATGTTGTAATTCCAGCAACTTTCGATCGTGCGCAAGATTTCTCGGGCGGACTGGCTGCTGTAATGCTCAGACCGAACCCGAAGTCTTACACTGAAGTCTGGGGATTCATCGACACAAAAGGTAAATGGCGGGTTCAGCCGAAACTTGTGAACGTAGGAAAGTTCGTTAATGGTATTGCTCCTGCATACTACCGCGCAAAAGATGAAGGCTTGCCTTGCCTCATTGATGAAAACGGAAAGATATTGGTGAAATTAGACTGCGGAATTGAGGCTGGAGATCCCGGCACTCCGAAAGGTTTTTCCGACGGCTTACTTCTAGCCAGCGTATACGAACCCTATGCCAATGGTTTTATAGATACGCACGGCAAGTTTGTTATCGCTCCACAATTCGACGAGGGCAGAAGTTTCTCCGACGGGCTTGCCGCCGTGTGCGTGAAAGAAAAATGGGGTTACATCGACACTAAGGGTGCGTGGGTGATAAAGCCTCAATTTGCAAATGCGAAGGATTTCAAAAGTGGTCTTGCTCCCGTTTTCACAAACGGAAGCTGGGGTTACATCAACCGGACAGGCAATTTGGTCATCAAACCCGCCTATAAAGCAGCAGAAAGCTTTTCCGAATCGCTAGCACGCGTGCAAGTGAAGGACGGCGAAGAACTACTAATCGACCGCTCTGGAAATGTCGTAGCCAAAGGGAAATCGTGCGGAGACATGCACCAGGGCCTTACCTCCGTGTCGCAGTGAAGTCCCGACAGTTCTAACTCTAGCGAGCGAACATACCCGTTCTGGCTCTGAGCATGCGGTTGATTTCCGCCTGGATTTCGCCTTCCAAGTAGCGAGCTTGCGTTTTGGCTTGCTCTTCCACCTTATCGCGGTTGGTTTCCTTCTTATACTGAGATGGCGCCAGGAAAGCCATTTTCCACTTAACCGGCAAGCTGAAGAGATTGACCGGGAAGGGATAGAAGGGGAAAAACGGCGTCACTGGAAATGCCGGCATATTGAGCAATTTAGCCACTTTTTCGGCATTAAAGAGGACCGGAACGGCTTCATCCAGGCCAAGCGTGGCCAGAGGAATTATCTTCACGCCCTCTTCAACAGCGGACAGTAAGCGGGTCCAGTCGAAATCGCCCAGGCGATATCTTTGCGAGAAGGTCTTTTGCGTGCTGGCAATGCCTTCCGGGAAGGTGGCAACCACTTCGCCGTTCGACAAAAGTCGCTTGACGTTGTCCGAAGACCATGGCACAAAGCCGATTTCGCGCAGAAAGTGATGGACTCTCTCGTCTTCGATCCAGTCCATATCGCATACAACATGTACGCGTCTAGGAGAGGTTTCTCTGGACATGAGCGCATAGATGAGCATCATCGCTGTCCAGGGCACAAGACCGGTGGAATTGCCGACGATAAGGGCCGGACCTTGATCGGGAATGGATTCGAGGTTTTTAAACTCGACCTTCCACCAATCTTCGTATAGGAATTTCAGACCAGGCTCGAGTTTTGCCAGGGTGCGCAACTCAAAGCCGAAATAATCTTCGCTTCTGTGCGAATTGCGGATGAACTGTTTATAGCTGGTAGAAAAGGCTTTCACGGTGTTTCACTCCTTCCGTTTTCATCGTCGGTCCAGGCGGTAAAAACCGATTTACGCTCTTTGAGCAGGCGGTTTAAATCCCTTTGGATGTCGTATTGAATCTCGCGTGCGATTTTCAAACAAAGTTTCTTGTCTCTTGCCTTCTCAGGCGGGTAATCCAATTTGATCGGACTATGTATGTTGATCATCCACTTGACCGGCAAGGGGATAAACATGAGGGGGAAAGGCAACCACGGAAATGCCGGCGTTACCGGAAAAAACGGCATTTTTAGCATCTGTGCGAAGGTTTTGATATTGACGAAATTAGGAAAAATCTCGTCACCGCCAACGGTGGCAACCGGAATCAGTGGAATTTGCCGTTCGATGGCCAATTGCACAAAGCCCGGATGGAAATCCAAGACTCTGTATCTCTCTTTGAATGTCTTGCCGACTCCTCTCAGGCCTTCCGGATAGATTCCCACGAGCTCTCCTTTGTCGACGAGCTTGCGGGCGTTTTCCAGAGTCGCCCTCACCTGACCTGTTTCCATCATCCATTCATTGATTCCGGGCAAACTGAAAAACCAGTCGGTGATCATGTATCTGACGCGCCGGGGCGCTGGATGATGGTTGCTCATGGAGATGGTAATCATGGCTCCATCCAGAGGCAGAAGCCCGGAATGGTTGCCAATCAGAAGCGCGGCGCCTTCAGAGGGAATATTCTCGATGCCGCGCACGCGCACTTTGAAGTGCTCCTCGTAGCAGAAGCGAAAAACCGGCTCCCACTTGGCGAAAGTCTCCAAGTTGAAGCCGAACTCGTCCTCCTCGCCCGCATAACGGGCGAAATAGGTGGGATTTCGCTCTTCCAGCGCTTTAAGCGGGTCTTTTAGCGAGGTTTGAATACTTTTCCAAGTAACCACAGGAAACCCAATATGCCAGGGCCAAATGAAACGAACAGGACAAACTTCTTGAGGACTTGCTTCATAGCAGCGTTAATGCGCACATAGGCGGGTTCACGCTCTTCGTTTGCGGATTCGTTATTTTCAGTCGACGTTTCAAAATCTTGCATAGACACTCACTTCTCTTTAAAACCAGTAACGGATGCCAATTGTCTAATTCACAAGGAATTCCGGACGCGGGCAGGCGTATTTCTGCTGCTCCACGACTGCATTAGTATAGATAGTTGTGGTCAATCAAGCCTTAGAAGCGGGTTTTCTCCTTAAGAAACATTTACCGACCGCCTCAGGTTCCTGAGTGGCTGGGCTCCACAGCCTATAATCTTACCTATTCGTTGCCGGCAGACCTTGATTGGTCAGATGCCGGCAATCCCAGCTCACAAACGACCCAAAGGGGAGACGGAGAATTTTATGCAACCTGACATGAACCAACTGCTGGGTAACCTGGCTAAGATGCAAAATGAGATGCAAAAGCTTCAGGCCGAACTGGCGAGGACCAAAATCGAGGGCTCGGCAGGAAACGGCGCAGTTACAGTAAGCTGCAACGGCGATTTGGAATTTACCGGCATCAAAATCAAACCGGAAGCAATCGACCCGGAAGATATCGGCATGCTCGAAGACCTGATTTTGACTGCAATCAAAGACGCTTGCCAGAAGGCAAAACAAGCCGGCGAAAAACAAGCCATGCAAAATCTCGGTGGCATGCTTCCGCCCGGAATGGGTTTTTAATTCAGGAAACTAAGAGACAATGTATTTCACCCCGCCGCTTGCCAGGCTGATTGAAGAGTTTCAAAAGCTGCCGGGCGTGGGTCCTAAATCGGCGCAGAGAATGGCTTTCCATATTCTGGGCATGAGTCATGATTCGGTCAAATCCTTTGCCGAATCGATGATTGATGCTAAAGAAAAGGTACGCAATTGCAGCAACTGCTTTCACCTCTCGGCCGCCGATCCCTGCGAGTTGTGCACCAATGAAAGACGAGACAGACAGCTGGTTTGTGTTGTTGCCGACTCGCGCGATGTGATCGCGCTAGAGAGAACGCGGGAATACAAAGGGCTCTATCATGTGCTGACCGGATTGATTTCTCCTCTGGACGGAAAGGGCCCCAACGAGCTCACCGTGCGAGAACTCGTCAATCGCGTGCACGACGACCAGATCAAAGAATTGATCCTGGCCATCAATCCAACCGTAGAAGGCGACGCCACCGTGCTCTATATTTCCAGCTTGCTCAAGCCTTTCAACACGAAAGTTACGCGCATTGCATTCGGTCTGCCGGTCGGCGCCGACCTCGAATACGCTGATGACATGACTCTGTCGAAAGCAATGGAAGGACGCCGCGAAGTGTAGGGGCGATGCCATGCATTGCCCGGTCGATTATTTTGAGATGATTTTTTCGATACGTTGAGCCAGTTTTTCTTTGCTCAATCCATTTAGATCAAGAAGAATCGCTCTGGCTCCATGTTCAACAAACTGATCGGGAATGGCGAGAGGAAGTACACGAGGCAATCCATCGGCAAGTTTTTGACCCTCTGTGCTCATCCATTCGAGCACGGCGGCACCGAATCCACCAGCCAGGCAACCTTCCTCAACCGTAATCAATGTGTCGTGTCCGTCGCGCAGAAGTTCGCTCAACATATTCACATCGAGCGGTTTTGCACTGCGGGCATTGACCAGCATCGGTTTGTGCTCCGATTCGATCAGCTCGAGCGCCTGGCGAGACATGTCGACCATCGAGCCGAAAGCCAGTATCACAGCCGGTTTTTGATTGTGTTTTCCTGAGTCTCCTGCTTGGAGAATTTCCCATTTGGTTGGATCGATCAATCTCGGCTTGGCTGCTTGATTTCCGTTGTTGTCACCCTCGGCAGTGGCGCCCACAGCTTTGTCTCTGGGGAATCGAATGGCGACTGGTCCTTTGCATTCTTTGACGGCGGTATAAACCATGTCTCTCAGTTCTGCGGCATCTTTGGGAGCCAGAACCGTGAAGTTCGGCACGCTGCGCAGGAAAGCGATATCGAATACGCCCTGATGAGTTTCGCCGTCTTCAACAAGACCGCCTCTGTCTACACCGAATACAACCGGTAGATTGAGAATGGCGACGTCGTGAATGACCTGATCCATGGCTCTCTGCAGGAACGTAGAATAGATGGAGACGACCGGTTTCAAACCAGCCTTGGCCATTCCGGCAGCCATCGTCACGGCATGCTGCTCGCAGATGGCCACGTCAAAAAAGCGCTCCGGATAGACTTTTCCGAATTTGACCAGACCGCTGCCTTCAGCAGTCGCCGGTGTAATTGCCACCAGATTCGGTTCATCCTTGGCGACATCGATCAATGCCTGAGTGAAAATATCAGAGTAAGTTTTCGGCTTTGGCTTGGAAGGCGAAGCGTCGACTTTCTCGCTCAGCTGCGGCTCCAAACTAAATGCCGGCACGCCGTGATACTTAATGGAATCGTCTTCAGCTGGTTGATAACCCTTGCCCTTGCAAGTGATCAGGTGCACGATCTGAGGCGCGGATTTATCTTTTACCGCTTCGAAAGCTTCGACAACAGCGTTGACGTCATGCCCATCAATAGGACCGCTGTAGTTGATGCCCAGCTTCTCAAAGACAATGCCGGGCGTGTCAAAGCGCTCTTTAGCCTGCTTCTTCACTTCCAGGATCATATCCCAAATGCCGGCCGTCAATTGCACTTTATCGAGGCTGCCCTCAATCGAATCAAGCTTTTCTTTGATGTCGCGATAGAAGAAAGTTTCCTTGATGCGCTTCATGTACAACGCCAGCCCGCCGGTGTTTTCACTGATGGACATTTCATTGTCGTTGAGAACAATAAGAACGTTTTTCTGGATGTGACCGAGATGATTTATGGCTTCAAGCGCCATGCCTCCAGTCAACCCGCCGTCGCCAATTACCGCGATCACTTTATGATTCTGTTTCAGATGGTCGCGCGCAATGGCCATGCCGACAGCCAGGGAAACAGATGTAGAACTATGCCCGGCCACAAAGGCATCATGCTCGCTTTCCACCGGGGTGACAAAGCCGCTCAGCCCTTTGAATTGACGCAGAGTATCGAATTTATGACGTCTGCCTGTGAGCATTTTATGCACATACGCCTGGTGCCCGACGTCCCACAAAATCTGATCTTCCGGCGTATTGAAAACACGATGCAAAGCCAGCGTGATTTCGACCACGCCCAGATTGGAAGCAAGATGCCCGCCGGTGCGCGAGAGACTGCTTACTATTTCCTGGCGAATTTCGCCGGCAAGCTTTTGCAGAGCTTCAACCGACATCTGCTTCAACTCGGCGGGTCCGGTGATAGCATCTAAAAATGACGTCGGCTGTTTTGTAAGGGTGTGCATTGATCCCTGGACTTCCACTAGTGACAACCTTTAAAGGTACATCATATCAATGAGCGTCCTCTTGTAGCTTAAGAAACTCGTCTGTTTTCGCTGTTCTGCGCACAGATTCCCGAGTCTTTAATCGTCACCAAACGCAATAGTCCACCAGTCCGAGATGAGGTGCAATTAAAGCGCCCGCTCAGTTAAACTGTGTTTTAGGAGAGGAGTGAAAACAGGCTGCCAAATGACTTCTGGACAATTTTCAAAACGCCCAGCCCAAAAACCAGATTTGCCGCAGCCAATGGGCGTTTCAATTGCTGTGTGCTCAGTGGTCGCAGGACTTATTTTTTTTCCTGTCACAGCGGCAAGCGCTCAAAAAGCGGCAGGCGAAGCAAAGATAGAAACTGGAAAATCACCCTCCACAATCTTTTCCATTGAAGTTCCAGGCCCGGTGCGGAAAACAGATGGCACTGCCGGCTCCGGGCAGAAGAATCCGGACGACCCACAATCGCGCGAGCGGGCTGCCAATCAATATTTCAAAGCAAAACAAAAACAAAGCATTTCCGCCAGGCCGAAAGTAAAGGAAGCATCAATGCGCCTTTCCGGCTCTCTCTGTCCGGCTTGTTTGAAAGCCCTGGCTGTTCGTTTCCAAAAAACAGACGGTGTCATCCAGGCGACAGTTGAATTGCCCTCTGAGATGAAAGCAACAGAAGTAGAAACCAGCAATGCCGTAGGAAAGTTGCCGCGATATGCGGTGGCCCGCGTCACCTACGACGCCAATGTTTTATCCATCGAGCGCATCAAAGACATCGTTCGCACCAACGATCTGGCCTTCTGGAAAGTGCTTGTCACTGATAAATAACTCCTGAATACTGCTGTAGCTCCCGCGTTGCACGCGGGCATTTTTAAAGGCGCGAGCAACGCGCCGGCTACCTTTTACCGCAAGCAAACCAAACAAACCAAACAAAAAAGCGGGCACCACATTTAGTGCGCCCGCTTTCTTTCAGGAGAGGTCCATTGCCTTCGGAGATTCTCCCTTTATCCTAGCCGGTAGCATTTCCGGACTGGATAATTTTGTACCAGGTGCCGTTGAACTCGACAATCACTTGCCTGCCCACCGACAAATACTTGGTGATTCCCGGCACTGACTTCATCAATGCAAAGTATTCTTCGCTGTTGAACTTGATTTCTTTGGTTGCCTTTGCGGCGGTCTTAAATGTGCTTTCCGTCCAGAACCCATTGACCAGATAGAAGGTTTTGTCTTCGACTGTCTTCATTTCTCCAGCCATCAGATCTTGCTTGTTGATTGCATCAGACTCTTTCAGTTCGTTCAGGGTCTTAGCAATCAATACAGCTTTCTGACCGCTTTCTTCCTTGGGCGCATTCTTTGTATAGGCACCGGCAAGCGCATTGAGATGGCTGCGGCTGGAGGAGCGGTGTGCGGTACTCGAGGCAGAGTCCAGGAGCATATCGGCACCATCTGAAGCGGAGCCTTCGTCACCGTAAAACACATCGCCGCCACGAGCATCGGCGACCATCGCCCTGCCCCGGAAGGAAGTAAGAGAAGTTGCCGGCAGGCGCGCCGACTCGCTTCTAAAAACATTGGGTCTATAGTCGAAGCGAGCACTCTTGCCCATGTTGCCGGGCGGCAGCGAAGCCCCGGGAGATCCAAAACTCATTGCTGCAGATCTTCTGCCACCGACAGCGGTGGAAATTCGGCCATTAACAGATGACATCGTCACTCCGGACATCGGTCGCATCGGCACCGGCATCGGTCTGACGCCGCGCTCGTTCGGGTCGGTGACCAGATAGGACGTGTATGCCGAAATGATGCCGTACTTTTGCGAAAGCGCGATGATCTCGTCGACCACCTCTTTGCTTTCGTCATTGGCATGAGCAACTTCAGTCAAATAGCCGATTCTTCTCATCGCCCAGAGGCGCGGCAAATAGGAATGTCCGGTGTCTTCTTTAGCAAATTCCATTGGGAATGCGAAGTCTTTATTCTCACCGTTTACTCTTCCGGTCAACTTCAAAGAAGCTTTGCCATCGCCCTTATAGCGACCGATCAGGAGCACTTGCTGTCCGGCGAAAATGTCTTTGACGTCTTTGGGATAAACGTCTTTGACTTGTACACCGTCGTATGCGATTTTGACAT
>CAZHEZ010000042.1:0-697 GCA_964531315.1 uncultured Candidatus Obscuribacterales bacterium | reverse complement strand
TCAAAACCGGGCTCTTGATCTTTTGATAGAAGTTGCTCAAAGCCACTTCCAGACTCTCGCTCGGTTCTACATATTGAGCAGTGCCGTGATGATCCTCGGCCAATTTATTGAGCAATCGGGTATTGACGTCATAGCCGACGCCGAAATCAAAAACGCGGATATCACGCTTGGATTTAATACTCTTCAACAGATTGTCGATGCCGGTTTCGCCAACAGTTGGTTCGCCATCGGTGATCAAAACCAGATAGGCAGGACGGTTTGATTCTTCATTGAGGAGCGTGGTGCCCAGCGAAAGCGCGTCACCAATATTGGTACCACCGCGGGCTTCCAATTCATCGATAAACTTGTCGGCAGCCTTCTTATTTTCAGGGCTGGCAGTCATTAATTTGGAACTAAATGCTTCAGCATCGGTATTGAATTGAACCAGACTAAAACGATCATCTGCAGAAAGCGCATTGACGATATATTTCAGCGCTTTCTGGTTTTGCTCCATTTTGTCGCCCTGCATCGAACCGGATGTATCGGCGATGACGACGATGTCTTTGGCAGATGGTCCCTTGGACGTCACCGGCGGCGACAGTGTCATGAGGAAATATCCATCCTCATCGGTTTTGCGATGCGTGAGCAAATTAGCCGCCACATCCTTGTCGGAAATACTGTAATAAAGAAGAAAATCTTTGTCCGGGACCGTATTTTC
>CAZHEZ010000041.1:0-43562 GCA_964531315.1 uncultured Candidatus Obscuribacterales bacterium | reverse complement strand
ACATAATCATTGCTGTAGACGTCGATGAGCGCATCGATAATTTGCCCATGAGCGAGTTTGAAAAACTCGGCAGCGTTGCCCATCGCGTCATTTGCCTGCACCTCACCAAAATCGATCAGGAGCCGCTCAAGCTGGCCAATGTCGTCATTCACCCGGAAGTAAATGGAATCAGAATGGTCTCCACCAAGCGCAAGGATGCAAAAGCTGCCGTCGCCGCAGGAGTTGCGGCTTGCGAAAAAGCACTGCCCGAAATACGCAAGTTGGTCGGACCGGAAAACCTGATGGTGGAAGGCAAAGTGCTCGGCACTCCCAGCCAAGAAGCTGACACGCTAAAGAATTAAATTGACTCGAGCCAGAAGCTTATGAATAAACGGGCGATGGAGTCATCGACTTAGTGGCTGCTGCTTCCAGCAAACGCAATTCATCTTCGATGTAGCTTTGCAAATCGCCTTCCAAAAGCTTTTGCACATCTTGCATGAATCTGGCTGCCGGTGCTCCGTCAATCAATCTGTGGTCGAAATTCAAAATGAGAGTCATCATCGGGCGCACTTCAATGCATCCTTCTCTGACTACAGCCCGCGGCTCGACCATACCAACACCGAAAGTAGAAGTGCTGACGCAAGGCGGAATCAGTCCGCGGCAGCCGAATTTGCCCAGGGAGGAAACACCAAAAGTGGCTCCCATATAGCGCAGACGAACCTTGGGAAAACGCATTCCCAGCCAGAGGATAAAGCGCCTGAACAACCAGGGCATGTTGTTGAACTTATGTTCGATATCCAGTTGCGGAATATTGGCGATATCGTCTTCGCCGTAGGCGCGCAATTCTTCTGCCAATTGCACAAGCGGCTTGGAATCGGGGGACTGGATAGAACCAAAAAATACGGCCGGCTGCGGTCCGACATAACGCTCAACCGTGAATCCGGCAACGATATCATTGAAAGTTACCGTGCGCCCCCAGGGCAAAATGGCGGTGCGGCTGGCGGGATGCAAGCGCTGGGCTATGCCTATGGCCTTCAAAAGAATCGCGGTGGCTGTCACCTTGATCCCTTTTTCTCGTAACTGCTGACGCAAGGTTTCCGCCCACGTCATATCAATTTCGTAAAACATGTAAGTGGGTACTGATCCACGTCCGATCACGTTGATCATGTCGAGGACGTTCCACCTGGCCCGTGCTAACCACGAAAAGGATAAGTTGTTTGCCACCCTATACTGCTCCTGAAGGCGATTGGGGACTCTAAGAGATGCCGGTCTTCAATAATAATAGAGAAGCTATCTAAAGTACTCCTATTATAAGCGCAGGACCGGTTTTCAAGAATACGATTTGGCACTGATTTATAAATTGCCAATCAGGTCCTCCAAGGACCAGGCTTAAGGCGGATATTTCGGCCGCCCTTTGTAGCGATCAGGCAACATTGGCAACCGAGAAGGCATCAGCCTCATACAATCGTCTTCTTGACTAGCTAGACGCAAACTAACCGGGACAGTTCCAGCATGTGTCGTGCACCTCTACAATAGTGGGTGCAATGACCAGGAAAATTTTAATGCGACAATCGATCAGCTTCGCCGCACTGGCCTCCACCATGCTTGTTCTTCAAAGTTGCAGCCAGACCAATCCAACTATAAGTAACGAATCGGTGCGACCGGAGAGCTGGCAGCCCCATTTAAAGCTGGTTGAATCAAAGGATCTGGACCTCTACCCGCAACATTGGCGCGCTTACGTGCCTGTCTACTCCCACATTTACACGGAAGACCGAGACAGGGTGCTTAATTTAGCCGAGACCCTGAGCGTGAGAAATACAGACGATGCCGATCCGATTGTAATTACAGCGGTCCGCTATCATTCAACCACCGGCAAACTAATTCGAGAATACGTGCCCAAGCCGGTTTTGCTGGAATCCATGGCGACTGCCGATTTCGTAGTCGGTCAGGATGATACCTCCGGCGGTTCTGGAGCTAGTTTTATTGTCGATTGGCAGGCCGCTAAGTCCGTCAATAAGCCGCTCATCGAAGCGATCATGATCAGCACAGGGGCCGGGCGCAACCTCTCCTTCGTTTGTCGAGCCATCGATTTGCCGCCGACCAAGCCCGGTAAGGCAAAGCTGGAAAGCAAAGCCGATCGGGAGCCGAAAGGCAACCCGGCCAAATAAGTTCCAGTCGGGCCTTCTTTACAGCCGAATCACTGAAAGATAATTGAAAGGTTGAATCTTCTATCTATAAGAATGCGCCTGCGACTCTACACTCATCGGCATTTGCTTTCTCTTTTGATACTGCTTCAAGGCAGAGGTCATCAACTTTCCTTGAGCAAAACGATTCTTGCTGGCCTGAGGCACCGTTTGGGCAAGTGATTCGGCATAGGCGGTCGGACGAGGCTGTTCGGTGGCAGGACTGAGATTGAGACGACCGAGCACATCAGAAACCATACGCTGAGCGGATTGCAGAAGCGATACCATGCCGCCGGCATCAAGATTGACCGTCGGCACGTCGTCGGCAACGAAGTCAACCATGGAAAAGGTATAAGTCCTTCTGCCCAGATTGAGAACGTCATCATGATTGAGCAAAGCCCGCCCGTGGATTGGCTTTCCATTCAGGAGGGTGCCGTTTGTACTGGCCAAATCCTCCAGGAAATAGCAATCGCCGACGCGTGTAATGCGCGCCTGTTTGCGGGATGCCGTCAAATCTCCTTCCAGTACGATATCGTTCTCGCGCGAGCGGCCGATATGCACTTCATTGTGAAGGAGGCTTGATTGAAGTCCGGTCGCCAACTCTACAAGAGCAGCAGATCGGCCATAAGCGGTTTTCTTAGTAATTAAGTTAGACACGGTGGTAAGTTTTTAGAAGCGAAAGGGAAAAGCAACAAGGCTTCCTCGGGTTCCAGAGAGTTTATTCTTCAATTGTGGAAAAGTTGTGGCATGAGGATAAATTACGAGAATCTAGCTACTAAATAGTGACTGAAAACGAAATCCATGCCTCACGAACAAATCTATCCCAAATTGGAGCTTTTCTCCGAAACATCCATCGGCAGTGCTTTAGCGGGAAGCGCTAGAGATCTACCGCCCGCTATCGTATCGGGCGAACATAACACCAATGTGACTGTCTTAGTTAAAAAATCAGAGAATTGCCAATTTAGGCAGCTTGATTGCGGCGAGCCGGACGCCAGTTGAGGACGCAAACACCATCGGAGCAAGATGGAGAGGATTCAGCATCATTAGATAGGAGTTGTTCCAACTCATTGTCTGTGACTTGATCCGTCAAGTTGATAACCGATTCGTTGGTAGGTTCAGACTGATGGTTTTTTTCTTGAAACAACATTTGATTCACCTATCTACCTTTCTGTCCTGGATTCCATCATGAAATTCCGCAGTTAAAGAGAGCTTTTACTCCGAGGACCTTGCTCCTCCGGACTCTCCACTTGCGTGTTTGCTTTGCTGAGTGAAAAGACAATTTTCCACCGCCATTGTTCCCGTGCGAACATGATTGTCCATTCAGCTTGTGAAATAAATGTGGAATTACGCACAACGAGCGATATTTTGCCTGCCACAAAATATTCACAAACCAGCCACAGATATTTCACAACCTCTGTATACGCTACTAATCTCATCCGACCGTATTAAATAAACGATTGGTGGGCGCGGACTGAGCCTTATTTAGAAAGTTCCTGAAAAAGTTCAAAGTAACGAAAAGTCTTTCAAAGTTAAACTGCCCAAACAAAAAGAAGCTGGAAATAATTTCCAGCTTCTTTCTTAATTGAGGCTGAGAGTCGCTTTTCTAGATGCTGTTCTCCCAGAAGTTGCCACCGGATGCTGCAACAGGCTCTTTGTCTTGCGCAATTGCCGTCACTTCGTCTGTCAGACCAGCCAGTGCTTCCTTCAGTCTCTCTACCAGTTCGCTTGAAAGTCCGCCCACCTTAACAGCTGCGATGATTTCAACTGCCTCAGAGCGCAAGAACTGTTGCAATTTTGGTGCGCAGGCTGCGAACTTGGACGATTGCAAATGCTTCATGCAGGAGCTTCTTGCCTCTTCAAGCTGCTTCCAGTCGATGTTAGCACCGGACAAGTACTGGGCGAGTGTCTCACCGAATACACGCGTCAATTCTTTGATTGCGGCAAGCAATTCTTGAGAAACCGGAAGCTGTGCGGACTTGGCTTGCATCAACTGATCTTGTGCATCGCCATTCAATCCCCAGCAGTCGGAATTCCCGACAACCTGTCTCCTGAGCTTGTTGAGGTTTCCTCCTCCTCCTTTAGCGCCTCCTCCTGAGCCTCCGGAAAGCTGAGAATTTCCCATATCCCAGTTGCCGGTTGATCCCGGAGCAGATGACGATCCCCAGCTTGAAGATTGAGGTGGCGCGCCCCAGTCCGGCTCCGATAGTGATTGGGACTGCGTTGTCGGTGCCTGCGGTGGTTGCGGTGCCGGTGCCGGGCATCCGGCTGGATACGGAGGTGCGTTAAACGATCCTCTCGCCTGAGGCTGCGCTGAACCAAATGTCATGGAAGCAAATTGATTCATAGACACATTTGCTGCAGCACCATCTACGCCCAGCGCCCAATCTTTCGGTTGATGCACAGGTTGAACCACGGTGCGGCGACTGCCATCTTTGTTGGTCACCTCGGCATGATCGACTGCGATAAAGGCAGTAAATCTGCACAATACCGAATGGCTGACGGACAGCTCAATGATGCGGTTGCGAATTTTTTGGCGATCGCCTGCCTCTTCTCTGAAGGCATCTTCGAGATCGCGGATGCGCGACTTGGCATAAAGCGAAGCGACAGCCGGCAACTCAATGCGTTTTTCACTGACCTCTTCTACAAAAGGAGTGCCGTCAGCACGCGTGCCTTTAATACAGATTTTCTTTTTGCCTTTGCCGGTCAGGATTCCTTGCGACATCTTGAAAAAGATAGTGGCAGCGCGACCGCGGAAAAGATCGGGCAAATTGGCGGGTGTTATGGTTTCGGCTTCCAGATTTCCGTGTGTTGCTTCCAATTTCAACCCGGTCAAAACAGGAACACCAATCTCGCGACCAATCTGGCTGAGAGCTTTTTCCAGCTTGGCGCCCGGTGTTACCAGCGCGCAAGTTCCTCCACCCAGGGTGGCCATGCGGGTCATGATGCCCCCGTTGACGGACGTATCGATACCGACTGCGAAAACTCGCGCGTCGCCCAATTCGGTCTGCAAAAGTTTGTACACACCTGATTCATCGCCGACCTGCCCGTCGGTCAAAATCACCACGATGCCTGTGGCATCGGCTTTATTTCTTTTCTTAAATTCGCCAAGCGACTCAGCCAGAGCCGGTCTCAACTCAGTGCCGCCGCGAGCATTGATGGTGCGCAAATAAGCTTTGCCACTTTCAATACCGGCTTCGTCAGCGCAAACAAAACGCCCGTCAACACTGGTAGACCATTCTTTATGCGGTTGCATCCATTCATTGATCGTGTCGAAAGCACAGATCGCAAAGCGATCCTGGGGTCCGAGCGTGTCTAAAAGGATCGAGCAGGATTTAGCTGCCGAAGCCATTTTCGGCCCGCCCATCGAGCCGGAGCGATCGACAATGAAAATAACGTCTCGGGGGACGCCAAGGAATTTGTCTTGCTTGGGAGAAAGCACCGTCAGCATACAATATGTATTGCCCTTGCCGTCTGCATAACTGACCAAGTTTGGTTTCAGTCTCTTCTCCGCCAAAACCCACTTGAGGATGAAGTCTCTGTTCATGATCTCGTCTTCTTGCGAGAGTTCGACCTTAATGCCGCCGTCGCCTAATGAAGTACTGACCACATGCTGAGAGGAAGTCAGATCTTTGATCTGGAAAGCCCCTTCTTGTGACTGCATGATTTCCACTGCCACTGAAAGCTGAAGATTGTCTTTGGCACCGGGCACCAGGCGCGGTGGCGATATGCGGGAAGCATCAGGAACCTGGTCGGTATCGGCTTCCACTCCGAGCCCGGCCGGAGCGCCATTTATGGCATTGCCGGCAATATAGCGCGGTGATACGACCAGAGGCAGTCGGATTTCGCAGGTGCCATCCTCGAAAAATGGCAAGCGTTCCGAATACTTGATCTCGACCATAACTTCTTCGCCGGGGGCGATATTGCCCACCTGCATGGTGAAAATATCGTCGCGCTCTTGTTCCATAAGGGCCGTGCGTTTACCCTCGGTAAGCGCCGCTTGATAGTCTTGCCGCGCTGCTTCGCGTTCTTTCACTTGCCCTTTCACAACACGTGTTCCGACTCGAAGCTCAAAAGACGTGACTACAGCCGAATGAGCAAGCGGAAAAATGTAGACCGCTTCTAAATGATCGGGGAATGTATTGCGAAATTTCTGCTTTACTGTCACATCGCAAATGCGGTCGGCGACTTTGGCATCAATGTCCACACCTGCCAACGGCAGTTCTTTCTTAGTGCCGGATAGTTCGGCAATAAGAGTACCGAGAGCTCTTTTGGCCAGCTCTGTGCTGGGGTCGAATAAAGGGATAGTCCTTGCGGCTGGATCTGACATTACCTTAACCTCCATCGTGTTCAGGTCGGCGCTTATCTTTGATGATTAAATGCAAAGCGGCGCGCATCATGTTTAAAACTGCTTCTGTATCGGATTCCGGTGACCACCCGTCTTCGACCATAAGCTTCAGGCCAGGCGCTACAACTATCTCTCTCCAGAGTACAGGACGAGATTGCACCTCGTCTCTTTGAAATTTACTCTGCTGAGCGATTGCCGCGGTCAAACCCTCGAGCTCGGCGTCTGCGAGCCCGTATAGCTTTGACTGTATTTCCTGAAGCGGTAAGTGCAGGGTCTGCATAGCTTTGATGGCCAGTAATTGCAGAATGTGCCTGCGCCCGTAGATGCCCTGCCTGCCGATGATTTGCGGGCGATCTATGAGGCCGAGACTGGTGTAGTAGCGGACTGTCCTCACATCCGGCAGGTCCGATACACGGTTGTCTTTCTGGATTCCGATCAGCCCCAGTGACGTCACAAGCTGTCCCACTTCCGTAAGAAGCTCATCCAGGGTAAATGCGTCGTGTCCTTGAACAACCATGACAGTATTGTCTCAAATTACTGTCATGCTGTCAAGATCTTCAAGAACCGGGTCCAGCAGGGCTGGTTTTACTGGGCTCTTGAGCTTTACAGCTTTATCGAATTGTCCAAAACCAACCAATCCTATAAATAGGTCGATTTCGATCTCAATAAATGGAACCGATTGCTAATTCTGCAGTCCTACTTGCTGGCGTAGGCCCAGGGAAAGAGACCTGGAAATTTCTAGGAAGGTAGGGCAGCCCGCGTAAAAGACTATGAAAGATGGAGATGGAATCATGAACGCAAAAGTACTACTGGCCGCATTTACAGTGAGCATCTTGGGCTGCGCTGTCGTGCCTGCGCTGGCTGACACTGAAACAATAATCCGCACCACTACAATCACTCAACCTGGCACAACCATTTCAAGTCCGGTTACTGCAACCGAATTCACACTTTCCGGCTCGGGAGACTATGTAGTAGTAGATCCTTTGACCGGCGCACTAAAAGGACCTTTTGATCCTATTAGAGGATACGTGTCCGGTTCGCTTAGCCCCGGTTGGGTCGTATTAGATCGATCGAGCAATAGAGTACTGGCAGGTTTTGACTCATCGGGACGCCTTGTTTCGCTTTCCGCCCTTCCTGCATTCGATCCCTATGTGGCAACGATTGATTCACGCCGCGCCGATTTAGAACGCTATATCAATGAATCACTGTCACTTGGCAAAATCAGTGCCGATCAAGCCATGCATCTGCGCTCCGACCTGGCCACCATTTCCGCTCAGGAAGAAGGCTATAGAGTTGGTGGACGAGCAATCACCTATGATGAAGCGCTCTCCATTGCCAATCGCTTGAATGACTTAAATGACACTTTGAGCGGCTATGTTCCGACAATCGCTTTCAGACGCCTGGTAGGAACAACCTACGTCACAAGTGACGGCTCTGTGGTTACTCCCGTCACCACCGCCTATGTGCCTTCCCAGACGGTAATCACTCCGGCACGCGTGATCAGTGCTCCGTCCGTAGTCGTCACTACCGATGACATCGGCGGCAGAATGATTCTGATGACGCAGCGCATCGACGACGAATACAAAGCCGGCCGCTTGACCAGCTACGACGTTTCCCGACTGAAAGAACGTCTCAACGAAGTATCTACACGCCAGGTGAAGTATACGAAAAATGGCTGCCTGAGCGACAGCAAGCGCAAGTATCTCTCGGAAAAACTGGATGATGTTCAAACATCTTTAGATCGCGATATCGCCAGCACACAAAGAGCGCGTGCCCGCATCGGCATTCGCGTTAACTAGAAAGACATGAACGGGCAACAAAGAGGCGGCCGAACCGTCTCTTTGCCCGTTCGATAAGCAAAGGAGAAATATCAAGTTTCCCTAAGTCCTGATTCGACAGACCAATTATTGATGCAAATAGGGGCGTTTTTCGGCAATAATCATGAGTATTCGTTTTCGCTCTAATTACTTTTAGTCTCCAGAATGCCTGGGACTAAAAGGCTCCGAAGGGGAGCCAAAAGAGGACTCGTGCCGAGATCAAGAAATGAGAGGTCCAGACAGAAATGAAACCAGCATCCGGAGACTCTATGAATGCACAGGGTGATCCACCTCATGTGCTCCTTGTTGAAGATAATTTCGTCAATCAAAAAGTAGCCTCGGTTCTTCTTCAGCGACTGGGCTTGAAAGTAAAAATCACCAGCAATGGGCGCGAAGCAGTCGAAGCAGTGTCAAATCAGAAATTCGACCTGATTCTTATGGATTGTCATATGCCGGTCATGGACGGCTTCGAAGCAACCGTGGCCATTCGTGAAATCGAAGCACGCACGAATTCATATAGCCCCATCATTGCAGTCACGGCGCTGGCCATGTCAGGCGACAGAGAACGCTGCATCGCGGCAGGCATGGACGACTATCTGTCCAAGCCTATCGACATCGATCTTCTCAAAGCCAAAGTTGCACACTGGTTGCGCACCGAAGTCGTCTTCGAAACCCAGAAGGCAAGACGCAGAGTGCTCAGACCAAAGAGCGCATTGTCTCTGGTCAAAAACGAGCCTCTGGATATGGCCGAGTTGGAAGAGTTCTACGAACCCGAGCAACTGACAGATATGATGGAAATGTTCTTGAATGACACTTCAGACATGTTGGCTAAAGTGAGAATTCACATGGAGGAAAAAAACTCCAAGTTGGTCGCGGCGCTGGCGCATGAAATCAAAGCATCCTGCGCTTCCATCGGTGCTAAAAACCTGGCCCGCCTTTGCATGTACCTGGAACAGACCGCTTGCCGACACGATTGGATTGAAGCGGATGAAACCGCTACTTCAATCGAGCGCGAATTCTCCTCTCTCAGGGAATACATCCAGAGCCACCTGCCGCAGGAAACTGCCGCACAATAGCCGAATATCGCAGGCTGTTTTCACAGAATACCTGGCCTTTGCCTGGGGAACCTTGATTGACCGGGCGCGTCTCAAAACCACCACGATCGGAGGTTTCATAAAATGATTCGCCAAGTAGTTTCCGCACTTGCTGTTTTAGCCATGCTGCAAGTTGCCACCCCATCGTCTGAAGCAAGAGCACATCGATACACGGTTACACAGCGCCATGAAATTTTGGCTGCCAAAATCAATCGCATGGAGAAAGCCGGCGAATTGACACTTCGAGAGGCAAAAGATTTGAGAGAAGACAATCAGGACGTCTGGAAAAAAGTGGTGCGCATGAAAGAGAAAAACGGCGGCAAGCTCAGTTACAAGAATATTGCCGACGTCGAAAAGGATTTGAACCGAATCAGCAATCGAATTCACTCCAAAGCCCTGGCAAAACGCGTCGAAGACTAAACTGATTGCAGATCTCAAGCTGATTTAATATCCCAATAGTCATATTGGGCAATATTCACGTGAATAACGTCAATTCAATAGATTGCGACTTTTGCATTGTCGGTGCTGGCTTTGCCGGTCTGACCGCGGCTTATAGATTGATGCAAGCGGGTTACTCAGTATTCATAGTCGAAGCAAGAGATCGTATAGGCGGCAGGGTTTGGACGAAATATCTCGATGACGGAACGCCGATTGACCTGGGTGGGACTTTCGTCGGACCGGGTCAAGATCGCATTTATGCGCTCATAGAAGAGATGGGTTTGGAAACAACGCCAACGCATGTGCACGGCGACACCTTGCTCATCTACAAAAATAAACTTCATCGCTTCAGCGGGCTGATTCCAAACATCGATATGATTTCGCTGGCCAGCGTTTGGGCATCCTTCCAATTGCTTTCCCAGATGTCGCATCAAGTTCCCAACGATGCACCATGGAGCTGCTCGCGTGCAAAAGAATGGGACTCAATCTCGCTTGGTCAATGGATAGACAATCCTATACATGCGCTCACTCAGCCTGCCCGCGATATGCTGCGCGCCTTGTTCATCGGCTTGTTTACTTGCGAGCCGTCCGAGATTTCACTGCTCTACGTTCTCTTCCACATTGCCGCAGCCGGCAACGACATAGAATTGCAAATGAAAGTTGAAGGCGGCGCCGAACAGGACATGGTCCAAACCGGCATGATGTCCGTTGCTCAGAAGCTGGAAGAAAAAATCGGCGACCGCTTTGTTTTCTCTTCACCGGTTCGCGAAATTCTGCAGGACGAAAATGGTGTCACAGTCAGATCAGACAAAGCTGAGATCAAAGCGAAGCGAGTAGTTGTAGCAATTCCACCAAATTTGGCCGACGACATTGAATACACACCCCTGCTGCCTGCCACGCGAGCTGAGCTTTTAAGGCATATGCCGGCGGGCAGATGCATCAAATTCGTGACAGTCTATGATCAACCATTTTGGAGAAACGATGGACTGAGCGGAGAAGTGACGCCGATTGACGGGCTCATTTCCATCACTCTGGATACCTCACGCCCAGGCAATAAACACGGAATTTTGATGTCGTTTTCTTTTGCCCGAGAAGCAATTTTGCTTGCCGAAATGTCTGCCGAGGAAAGAAAAAAACATCTGTTTGATGCCCTCGAGCAAAGATTCGGACCGAGGGCCTGCCAGCCTGAACATTACTTCGAACTGGATTGGGCGCAAGAACGCTGGACTAGAGGCTGCCATGTCTCTCACCTGGCGCCGGGGGTTATGACCTCATACGGTCACGTCATTCGCGAACCCTTTGGACGCATTCACTGGGCGACAACAGAGTCGTCTCCAATCTGGAACGGCAACATCGACGGCGCCGTCCGCGCGGCGGAACACGTAGTCCGCGAGATTATCTTATCAACATAATGTTTACAGGCGAACCCCAGTGAGCAACGATGAAACTTGAGCTGACCATTCCTCAAAAGGGCTTACTTCTGGTCGGCATTCTTTTTACCGGCGAGATCGTCATGCTGGGTGTTCATCTTATGCTTTTGCAAAATGCTGAATTGCAAGCGGAAAGCGAAACACACGCACGCAATGTCATCTACAAGTTTTATGAAAGCGGCAAAAACAGGGTTGATGCCGCTTCTTCAATATTTGGATATGGACTCAGTCGCGATATTGTTTTCTTGCACAACTATGAGGAGTCAGTGGCTTATCACGCAGGCATCACCGATCAACTGCGCCAATTGATGAAAACGCCGACGGAAGCCCAAGAATTCCGAGACTTCAACGAGTGCAACGAGCAAATCTTTCAAATACTGTACAAGACACGTCAACTGATCGATGACGAAAAATTCGGATTTCTCGAAGCCGCTAAAATTCGTCGCGCTCTTGAATCAACGGTCCAACATGCAAGAGCACAGGATGATTCGATTGTGCACCGGTACAAGAAAGAGCAGGACCGCAGCAGTAAGGCGGCTCAACTGTTCCGCAATATGATGCGCTGGTTGCTGATCTCCGGCATCGGACTGAATATTGTCGCGGCCCTTTTGCTATCGCGCGCCTTCAGCCTGGACATTGTCGAGCGCTTAAAAATCCTAATGGACAATACCAATCGACTGGCGCAAAAGAAACCACTCAATCAGCCATTGCAAGGACATGATGAGATTTCCCAGCTCGACAATGTTTTCCATGAAATGGCCGGTGCGCTGGCGGAAGCTGAAAAACTGAAAACCGATCTTTTCAACATGGTCAGCCACGATTTGCGCACTCCTCTTACATCTATTGAAGGTTCGCTCTCCTATCTAACCTCTAAAAGCGACGCGGCAATGCCGGCCGAAGCCAGAGAACTGGTGGAGAGGGCGGAGCGAAACGCACGTCAACTGCTGCGCCTGGTCAACGATTTGCTGGACATTCAAAAACTATCAGCCGGAAAGCTGCCGCTCAAATTGACAGAGGTAAGGCTGACGGATGTATTTGAGAACGCAGCAGTGTCAGTCAATGCTCTGGCCAAACAGCAAAAGATCACTATAGAAGCTGATTTGAAAGACTTGACTGTATACAGCGACAAAGAGAGATTACTGCAGGTTTTTATCAACCTGCTCTCCAATGCCATCAAATTTTCGCCGCCGGAATCCAAGATCTCAGTCAGTGCTATGGCTGACAATAATGATGTATGGATCAAGTTTGCCGACCGGGGGCGGGGTGTGCCCCCCGATCAGCTGGCTCTTATTTTCGAGCCATTTCATCAAGTCTCGTCCACTGATTCCGAAAACAGAAAAGGCAGCGGTCTTGGACTGTCTATTTGTCGCGAGATAATCAGCGCCGCCGGTGGCTCTCTAAGTGTGGAAAGCGAGCTGGGAAAGGGCACGACCTTCACCATTCGCTTGCCTAAAACCGCCGCCTAGTGTTTTTATCCAGACGGTCCTCAAAGGCTTTGCTTTCCGCGTCTTATATTCGCTTCACGACTGATCGCATTCCAGGCTTTGGAGACATCTGTGGGCTGCCATCGCTTGGGGGCATAAGTTTCAGGCAGAAATGAGCTGTAAGCTCTGACCGGCTCTGACGGATTGGAGGGTACGTCAATTCGCCATCCATCGGTTTGAAAGCTGAAATAGACGGTGTCCTTGCCGACTGCAGGCACGCTGAAGTGCTTTCCTTTAAGCTGACGTTCGAAGCGGTTTCCCAACAGGTCCTTTTCGAATTCTTGCAAAACCGTGCCCGGGGATTGTGCGCCTTCCTTTGCCAAAACTCGCAAGGAATTCAGATCGCCTGTGCGAATTTTTTGTGCCATTCCATAGCCAATCATACTGTCAAGACTGTCTTTGGCACCCTGCGAAAATGCGGCCAAATCCTTCTTGGTTATTCCGTCTTCCCAGAACATTTGATCGTCAGAAAGTGACTTGATCTTGAGGTATTGCTTCTCCAAGAAACTGACAACATCCTTATATGGACCAACAGGCACTTTATCCTCCATTCTTTGAATTTCTTTGAGGGACAATTTTCCATCAAAATTCGTATCCGCCAGTGCGAAGCAATCGTCGCTGAAGCCGTCAATCTCTTTACCCATAGCCACCCTGGCATTTTGCTTTTCTCGTATTCGGGCTCCAAAATCAGGTCCTGCCAGTTTGGCGTCGTCCAGCAAAATTGCGCGAGTACGCTCCCAACTAATTGCCTCAAAATCCATATTGCTGTCTAATGGATCATCGGCGCTATCCAGCGCCTGAAAGCCGGAAACTCCATTGGCATGCTCAATATCATGCGTTTCACCCTGCACTCTGGCATTGCTTGGTCGGTCACTCACGGCATATTCCTCCGGGCGCTATGGATGGAAGAATATTGAAACTTTGCTGGTAATTGGTGAAAAATTTGTGCGGAATTTGTGCAGGTCGCCCCCACACAAATTTTGCACAATTCGCTCACCAAGTCCGCACGCTAGGCAGCTAAGCTCTCAAGCACACCGACCCCGCCGGGACAGGAGCGATTCTATTCTATGGAAAGACAAATATCCGCGAATACCGAGAGCCAAACAACTTCAATTCCTGCATCTTCATATAGCTATGACCCTATTTCCGATTCAATGTCTCCGGCTAAATCCAGTTCCGATTCCTCTGCCCACTGGAGTCCGTTTTCCGAGTACACGCTCTCATCAAGATTCTTGCAGACGCCAGGTGATGGCGCCCCCGGCCTAAACGACATCAATATTGGACAATCCATTTCTGAAGCATTGAGCAAAGATGCGCTACTTACCGAAAAAACAGCCGGAATAATGCTGAATGAATGGGATGGGGACAAATACTCCAGAGAAGATAGCGCCAAAAGATTTCTAAACGAAGATTTTGAAATTATTGATGCCGACAAAAATGGAGTTCTCTCCTTAGCAGAGCTCAAGAAGGAGCTTCAAGTTCCGTGGCATAAACGGTCGACAATAGTCGATCAACTAGTACAGAGCTACGATTATTTCAAATCATTATCGAATGATCAATTGCTGCATGAGAGCGGTATATCGAAAAAAGATATAGCTGCCTGGGGCTCCCAGACTAAAAACCTTACCAGCACCGAGATGGTCTGCGATCTGATCACCGCGGTGCAGTCGGGCGATTTGAGAACGCTGCGCGGACTGATTTTGGCCGGCTCGGATGCCGACATACTGAAACAATCAATGCAAAAATTTAAATACCTGCTGCCAAAGGAGATGAAGGATTTGCAGATTCGCTCATTTGGTGAGAATGCCGGTGAAAC
The DNA here is from genome assembly GCA_964531315.1 of uncultured Candidatus Obscuribacterales bacterium. Classification (GTDB taxonomy): domain Bacteria; phylum Cyanobacteriota; class Vampirovibrionia; order Obscuribacterales; family Obscuribacteraceae; genus QKMZ01. The sequence goes on along the minus strand of CAZHEZ010000041.1, from coordinate 28,976 downwards.
CAGATCAGGCTATGTCGAAATTAGCGACAACAAACAAAAACTTGTACTACCGGTCTATCCCGGACTGCCAATCAAGGCTTTTCGAAAAGAGCAAGACGGGCTCTTCTCCTCTCAATGGAAACCGGCCAGTGCCAAAGAAGTGATGGCAGACTGGGAGAAGCTCAGCGCAAATGCAAAAGATTTTGCCAAATATGATTACTTCTCCTACGGTCAGCTGGGAATGCCAACCGAGAAGGAGTTGCTTTCTTCTGACGCTTGGGATCCCAAGTCAACTTGGAGTATTTTCGATCCGCCGAGGCCTCGCGACGATGTGTCCGAGATCGATTTCTCCTCGTCAAAAAAACAGAAGCCAGAACAGCCTCCAGTCGCGCCCGAAAAGGAAGACAGGTCGCTCCCCGGCCTTCCCTGCCCGGGAGAGATCGATCTCGAGAAAAAATATGCCGATCAGCTGGGTCCAAAAGTTGTGTTTCCTGACTGGACGAAGTTACCGCCCGATGCAGCTCGCCGCATACACGATGCCGAACGCGAGTATTTCGCAGAGAGATGGCGTGCTATGGCGAGACTCTATAACCAAGACCGTGCAAATTCTCAATAATGGAAGTCTCTCCTTCCGTATCGATCTTTTGCCGCAATTGCTTGATGAAAGTGCGCACTGTAGCAGGAGATGCATCTGACGCCGATTCCCAGAGTCGATTCAGTAAAGCTTCGGCGGTAAAGACCTTGCCCTGATTGCGCAGGAAAAATTCCAAGAGAGCATATTCACGCGCCGATAGCCTGATTTCTTTGCCGTTTTTCAAAAGACGATAACCATCTGGTTCCAGAATCAGATCACGATATTGAAGGGCATTGCTCAAGACCTGTTCCGGACGCCTGAGCATCGACCTCAGGCGCGCACAAAGTTCGCGCAGCTCAAACGGCTTTGTCAAATAATCATCAGCACCACTGTCCAGCCCCTGCTCTTTATCATTGAGCTGGGTCTTTCCCGTCAGCATCATGATGCGTATGCCTTTGCCTGCGGCGCGCACTTCCTTGCAGACCTGCAAGCCGTTAACAAGCGGCAAGTCCCAATCGAGGATTACCGCATCATAGTGATACGTCTTCAGGTTAAGGAGCGCTGCTTGACCGTCACCGACGACGTCCACATCGTGGTGCTCGCCCTTGAGCCACAATTTGATGGTCTCTGAAAGATCAACATCGTCTTCGACGACCAGAATTTTCGCCATGTTTCCCAATACCGCAGTAAACCCGACTCCATTTTTGCACGATCCTGCACAAATTCCACACGATTTTCTCACTACTTCCGCGCAGCCCAGGCGATATGGTGTGCAGAGTGCGTATGCTCACGATCCTAAGCAAGAGGTAAAAGAAATGACTAGGTTTGATCAGCCCGATTGTTGCCCATCAAATCAGGCGGTGGCTATCTCGAGAGCACTGGCACCGTCCAACAGTGAATATATGTCCTATCAACCTGCCCGGCAGGAGGACTCGAATGCTGAAGAAATCAGCAAGATGATGTGCGGATTTGAAATTAACAGAGAAAACGAGTCACAAGATCGAGATAAACCAAAATCTGCTCTCTGTCCAAAGGAGGAAGGACTGGCAGCGCTTGCCGGGGAATCAATCATGAATGACGGCAGAATAGACCAAGCGACTTTTGATCTGGTGGCCATGACCTATCAAACGGATAAAGAGAAATGCAACGCCTTCATAAACGCCATCAATTCGCATATTCCTGACAAATCTCCGCAACTGTATCTCGCTTCTCGCCCAACCTTTCAAGGCAAACAAACCTGCCTTGAATTGGGTATAAACACGCTTCGCTCCAGGCCAACAGTTTCAAACAGATGGCCACTCGAAACTGCAGTTCAGCAGAGAAACGGCAGTACACAGATTGTTAACCACGACTTTGTCAATTCTCCAAAATTCGGATCAGCACAACCCTCAAAAAAACCGGATTTTAAACCTTCGGCTCCGATGTGGCTTCCGTTTTCTGAGCTGGTTCCTTAAGTTTTTCATCAGCACTGTAAGCACCGGCACCAAAAGCGGCCAGAAGAAAAAATCCACCGGCTACTCCAATCGACTGGAAGAAATTCATGGCGTGATTGGAGTTGAAGCCCGGTTCGGCATTCCAAAATGCATGCATGATGCAGGCATTGGTAAGAGTGTATACAGCTGCCAATAAAGCAATTTGTCTGGCCATGTAGCCAATCAGAATAGCCACCCCCAGTACAAACTCAGCGGCGATTGAAGAAGCCAGTATGGGAGCAGCAAATGACTGAGCAACCGGTGTCAGCATCGCCAACTGCACCTGCCAGCCGGCAATGTTGAAGCAAGCAGCCCAGAAAAGCGACATGCAAAGAAAGAATCGCGCAAATAGTGCCAAAAGGGATGAGTATTTCTCGATGGATGCATCTACTTTTGGCATCTGTCTTTAGAATCCTTTGATGGAATTCAGAAGGGCTTTGGTCTGCGCAAGCTTGTAATCTTCAGAATCAAGGCAAACGCCCTGGATGATGACTGCGTTCTGTGTCGACTTCGGCATCACGCAACCAATCAATTGGGAAAACTTTTTGCCGCCTCTTTCACTGTATCCAGTCACATAGTTCATCTCCTCACCGCCGACGGTGAGCTTGCCTCTGTCTTTGATGTTGACCTTGGCGGAAGTCTTTTCCGGATCTACTCCGGACATATTCGGCACGCCTTTGTCTGCGTAGCCTTCAATCACTTCATCGGAGCTGATTTCCTTGCCGGTGCGCGGCAGCTTCAACAGCGTAACGGTCATGTTGTCCTTTTCATTGTTGAGCATGGCCACACTGGTGCCAAACATATTGAGCGCCATGCCGAATTTCCAACCAGTCGGCAGCGGTTCTGAAAATTTGGCAATCGACTCGGCCGTCGTTTTGACCTTAGCCGGATCCATAATGTCTTTCATGGCGGAGCCGAAGAAGAAAACACCACCGGCAATCAGTCCGATGATAGAAATCGTCCCTACAATCATGACGCCGATCAGAACCTTGACCCAGGTAGCCAGTCCCTTTTGATCGCGAATTTGATTCCGGAATTGATTCCTCATGTGCTTGCCGGCTTGATTGCTCAATGTCATAACGTTCCTTCTTTGATTAATGCCCTTATTAAGAGATCTGACTAATTGTACTTGCTACGCGTGCACGTTAGGGGTATTTGGAAAATTTGGCGGATTCGGGGGACTGGCCGGCGGTCCCTGGGGATTGGCCCTGATCGCGTGCAGGGCTTCCCTCATTTCATCCATCGTCTGGTAACGATGGTCCGGATTTTTCGCCAGCGCTTTCAGGACAAAGTTGTCTACCGACTCGGGAATATTCAATTCCGGTTTGGCCACACGCAAAGAATCGGGTGATTGATTGACGTGCATCATGATTGTTTGCACTGCAGTATTTCCCATTAGAGGCGGGCTGCCAGCAATACATTCATACATGACACAGCCGACTGAATAAATATCCGAGCGGGCATCCAGTTTGGTGCCCAATCCTTGCTCCGGGCTCATGTAGAGCGGGCTGCCGATCAGGTCTCCGGTTCTGGTCAATTCTTGAGTATTGCTACCCTCTTCTCCTTCGCCTGTCATCATTTTGGCAATGCCGAAGTCGACAATTTTGACGAAATCGCGTCCATCGTCAGTTTGCGTCAACAAAATATTGCTGGGCTTCATGTCGCGGTGAATGACCAGGCGCTTGTGCGCATGCGACAGCGCATCCAGTACTTGATCGAAAACAGCAAAGAAACGGGCCGGCGGCATTCCCTCCCCGCTCTTCAACAGCTGCTCCAGATTGACGCCGGGAATCAGCTCCATGACCAGGTACGGAATTCTTCGGCGCTCGGTGATACCAAAATCAGTGATGGTAACAAGATTGGGATGCTTCAATGATCCGACCGCTTTAGCCTCATGCTTGAAACGCTCCACGGCATTGGCCTGGCGCGCAAAGGTTGGATGCAGAAGTTTGATCGCCAGTTTTTGCCCGGTGTGCATATGTTCTGCACTATAGATAATGCCCATGCCGCCCTCGCTCAAGGGCTCAATCAAATGATAGTGCGAAGGCAAATCGATCTCGCTCAAACTGTCGGGATCGCCTCTGCCCATGTCGTTGATACCTGAGACAAGGGTCAAATCCTCGCGCGTCATGGCATCCAACGTGCGCAATCGGCGCTCCGGCATATGGAAGTTGATCAAGGTTTGAGCAAGCAATGAAGAAGTCACCGCCGCATCCTTCTTCAAGGTCTCAGGCGCATTTTCATAGTGATGCAGTGAATAGGCCAGGCGCCGGCGATCGATGACGAAATCCCACATGGCCATCAATCCATCCAGTCCTTCCAATCCTTTGGGGACTTTGAATTCGGAGAATTGCGGCACCGCTTTCAATAATATGCGCGTGTCTACAACAATTGCAATTGCCAGTGATGCCACCCACAATCCAAAGGCAAGATAACCATTAAGAGCAACAACATTGAGAATCGAAGTAATCCAATCGGTGTTGACCAGGCTGTAATTATAGGCAGCGTGATCGAGCATGGATACAGCCAATCCGACGACCGCGCCAATCGCCGCCACTTTCACATTGGTCTTGAAGAAAAATCCGAAGCCGATTCCGGCAGCTGCCAGAGACGACCAGATCAGGTGTCCGGAAACCATTCTTCCATTATTGATCTCGGCTGTAGGCAGCCAGGCCAGTTGTCCGTAAGCAGCGCTGTGCTGGTGTGCGGCCGCGTATTCCAGGCATGAGAAACCGGCACCAAGACAGGCACCAGCCAGAATGAAGTCGGTCATCCCCATAGTAAATGTGCTGAATCTTCTGCCGGCGATCAGCAAGATAATCAGAGGCAGCAGTTTGATTACTTCCTCCACCATTGCCATAGCTATTTCGGTAATGCCCGGCCCGGCAAAGGCAAAGATTTTGACGACGGCATGAGAAACAATCACGGCCACTCCGGTCATGAAGGCGCCCCAGAGAAATAGCGACAAAAGACGCCGGAGCACAAGCGTGCGGGTAAATGTCGAGATAATTGCAAGAACCGCAAGCACAGCCAGGTTGAAGGCAATGGCAGAAAGAATGCTGGGGCCGATTTGCCCCCAGGCCATGAGCACGAAAAAGCCCATGCCGATATAGATAAAAAGCAGACGCAAGGACCAGGGCTTGACGCCCTGGCTTTCGGATTTCGCCTTTTTAGGCGACGCATTCACTGCCGATGGTGCTTTTGCCTCTGTCACTGAAAGTACTCCAAAGGCGGTGGCTCTCTGTTATCTTGAGCAGGTGGCTCCTGGTTGCCTTGCAAATTTTTTTTCGGCTCAATCAAAGTAGAACGTCCGACTTTCTTCGGGTCTCTTGTTGGATCGATAGGCTCCGGTACAGGGGGCTGCTCAGGCGGCATCGGCTGCGGCTGAGACGGGAAGCTCGGCATTTGATCCGCAGGCAAAGGCTGACGCGGAGCTTGATGCGGCGGCAGGCGCAGTATCGGAACAGGACCGGGAGCTTCCGATTGATCAGACATCTGGCTCGGCACTTCCTGATAGGAAGTCTCTATGGGCTGGTTGATCTGATTAGGTTGATTGGGTTGATTGAAAGAATTCTCCGCCACGTCGGCCGGCTCATCACGGAAGAAATCCACGCTGTGAGATTGACCGGTTTCGGGATCATCAACTGGCCCAGTCGGCAGATTCGTGGCCGCTTTGGCACCATATGTGATTTTGCGAACTGCCATATTGGTCTGGACATTACTCTTCTGATCGCCTTTTTTGGGATCGACTTTGGCTTTCGCCTTTGGATCTTTAAGGTCTTTGGAATCGGCTTTAGCCCTGGGATCTATCTTGGTTTTCGAATCTAGCTTGCCCTTCGGCTCGACTTTAGTTTTCGAGTCGATTTTGGTTTTTGAGTCAATCTTAGTTTTCGAGTCTATTTTAGTCTTTCCATCGATCTTGGTTTTCGATAAATTCTTCGTTGCTGCCTGGCTTCTGGCGCCCAGTCCGACTCCCAGCACCCCTTGATCGAACATGGTCAAAGCCAGATCGCTTGCCGACTGAACATTGGCTGCCTCACCTTGCGCTTCGGCGTCTGCCTGCGGAAGAGCAGCTTTGAGAGGAGAAACCTGCGTTGCCTCAAGAGTAGAATTTTTGACGCTGACAAGATCTTTATAAGCCAATCTATATCTGGCAGTCTCGCCGGCGCCCGGATCGATGAAGCGAGAAGGGTCAACGCCATCGGTTTTGCCGGTCAGACGTTTTCCGGGCAAAAGAGTCAGAACAATAGCCGCCAGTCCAGCCCCCAAGCATGAAAGGGCAGCCAGGTCAGTGACCCAGTAACCAACATGCATTAGACAATATTCCGAGGGCACTGAGAATCCTCACTCCAAGGCCAGTATCGCAATCACCTCTGTCTGAATAGGTTGCCCAAAGACAAGGACCTGATCATCTCCTACATAAGCATCGATTTCGCTGCGCACTCCGAATTCTTCCAGATAAACGCCGGGCTCAATCGAAAATCCCGTGTGGGCAATGATTTCCCTTTCGTCTTTGGTCTCCAAATTATCAATATTGGCACCATTTGCATGCACTTCGGTGCAGATGGAATGACCGGTGCGGTGTACGAATTTGTCTCCATATCCGCGCTCGACAATATAGTTGCGGCAGACGTCATCGACCTGGTAGCCGTGGACTATTGACTTGCCGCTTACCTTTTCGGACACATAAGCGAGAGCAGCATCGCGAGCACCGCGCACCACCTCGAAGATGTCGACATACTTTTGAGGGACGCTGTCACCGACAAATCCGGTCCAGGTAATATCGGCGTAAATTGCGTTGTGCGGCGCATCCAACTTCGCCCAGATATCGAGAAGGACAAAATCACCCTTCTTAATTTCGCTGTATGAATCTCTAGACGGCTGATAGTGGGGCAAACCGCTGTGCGCATTCACTGCCACTATGGGCGGTGAGGAGGTGATCATGTTGTTATCTTCGTATAACTTGCAGATGTGCTGTTGCACCTCATATTCGTTTATAGATTTGCCGGCATTGATACGCTCTTTAATCAGTTTGAACGCTGAGAAAACAAACTTGCGCAAGTTCTCTGCGGCTTTGACGTGACTCTTCAGTTGTTCGTCACTCCACACCGCCTCGAATTTTTGAACGAGATTAGCGGAAGTAGAAACTTCAGGTCCGGAAGCGCGCACCAATTCAACAATGCCGCTGTCGACGCGAGAAACATAAGGAATGTGATTCATGGGCGAATATTGCATGGCCACTTGCTTGACGCCGCCGAGAACTTCTTTGAGGACGGTCTCCAGTTGCTTCCAGCCGAGATAAACACGTTTTTCGCCCGGCAGGGAATCAAGAGCGTCCATCTCGATGCGATGGACAATCTTTATGGGCTGGCCGGATTCAGGCACGAAATAGAACCAGCGGCGCGTGAAGTGCCCTTCCTCCAAACCCAAAATGCTTAGCGCCAGTGGGTCATTGCCATGAAAGAAATAGAACAACCAGCCCTCCAGTTCTTCCTCCTTTATGGCGGACTGAACGGATTCCAGGTCAAATTTGCCGGCGCCTTTTGTTGTTTCTGTTTTCTTGGCTACACTCGCCTTCATGGGCGCCCCCTTGTCAATCTTCAGCCGTTTTGCAACATAATTAGTCGATTAGATACAAATGATAGTTTAGATTGTATTGCTAAGTGCATGATCCAGAATGAAAGCTTATGTGAACGTAGGCGAGATTGAAACTTACCGGGAGCGCGTTATGTGGGAAAAGCCAAGTTACGAAATCATCAGCGCCGGCGCCGAAGTGACAGCCTACATTCACAAGAGGTAAGGGCATAAATGCGCCTGATCATCCTGGGAACGGGCGCCGGCGGCGGCTGTCCTCAGTGGAATTGCGGTTGCCAGAATTGCAATTTTGCCAGAGAGCATCCAGAAAGCGCACGCACGACTGACTCTCTGGCTATTTCATATGAAGAGGACGGCGAAACGGCCTGGGCAATCGTCAACCCAGGTGTCGATTTAAGGCATCAACTGGCCAGACACCCGCAGTTGCATCCGCCCAAAGGCGGGGAGCTGAGGAAAACTCCGATCAGGGCAGTAATTCTTTCGGATGGCGAACTCGACCATACGGTAGGACTGATTAATCTTCGTGAGGGGGCGAACCTGAAAGTGTTTGCCACATCCTCGGTTCTCGATTTAATGGAGACATCTTTTCCTGTCCGCTCGGTTCTCAGCAACTACGCAAACCTGGATTTTTGCCGCATCGTCCCGGGAGTGCCGTTTTCCCTGGGAGAAAGTCTTAAGGTTACGGCAGTGACACTGAGCGGCAGGCAACCTCGATATGCCAAAGAACATAGGCCGGCAGCGGCAGCTGATCCAGTCATCGGTCTGCGCTTTGAGACCAATACCGCGATGGCAGACGCTATTGCCTATGCACCGCAGATTGCCTCCTGGGATGACAACCTCGAATCATTGCTTAAAGGTGCAGAAATAGTCCTTGTGGACGGCACTTTCAATACATCCGACGAATTGCAGTCTCTTGGCGTCAAGGCCGGACCAGCCGAAAGCATGGGTCACCTGCCTCTTTCCGGGCCGAACGGTATTCTAGCCAGATTGCAGGTTTCGAAAGCAAGAGTAAAACTCCTCACTCATATCAACAACACCAACCCGATTTTGCGCGATAATTCCCCGGAAAGACAGGCGGTCGAAAAAGCCGGGGTCAAAATTGCAGTCGACGGCATGTGCCTTTCGACAAGCAAAGTCGGGGAAACGCTTCGTGATTGATGTAAAGTCGAGCCAGACACTGTTATCTGAAAAACAGTTCGTAGAACGCCTGGAAAAAATCGGCGAGCTGAAATATCACGATAAACATCCCTTTCATCAGCGCATGCACGAAGGCTCATTGAGCAAAGCCGAAATGCGACGATGGATCGCCAATCGCTTTTACTACCAGCAGTGCCTGCCTGTTAAAGATGCCCTTGTGCTGTCAAAATTGCCGCAAAGAAGCGACCGCATCCTCTGGCGCGAGCGTATTGTCGATCACGATGGCAGCACCGAGGATGATGGCGGCATCAACGCCTGGTTGAAATTCGGACAGGCGGCCGGAATTCCTACACAAGAGATGCTTGAGGGGAAACATCTGTTGCCGGCAGTGGTCTTTGCTGTTGATGCATATGTCAACTATTGCCGCTTGAACGAATGGTGGCTGGCTGTAGCATCTTCGCTCACAGAGGTGTTTGCGCCAAAACTTGTCAGCTATCGAATTGAAGTTTTGGAAAAGCACTATTCGTGGATCGAGCCAGGCGGGTTGAATTATTTCCGCAATCGGCTCAGCCAGGCTCCCAGAGACTCCCAACACGGGCTCTCTCTTGTATCCAAAGCGGCCGACACTTATGACAAACAACTGCAAGCGCTGAAAGCAGTGGAATTCAAATGCGACGTATTATGGTCACTACTCGATGCAATCGAACATGAATGAACCTGAAATGGAAGCTGCAAAAATGACTGACCATATCGAAAATCTAGTCAAAGAATCTATTCTGCAATTCGCTCAGGGCGTTCGCCTGAAAGACGATGAAGAAAGGCAATGCAAGCTCTTGCTGATGCCGGAAAGTATTGTCAAACTCAATCACTCAGCCAGCGAAGTTTTAGAGTTAGTTGACGGTCATCGGTCAATTGAAGAGATTTATTCCGAACTTGCCAAACGTTATGAAGACGAAACGCTGCACCGAGATCTGGCGGAGTTCATCACCGATGCGCTCACTCGCGGCTGGATTGAGATCAAAGACGGTTAGTGCTTTCAATGAATCAGCGAGCATGCCCTCCGCCTTATACACTAACAATGGAGCTTACGCATCGCTGCCCATTGCGCTGCCTCTATTGTTCTAATCCCTTGGAATTGACTCGCGCAGACAAAGAATTGCCAATTGAGAATTGGCTCTCCATCATCGAACAGGCAGCCGAAATGTCTGTCGTTCAAGCTAATCTAACAGGCGGTGAGCCGCTTCTATACTCCGCATTGCCGGAGATCGTCGTCCGCCTGAAGAAACACGATATCTACAGCAATCTAATTACCAGCGGCATCGGACTCACAGAAAAGGTTCTTTTTGAACTGATCGACTGCGGGCTTGAAAGCATTCAAATCAGCCTGCAATCAGCAAATGCGAGCACCGCAGAATTAATTGCCGGACGGCACGCGCAAGAACAGAAATTGGCTGCATTGAAATTAGCGGCGCAGTCGAAAATTCCTTTGACACTGAATATGGTGCTGCATAAACATAATCTCGACGAAGTTGAAGAGATCATCGATCTTGCAGAAAGTCTTGATGTGAAACGACTTGAGCTTGCAAACACACAGTATTACGGATTCGCACTCTTAAATTTGGAGCACTTGCTTCCGACTAAGAAACAAATGGAGGCAGCTCTTGCCGTTTACGATGCAAAGAAAAAAGAACTGGCAGGCAAAATGCAATTGAGCTGGGTGATTGGTGACTATCTGGAAAGTTCTCCCAAACCGTGCATGGGCGGCTGGGCCAGCCGGCATATTGTGGTTTCTGCAGATGGCACTGCCTACCCATGTCTGGCCGCAAACGCGATCAAAACTCTATTATTTCCCTCAACTAAAGAGAAGTCGCTGCGCTGGATCTGGGAAGAATCAGAGGCATTCAACGCCTTTCGCGGCTCTGACTGGATGGTTGAACCTTGCCGCAGCTGCGAGTTTCGAGAGAAAGACCTGGGCGGCTGCCGATGCCAGTCGTTTCTCCTGACCGGTGATGCATGTCAGGCCGATCCGGTTTGCAAACTATCTCCGCATCATTATATTGTCGAGAAAAAGATCGAGGCAGCCAGCGGTTTGAATAAAGAGAAATTGGTCTATCGGCAATTTTGATTTTTATGCACTACACTGCAAAGTACAAAAGATTGCATCTGGAGACTCATTCATGGACGCTGAAGGCAACAAAATCGATAAATTCCTGGCTGCTGCCAAGTTTGCGGTGGCAGGCGCATCTTCGAACCGGCGAAAATACGGCAACAAGGTGCTGCGCTGCTATTTGCAGAACAATCGCCAGGCCATTCCTATAAATCCACGGGAAGGCGAAGTGGAAGGATTGATCTCTTACGCTTCTCTCAAAGATTTACCCGAGCCAGTTGAATCAGTTTCCATCATTACACCACCGGCGGTGACCGAACAAGTCGTGGAAGACGCTATTGCGTCCGGCGTAAAACATCTGTGGATGCAACCGGGCGCTGAAAGCAGAGCGGCCATCCAGCGCGCCGAACAAGCCGGATTGAATGTCATACACGGCGGTGCCTGCGTACTTGTGGTACTGGGTTACCATGAGTTTTAAGACGGATTAGTTGGACTGACTGGCTTCGTCCAATACTTGTATGAAACGCTGCCTGAAAATAGAAAGAATGCCTCGCAGGTGTTCTTTCGGACATTCGCAGACTACGTTTCCCACGCCCTTTGCAAAATAATTGGTTAGTTCTGCCATATCCACGATGCAGGTATCGTTTGGATCCTTTAAGGCTTCTTCTAACCATGAGACAGGCGCAGAAAGAAAAATTCGGTCACGGGAGGTCATTGGATTATTCAGTTCGGCCAATGTGCCTTGTGGTGTCAAAAGCCAGATCTTTCCGGTCACGATCCGATAGGCGGGGAATTCTTTGAGCGCCGCTTCATTGCCCTTGCTTTGGAAAAACTCGAGACCATTTGGATATCCCTGCAGTTCCGACGCCAGCCACATCAATTTATCATCTGGGACAAGACCACGCAGCATGGGCAGCGCTTTAGCCAGAGCATCGGGTAGTGCCAGCTCCTTGTTAGTAATTTTTCTCTTCAGATCTTGCAATGGATTCTGCTCCACAGTTGAGTGTCTCATCGATTTGAGCCTTCGAAAGAGGCTTCAAAGAGGAATATTTCGCGCACCGCACACGAGTATAGATTCTTAGCTAGGTATAAGCCAGATGACTGGCTAAAAACCTAATAAGTTTCTCTTAGTTGCTTAGTAACGAGTATTTGTTGACGTGAATTGGCCTTATATGAAAAGCTTAGCAAAACCAGATGACATCCGGTAGATCTACCGTGACCATCTGCTGGTAGCAACTGCTGGTAAAAATACCGGGAAACATTATGACCAGCGCTCCAATAACGACCGCCATAGCCCCTCAAGAAGACCTCAAAGCCATAATCGCTCCAATAAAAGAAGAGCTGGCTCTTGTCGAAACGTGGCTGACTTCCAATCTTATTGACGATAATCCTTTCGTCGGAGAGCTTCTGGCTCAGGTCTTTCAGTCCGGCGGCAAAAGAATTCGTGTGGCAATCGCGCTTTTGGGCTCGAAAGCCAGCCTGATTGAGGGGCGGCAAATCGGTCGACTGAATATCATTCAAGCTGTGCTGACAGAGCTTATCCACACAGCCAGCCTGGTGCACGACGACGTGCTCGACTCCGCCTCGCTCCGGCGCGGCAAGGAGACAGTGAATAAACGCTTCAATGACCGCCTGGCTGTACTTTTGGGCGATTTGCTCTTTGCTCAGGCGTCCATTTGCCTGGCCCGGATCATGAACCCTGTTGTGGTTGGCATTTATGGACAGGTGCTGGGTGACCTTTGCGCTGGTGAAATAAAACAAATGCGCAGCCAGTTCAACACTGAGGTCGATTGGCAAGCTTATGTCCACAAGTCGATTGCCAAGACAGCCTCTCTGTTTGGCGCAGGAGCACATGCAGGGGCGATTTTGAACGCCGCGCCGGACCAGGTCGTTCAGGCGCTGAAAGACTATGGAGTCAATCTGGGCATTTGTTTTCAGATTGTCGATGACCTGCTGGACATAACCGGCGAAGCGACCGAACTTGGCAAACAGCCGGGCAGCGATTTGCAAGCCGGAGTAATCACGGCGCCGGCGCTTTATGTTTTGGAACGTGACGACGCGGCCGCTCAACGCCTGCGTGAGTTGATCAAAACCCGCCAGATTTGCACCGATGAAGGCTCGCAAGAAGGTATTGCCCTGATAAAAGCCAACGGTGGCGTCGAAGCCACTGTCAAACTGGCCGGTCACTATGCGGATCTGGCCAGGGAATCGTTGAGCGTAATTGCTCCTTCAGATGCTAAGAACTCTCTAGAGAGCCTTATAAATTACGTGCTTGTAAGAACAAAATGAGATGACATCCGCGTATCAGTCTAAGGACTCATCATTATTCAATCTTCTGCCTGTCAATCTCAGAGTCGACGGACGCAATATTCTGGTGTCCGGCGGCGGCAAACGGGCGCTGAAAGAAGTAATCAGGTTTATCGATTATGGCGCTCGGGTGGAAGCGATAGCGTCCCGATTCGCCAGTGAGTTGGAAGAGCTGAAAATTGCTTACTCCAATCGCCTCATTTTGACCAAGCGCGATGTGAATGACAGCGATCTCGAAAGAATCAAAGCCGGCCACTTTTTTCTGGTCGTCACCACCGGTCAGGATCTAGCCGAAAATGACAAACTGCTGAAAGTGGCTCAAGAAGCCAAGATTCTTAGCGCATCAGAAGACTTCAATCAGAGTTGCGATCTGGTTTTCGGTCAATCAGTCAAGCGCGGTCACTTAAAGGTAGCCGTCTCGACCGACGGAGTCAGCCATGCACTGGAAAGAGCTTTAATCGGCAGGCTGGAAGGAGTCCTGGTCAACGATATCGATCGCTATGTTTTGTTTCTCAATGCACTTTCTGAAAAACTCAAGAAAACCACACATGATGAAGCGTTCACACAAGAACAAAAGCAAGAGTTCGTGCGCCAACTGGCCGAATCGGAAGACATTTACAGAGCCGTCAGTCGCGGAAACTTCGATGAAGCGCGGCGCTTGACCGATCAAATACTGAGCGGCACCCATATGGAGGCAAGCCTGTAGGGGCGACGCCATACGTCGTCCGGTTTTAAAAACCCGGTTCTATAAACATCAAAAAACAACAGCCAATCAGGAAACCCGACAGATAGTGAACACAGAAAGCGAAAAGTTTTACCAGCCAACCGCTAAGACAAGCATAAAAAATGTGCTGGCTTCGGTGAAGCTCACGATTTTTCTGATGTCGATGACTGCGTTGACTGTGCTTATTGGCGCCTGGTGTCCGCAAGAATCAGCCAGCGGAAAAGAAAAGGTGGTCGAACAATTCGGACCAGATGCGGCGGCTGTGCTCACGCAATTGGGAATCACGGACATTTATCACAGCCCTTTTTTCCTTTCGCTTATTGCGATGCTCACGGTCAATATGATCGCATGCAGCTTCATGAGAGTCTTTCCGCGCGTGAAGTTGCTGCAAAAGCCACTGCCGTTTTTGGCGGGCAAAGAAATCGGCAAACTGCCGGTCAATACCTCCGTCGTTGTTGCCAAAAATGATCAGTCTGTGCTGGCTGCCGTTGCTCTCAAGCTGGCATCAAAAGGATTCAAGGTTTCCACAAACCAGGAAAAACTTCTTGCTGAATACGGCAAGTTCGGAAGACTGGCCGCCACCGTCACGCATATTGGTCTTTTGACTTTGCTCGTTGGTGTGACGATTACATCATGGACCGGTTTCTCTGGCTTTCAGCCGGTGCTTCTCAATTCGCACCTGGACTTTCATGAATCAGAGCACTCAAAACTGTGGGTGGGTAAATTGCCAGATTGGACTGTTCGCGTCGATGCGACTCGTCGCGAAGATCATCCAACTGGAGAGGCTAAGCAGTGGTTTTCCAAACTGGCTGTCATCGATAGTAAAGGCAAGGAAATCACATCACAAGAGATTTCGGTCAACAACCCCTTGTCTTACAAAGGTGTCGACATCTACCAGTCAAGCTGGGGACTGGATCACATAATTTTGAAATTTAACGGCAACGAAAGACGCCTCGACCTGCGCCCGATGGGCAAACTCTACGCTGCCTTCTTGCCGCTCGATCAAGGCACGATGATGCTCTTTTCGGTGAGAGCCGACGGCACCATCAAGGTTTTTGCCAAACGCCCGGACTGGGAAGGTCCCAGGTTGCTGACTGAAATCAAGAAAGGAGTAGCGGCCAAACTTGGTCCGGTCAACATCGAGTTGGTAAAGATCATGCCGGTCACCGGTCTTCAATATAAATGCGATCCGGGTCTCCCGGTAACATATGTGGCCTTCGCTTTCATCATCGTCGGCGTCATGATGGCGGCAATTCCGCACAGACATGTGTGGGTGAGTTTGGAAACAGCTGCGACAACAAAGGTTATCTATTTCGGCGGTCGTTCGGTGAAGGCAAAGGTAGGCTTTGAACGATTGATCAAGGAACTGGAAAAGCAGATTGGCAACGAGTTTGGACTGCCAGCCCCAGCATTGCCCACGGACCAGTCTAATCCTGTAATCGTTCCAACTTTAGATAGCAGATCGGCTGGCCCAAAGAAAGTTTTTCCAGTTCAGGAAAGAAAAGAACAAGTCCTGGCCGGCACCGCACTTGGCGCCAGTCCAAACGAAGCCCAAGGAGATAGTTGATGTCCGAAATGCAGATGGCCCTAACAAACACGGCAGGCATAACATCCGTTGCGTCCTTCTGGGTTTTCGCTGCCTCCAACGGTTTCAAGAATCGCAAAGACCTGCTCGTCAAAATAGGCTCCGGTGCTTTGACTCTGGCCTTCGCCAGCCTGACGGCAGCGATCGTCATGCGCGGCATCGATGCACAAAGATTCCCGCTCGCCAACTTATATGAATCGCTGCTCTGGTTTGCCTGGGCAACAATGGGCGCCTATCTGGTCCTGGCCAAAGCATATGGGGTGCGGCAATTGGGCTGGCTGGCCAGCCTGACGGCGCTTTTGATGTTTCTTTACGGCAGCTGGTTGCCACAATCGCAGCACGACATTCAACCATTGGTTCCGGCTCTGGTCAGTTATTGGCGCTGGATACACGTGCCGCCGCTGATCATTTCTTATGCGCTTTTTTTCCTGGGTGGTCTTTCCGGTTTCATCCAGCTCTACCAGGCCGGGCGCATCAGGAGCCTGATTGCCGCCATTGTCACTGTCACGCTGGCTCTTCTGGCGGTGGTTTTGGGCACTTTCACGGCGATCGACACAGCCTGGCTGCAAATTCTCTTTGCCGGAGCCAGTCTTATCGGGTCGGTAATATCTTTCAAGCTATTGGGTTATGTGGATAAAACGCGTGGAGACGCCAGACTGGCGGAAATCTATGATGACGTCAGCTACCGTTGTATCGCCATAGGCATGCCGGCACTGACATTCGGGATAATCACCGGCGGTTTGTGGGCCAACCATGCCTGGGGCACATACTGGTCCTGGGACCCGAAAGAGTCAATGGCGCTGGTCACCTGGCTTAGTTATGCCGCCTACATACACTTGCGGGTGCACAGAGAATGTTCTGCTGAAAAACTGGCCCTGGTTTCCATAGTCGGATTGTTGTTAACGCTTATGACTTATTTGGGCTTTAATTCTCTAGGTCTTGGCGGGCTGCACAGTTACGGCAAATTCAAATAGAGCCGACTAGCGCCTAATTTCATTCCTACTTGAAATCTAGGGATAACCCACTTTTCAAGAAGTGGGTCGGAACATTTTAATAGAAGTACCGTCTCAAGCGTTGGTGGGACAAATAAATAGATATGCAACTGCCTCCAAAGGCGGGGCATTTGCACACCTAATTTTGAGATCCGCAAACCGGACCTCGTTGTAATACCGCACAGCGGCTAAAGCCGTCAGGAAAATGAACAGCAAGTACGCTCCATCTATCGATGAATACACTCTGGACGACCTAGTGCCTGGATACGCAGCAGCATTCAATACGGATGATGAAGTAGATCTTGGTGCAGTAAGCGATGACAGTGACGACGACGCGTCAGGATACGCGCCGATCGGACGTCGCGCCGGAACGTCCGAGGACCCAGTTCAATTCTATCTGCGCTCGATCGGTCGCATCAAACTGCTGACCGCCGCCGAGGAGATCGAATTGGCCAGACGAATCGCAGCCGGTGACATGCTGGCTAAAAAGCGCCTGGTACAAGCCAATCTCAGGCTGGTCGTGTCTGTAGCCAAAAAGTATCAAGGTCGTGGTCTTCCCTTCCTTGATCTGATTCAAGAGGGCAACCTCGGTTTGATCCGTGCCGCAGAGAAATTCGACGCGGAGCGAGGCTACAAGTTCTCGACCTATGCAACCTGGTGGATCCGTCAGGGAATCACTCGCGCCATCGCCGACAAGTCACGCACTATTCGCGTGCCTGTCCACATGGTTGAGACAATCAATAACCTCAGAAAAGTAACTCGCAAGCTCTCACAAGAGATGGGTCGCAGACCCAACCTTGAGGATCTGGCCAAGGGCATGGGTGTGACAGTAGCTAAGATCAAAGAGATCCTGGCTGCTAACCGCTCACCGCTTTCGCTCGATACTCCTTATGGAGAAGACGATGACAACTCGCTTTCAGAGATTGTTGAAGACGAGAATTCTTCTCGCCCGGAGGACTCAACTGAAGCTAGCCTGATGTCTAACGACATCCGTGGCGTACTGTCCATGCTCACCCCGCGTGAGCGTGAGGTCCTGATTCTCAGATTCGGACTCAACGACGGTAAGCAACGCACGCTCGAGCAAGTTGGAAAGCTTGTCGGAATCACCCGCGAGCGCACTCGACAAATTGAGCTGAAGGCTCTGAGAGCTCTAAGGCAAAGCAACGTAACGTTGAAGCTGAAAGAGTATCTCTAAGTTAGACACTGTAAGGGCGGCGCGCAAGCGTCGCCCCGACATTTTGAGGCCGTCTAAACGCGAATCTCCTGGATGATGCCATCCTTGACAAGAATCTCCCCGCCTTCTAAGCGCTGGAAGATGTTTTCTCCGACGCGCACTTCGACGGGGTTTTCAACCGTAAATTGGGTGACGACGCTGCCTACGGGCAATTCAGTCAGAGCCTGACTTTGTCCTTGCATCTCCTCTTTGTACTGGAGAAGACGCATCTTTTCAGCCTCTATCTGCTGCCTGATCGTTTCAATCTGCACGCGAGCGTCCGCTGTTACAGCTCCGGCGCTGCGCTTTTCAATGTCGGCAATGGCGCGTTTGCCTTTAAATTCCAACTGCTGCAATTCAGCGTCTATTTGTTGGAGATTGCGCGCAATTTCGCCGCCCACCTGGCCCTTGAAGTTCTCCGTGACGATCGCCCTTACCGCAATCTGCCTCACGAGTTGAATGGTTTCAACCATCTAACCAAACCTCCTAACCGAGCCTGCCAGCGCGCTCTTGCTTGCAACTACTAGTTGCGTCAATAGCACCTTTAGATTCTAGCAGAACAGTATCTGTCGAATGGCAAAGGCGTAGTCAAGCGCCTTCACATCGTACAAAACAACATCTGAATATAAGAGATGTCAACACTTGCGACCCGATCAGCCATCTAGAAGTGGTACTACATATAGTGCTATTTCCTGGCTGAATTTTGGACGATCCGCAGTCGATCAAATAGCGCGAATTGGTGTGTTTCGAAAGTTCTGGAGCGATGCCTAAAGTTCACTCATATTGGTGAATGTCTTCTTATTAGGGTAGGGGCACGATTGGCTTTAGTATGGAGCTATCAAAAGCATGAGGGAAACCGCCTTTGGAGAGCAGCGGCACAAAAAAGACCAGCTTTGAACTAACTCGTGCATATCCCATCGGCTGCACGCTTAACAGTGTTTATACAGTCACTGGCATAGTCTGTTCTACCGCCAAATACAATCTCTACCGCGCCCGCGACCGCCGTACGGGACGCAATGTCACGATTAAAGAATTGACCCGCGCCAAAATCGCGAAAGAGGCGCAGGCGGACATGTTTCAGTCTGAAATCCGGGCGCTCAATCGGGCCCGCCATCCTAATCTCCCTTTAATGCTCGATCATTTTTCCGACCGCGGAAATTTGTACATAGTTTTCGAACAAGTCACAGGAATGTGCCTGGGGGAAATGCTTTCTGCAGAAGGACCGCTTTCAGCAGACCTGGTCTTTCCAATTTTTCTCGAGATCGCCCAGGCATTGGGCGCAGCGCATGAAGCAGGCGTCTTTCACAACGAACTGACACCTTCCTCAATATTTCTATTAGGCGACAGCGATGCTACTCAAATTGCAAAACTTATTGATTTCGGCGGCGCCACCATCAAGGAAGACTCGGTAAGACTGGAAGGCTGCAAATCTTTCCGCCCCGAGTATGCCAGTCCTGAAGCTTTGAAAGGCGAAGAAACCGACGCTCGCTCGGACATATACAGCATAGGCGTAATCCTTTACACGACATTGACCGGCCGACTTCCTTTTGCCTGCCAGGACGTGGACGAATTGATTGAATGCCAGATGAAGGGACTGCCTCGTCGCTTCAAAGAATCGGCGCCAGAATTAGATATTCCATTCCACGTCGAGGCAACTGTATTTAAATGCCTGGCCAAAGACAAGGAAGATCGCTTCCAATCCGCACCAGATCTGGCCAAGTGGCTGCGCTCCTGGAGACATTCCTCTCAGCAAGTTGAAGCCGAGCCTGTAAGAGAAGTAGCGGCAGTTGATAAGTCTTACACGATCTCTGACCTGAACAGAATTGGTGCACCAAAGAGTTCGCCCATCACCGAGTTTGAACCACCACAAACAATTGTTTTGCCCGACACTGCCAGTTCTTCAAAAGAAACAAAATATTCCAAACCCAGAGAAAGCAGCTTTGCCGCCAGCAAGAATGCCGCCAATTTAGAGGCGACGGCGCGTGCAAAAGCAAAAGCTGAGGAGTCCGCGAAGAAAAAAGCGCAGGTCCAGGATAAGGAGAAGGAGAAGTCCAGAGCACGCGAACTGGCAAAAGCTCAGGCGCGAGCAAAAGCTGAAGAGAAAGAGATGCGGCGCGAAGCAGAAAAGCTTCAAAAGCGGTCCTTCAAAAAACGCGAAGTGCCAATCTTTCTTGTTGCAGCTGTCGCGCTTGGAGCTGTTGGCTTTATTGTCACCGTCAATGTTCGCCATGCAATGAACGCCAAGCAAGCCGAGCGTGAGGCTTTCAATTTTGCACACTCTGTGCCTGAGCACACCAGGCGGCTGATCGCGGCAAGAGAGCAAATTGCCGCTGCCGAATCAAACAAACATGCGTCCAGCAACGATTCTAATGCTGTAAATCAAGAAGCACCTCTAGTGCCGGTTGCGCCTGGAGAGCCGGTGATATTCGAGGGAGAATCTGGTGCCCAGGCGCCCAGTCAACCAAATCAGAAACAAGACGGACAATCAAGCCAATCACCAGATCGCAACGCACCGAGCAGCCAGGTAAAATCAGAAGCGCGCTTCGACACCGGCAATTACAGCTATCAGACTGCCAAACGCAGACACGCCTATCAAACTTCGTACACGCAGTAGTCAATCTGCTATTCGCTACTGGCGCCGATCCACATCGTCTTGAGCATCGGCCCTTCTTTTACCGCTGCCCACAGGCGGTTCCCAAACTCCGTCTCCAACATTGACACGAGGATGATGCTTTGTATGCGGCGCTTTTGCTGCGGCATTTTCCGACGGTTTTGTGGCCGCGTTTTCCGGCGCTTTTTTAGCAGCTGGCTCTGCAGGTTTGGTGGCATCAGAGTGCGGTGATTTTGCAGCAGATTTTGCCTGCGGTTTCTTGGCAGCATCGGCGTGCCCGGGCGCATTTGTAGATGCATTGGAAGCACTGCCAGACCCTGTAGATTCTTTGCTTGCAGAAGGAGTTGGCCTTGAAGGAGTCCCGGCTGAGGGAGTCACCGCCGAGGGTGCCACCGCATTTGGTGCAATCATATGGATGTGGTTATTCAAAACGTAAAATACTGCCAGAGAACAGATTACAAGCACAATCAGCAAGACAATCAGACCTTTTCCATGCGAACCTTTGGAGGCCTCTTTTGGTTTTGATGTTTTGGTGCTTTTAGACGGTATGGGAGCGCCGATCGGGCGCGGCGGTCGGACGGTGAGATCCTTTTCCGGCTTGGGCGCTTCCGGCAAAACAGACTGCAATGCAGATTTGAGATCGGCAACACTCTGAAAGCGATTCTCCGGCGCCTTCTCGAGACATTTGAACATGACTCGCTCGAGCATATCGGGAACAACGAGATCTGATTTCGTCAATTTAAGTGGCGGAGGCGGTTCATTCAATTGCTTGGTGACCGTTTCCATAAATCCAGAACCGCGAAACGGCACTTTGCCCGTGACCATCTGGTACATAACGATTCCGAAAGAGTAAATATCAGAACGCCAATCAGATTCGGCGCCATTGCACTGCTCCGGGCTCATGTAGAAAGAACTTCCCCAAAGTTCTCCGGCACGCGTCAAGCGTTCGCTGCCTTCGCCCATCTTGGCCAGACCGAAGTCGACGATTTTTACGACCTCGTCGCCACGATGATCGGTTTCAATCATGATGTTGCCCGGCTTCAGGTCGCGGTGAATGATGTCGCGCTTGTGGGCATGATTGAGCGCATCGCAAATCTGCAAAATCAAGGGCGCCGCCCTCTCAAGTTTCAATGCGCCTGTTTTATCAAGAATTTCCTGCAAGGTCGGTCCGGACAGAAAGTCCATGGCCAGATACAAATTCCCATGGGAAGTCATACCTGAGTCGAAAACAGTGACTATATTGGGATGATTGAGCTTCCCCAGAAGCGAAACTTCGCGCATGAAGCGCTGGGAGAAGACTGGGTCGGACGACAAGCCCATTTTCAACATCTTGAGCGCAACAATGCGATGCATCGCAGTTTGCATTGCCTTGTAGACAACGCTCATCCCGCCCTGCCCGACGTTTTCCAAAACTTGA
Organism: uncultured Candidatus Obscuribacterales bacterium; assembly: GCA_964531315.1. Classification (GTDB taxonomy): domain Bacteria; phylum Cyanobacteriota; class Vampirovibrionia; order Obscuribacterales; family Obscuribacteraceae; genus QKMZ01. The sequence goes on along the minus strand of CAZHEZ010000041.1, from coordinate 7,263 downwards.
TACTTGCCGTCAATAGTGGTGCCGACGAAAGGATCAACACCCTCGAAATTCTCGAGACTTTGTTGCAGCATAGGCATATTCCCCACCGATAATTCTCCGGCAGGGACGAAAACGGTATCCCGTTCGGACTCGTCCGTCAAAATTCAAAAACCTGAAAGGCAGCAGGGGGTTGTCCCAAATGTTCCCGGAAATAAGGTTGGGTAACCTCGGTTCGTGTTTTCCACATTGCCCCATTAGCGGCAAATCATTAAAGTGAATCTGATTCCCTTTAACCCGCGATATAAATGAACGATTACGCACTTTGCGCAAGCAAAGGTGCCGTGGGGCAGTCTTTTGATTGCCTGCGATCGTCGGATCTGAATAATTCAGATCTGGCTCTCGCTACGACACTGGAAGTTTGGCGCCAGTCCGAGCAGAGAGATATTGCTGCTGCACCAAAAGACTCCTGGGCAGTGGGATTTCATTTGGGACAATCGTTCAACTGGGGAAAGCTGAAGCAAGAGTATGTACTGGGCGGCAAAGACAAAGACGAGGCGGACAAAGAAGCCGCTTCAGCGGCAGCGATATTGGACCAGAAAGGCAATGTCTTCAAAGAAACTCTCAAAGACATTGAAAAAGCAATTCATGACACCAATACGCTTGCCGTCGACAAAATCGTCAACAATGTTTTCGGCACCGAGACGAAGCGCAGTATTGGAAGAGATGCCGAAGGCAACTGGAACCTTAAGGTCTCCATTGCCAAAGACAATCAAAGCAACGAACTCACTTTTCCTATTTCGGGCGGCCTCGATTTTTTTGCCTTTCAAGCGACCAATAACTCGGAATTAGGACTGCATGCAGGTTTTCCTGTCCCGGCTCCGCCCGGCATCAAAATAGACGGTGAGGCATCAATCAGCCCATTTTCGCGACTCAGTGATCTGACTCAGTTTGAAAGTCTGCAACACCAGGCAGCCAGCAAATCAGCTGAAGTTGCAAAATGGTTATCTCAGCATCCCGAAGTCTGGACGAAAGGAGGCTTGAAAACCTGTGAAGAAATAAAATCGAAGTTTGGCAACGACTTCACATGCACATTAGGCTTCAACGCAGATAACAAGCCAAGCATCATTCTGAAATGGGGCCAAAATCCTTATCAAGCCGAAGTTGAAATTAGCCCTGAGATTCCTGATGAGCCAACCAAAAAAGAAAGCGAAAGTGGTCCGGCTGAATTATTGCTGGTGCATGATGACCACAACAATCCTCAAGGACCAAAACCGACCTTACACAAAGAAGGATTCTTTGAGACGGCCGTTGATGATGTTGTCGGTTTTGTCAAAGAACATCCAATTGTTACGCTGGCCGGCGTCGCCGCACTGGCTCTGGCAGCGAGCCGTTTCAGATTTCTCAAGGCCGTCAAACTGCCCAATTCAGAAATCGTCCGTGACACAGTCAATCTGGCAAAAACAGAAGAGACCGGCTATCAAGTTGTAAGAACCGCTGAGGAAATGGGAGAAGCTGGCACCAATGCGGTGAAACCGATTGTGCCAGAAGCGCAAGGTGGTGCCGGCTCAGTTGTGGAGCACAATTTTCCGAACACCGGATTGCGCCGCGAAGTAACCAATCCCACCATTCGCACCAATGAAAATGTCGAAGTAGCCCATGGAAGCGGAGTCAATGTCGGCGACAACATTGGCTCAACCGGAATTGGCTCTCCAGAGGAAATCGCAAACCGATCCATAAGCAAGTTGTTAGATCGCTTTCGCAACAAAGAAATCTCAGTTGAAGAATTCAGCCAAGAATTCCTCAACCTGACTCGCAATTGGTTTCGCCCACCGCAAGAGTAGACGAAATTAAAATTCGCTTCAAACGGACAGCCTCGCTAATCAATAGCGCTCGGCGATCGACTTGGCTTGCGTGAAAAGCAGCAGATAATCTCGCCCACCCGCCTTGGAGTCGGTTCCACTCATGTTAAATCCGCCGAAAGGATGGACTCCGACAAGAGCGCCTGTGCACTTTCTATTGATATACAGATTGCCGACAAAGAAATCGTGACGGGCTTGTTCGAGGTTGCGGCGATTGTTTGAATAGACCGCACCGGTCAAGCCGAATTCAGTGTTGTTGGCAATTTCCAGTCCATGCCTCCAGCCTTCAGCTTTGATCAACGCTAAAACCGGTCCGAAGATTTCTTCTTGCGCTATGCGAGCAGTCGGGCTGACGTCGGCGATGACGGTGGGCTCGATAAAGAAGCCTTCGTCTTTGTTTTTGATCGCGTTGCCACCGGCAATCAAGCGTCCTTCACTCTTGCCGATTTCAATGTATTCCTGCACGCTCTTAAATTGGGATTTCGATGCCACCGGTCCCATGTAGTGCTTGCGATCTTCCGGATTGCCGACTACCAGTTTTTCAGTGCGCTCTTTGACCTTTTTCACCATTTCGTCGTAAACGTCTTTGTGAATGATTGCTCTTGAGCAGGCCGAACACTTCTGTCCGCCGAATCCGAAAGCGGCGGCGACGACGCCGTCTGCGGCTTCATCGAGATTGGCGCAATTGTCGACGATAATCGAGTCCTTGCCGCCCATTTCGGCAACAACGCGTTTGATCCACATTTGTCCGGTTTGAGGTTTTGCTGCCAATTCATTGATGCGCAGCCCCACTTCTTTCGATCCGGTAAAAGCGATATAGCGAGTCTTGGGGTGTTCGACCAGGAAATCACCGATAGTGGAGCCTGCGCCAGGCAGGAAGTTCAAAACTCCCGGCGGCAGACCGCATTCTTCCATCAATTCGAAAAACTGCCAGGCGATGCCGGGTGTTTCACTCGACGGCTTCAAAACAACGGTGTTGCCGGCAACGATTGAGGCTGTGGTCATACCAACCAAAATTGCCAGCGGGAAATTCCACGGCGGAATAACGATGCCCACGCCCAGAGGAATGTAATGCAGTTCGTTTTCTTCACCGGGACTGATTGTAAGTGGCTGCGGCGCGCTCAAGCGAATCATCTCGCGTCCGTAGAATTCCATGAAGTCAATTGCTTCAGCCGTGTCAGCGTCTGCTTCCGCCCAGCTCTTGCCAATTTCGAGAACCATGAAAGCTGAAAATTCGTGTTTGCGGCGACGCATGATTGCTGCCGCTCTAAATAGAAAACGCGCGCGCTCCGGACCGGAAACACGCTTCCAACTTTCAAAAGCTTCGCAAGCCACCTTCATGGCACGCTCTGCCTGCTGTTGCGTAGCTTTCGCGTAGCGACCGATTACTTGTTTTGGGTGAGAAGGATTTGTCGACACCAGCCAGTCATCACCTTCGACAGGCAAACGCTCTCCACCCACGACCAGCGGATGATCTTTTCCCAGCTTCTTTTTCACCGTATCAAGAGCCTGGGTGAATGCCTTTTGATTGTCTGCATTTGAAAAATCAGTGAAAGGCTCGTTGCGGTACTCGGTAAGCATTGAAAACTCCTGGGAAGCTCCTGGAAATTGTTTCTTTTAAAACTAAGAACGGACCATGATAAGCCGCCATATCTACAAAACCGGCAGATTTCAGCTTAGTTTTAAGATGAATAAGAACATGGAAAGATATCGCCAAGATAGCCGATCGAAATACCCAAGAACTGGCAGCTATGCGCCTTTCCTGGTATCCTTATTGCTGATGGAAACGGCTGCCAGAGCCGCAAAATGAGAGAGGTAGCAGGATGCGACAATACCTTGACTTGATCAGAACTGTACTCGCCGATGGCGAAAGGCGCGAGGACAGGACGGGCACGGGCACTATTTCGTTGTTCGGCACGCAAGCCAAGTACGACCTGCGCCAGGGCTTTCCGCTATTGACGACCAAGAAAGTAAATTTCGGAGCCGTTGTCAGAGAGCTTCTCTGGTTTCTCAAGGGATCCACCAATATCAATGACGACCTACACGAGCACACCAATATTTGGGATGCCTGGGCGGATGAAAACGGCGAATTGGGGCCGATTTACGGATATCAATGGAGAAGTTGGCCGGCTTACGATCTCGATGAAAAAACCGGGTTGTACAAAAAACGCCACATCGATCAAATTCAAAACGCAATTGATTTGATCAAGACCAATCCCGACTCCAGGCGCATTATCGTCACAGCATGGAACGTCGCCGACGTCCCCAAAATGGCGCTACCGCCCTGCCATATGATGTTCCAGTTTTACGTCATCAACGGCAGACTCGATTGCCAGCTCTATCAGCGTTCTGCCGATCTGGCCGTGGGCGTTCCCTTCAACATTGCCAGCTATTCGCTGCTGATGATTATGATGGCGCAAGAATGCGGACTGACGCCCGGCATCTTCACTCACACAATCGGCGACGCACACATTTATCAGAATCATCTCGACGGACTGCAAAAGCAACTGGAGAGAAAGCCCGGATCGCTGCCTGAGGTGGAGATTCCCAACAAGCCTCTCTTCGATCTCAAATTCGAAGACTTTACTTTGAAAAATTACGATCATCAGGGCTTTATCAAATTCCCTGTTGCCGTCTAGACGGAGCACTCGGTGGAAGAAAAACTCGAAATTGTTGTGGCAGCCGATCTCGATAACGGTATTGGCAAAGACAACGGGCTGCCATGGCGCATACCCGGCGACATGAAATTCTTTCAGTCGCTGACTTCGGGGACGACCGCTGGTGGAAAAAACGCCATCATCGTCGGGCGCAAGACCTGGGAGTCTATTCCTGAGAAACGCAGGCCGCTCAAAGATCGTTTGAACATTATCCTCACTAAAAACACCGCCATCACCGCACCAGATGGTGTTCTCGTTTGCAACAGCCTGGAAAAAGCGCTGGAAGCTTTGCACGGTATCGAACACGAGCGTTGTTTCATTATCGGCGGCGCGCAGATTTACAAAGAAGCATTGCAACATCCACTTTTGACTACGATTCACCTGACGCGCATCATGCAAGAATTTGATTGTGATGCTCATTTTCCTCCCATCGATGACCGATTTGCACTTGCTTCGGTGTCGGATACGATGGAAGAAAACGAGATTGAATACCGCTTCCAGCGCTATGAGAAAAAGAGCGCTCAGTGAGCGGCTCAGTGCCAGGAAATCCCATGATCGGTCGCGCATTCATATTCATCAATTACAAACAGGCAGCCCACTTTGGGCATATTGGCTGGGGCTTTAAGCTGGGCGGATACGACCGCTATTTGTTCGGCTCTACAGACCATCTCATTCATCACAATGTGTACGATCCGGTCGCATGGATCAGGTATGCATCAGTTCCGGTAGGTGCCGACACCGACTACTGGTCTCAAGAAGGAACACTGGCCACCATGCTGGACATAATGAAAGCTGGCAACCACATACGGTATCATCATTACAAAGCATTTCCAGTCCAGAACTCACTGCCGAAAGAAGCAATACAAGCCGCCGAAGCAAGTGGAGCATGCGGCTGGGACGTGCTAAAAAACAATTGTGTGCATCAAACATACAGCGTTCTAAATTCATACGGAGCGAAGCTCCCTGCGCCGCCTCCGCTCATTCAAGGAATTGGATTGATTCCTAAAGTCTGGTTCAAAAACATTGAAGGAGAACTTGGGGAGTTGAGACATCCAAGTACTCCGGGGCTGTAGCTGCAAATTCCACATTAGAAAGCGTTTACGGCTTTTTGACTGGCGCAGAGAGTTTATGTCAGACTGGAAAGGTGAAGAAGCGAAATATCATTCAGGTTTGTGTTGTGCTGACGGTGACCAGCCTGTTAGTTGGTATAAGCCTTATTGCCTGTCGATCTTCGCTCATTAGTGCGATAAGCAGTGCTTTCAACGCTGTGCCTGAACGAAAACCTATGATGGGTGATTTCCCACCTTATCGTCCCTGAGATCGCAGGGTGCGCTGTACCCCAAATATAGTGAAACCGATAGTGGTGGCAAGTAAGGGCGTCGGAAATTGGCGACGCTAAATCTCAAAAGCTTCAGCGATTGCTAGTTCCAGACGTCCTAGACGCCGAAGCGAAAACGAAACATAATCAGGTTTATATGCACTCGAAACTAATTGGCTTGCGCCTATTCAGCCTTCTTTTCAAAATTCAAGTTCTTCTGCTACAAATTTCCTGTCGTGTATCTTCCCGCAAGCGGCACATCTAGGCATTATTTCGATAAGTCTTCCAATAGCGCCTGTGCAGTCGCTAGTTTGGACTGCTCTTCTTTGTCTAATTTGCCAAGATTTGACAAGCCATCAACAGAGAATTGGAGCGCCGCTTTTTTTGATGTGAGGAGAGGACCCTTTATTTCGCAGCCAGCACCGTCAATGAAAACGCGTTGTACCTCTGCAACCTTATTGTCTTTGTCGAACGCGAGGTGGAAGTGGCCCGGTCTACCATCGTTCCAAACGGCTGCAGAATCTTCTTTCTGGAAGTGCAATTCGCCATCGAATTTCTTGTCCAACTGCTGTTTTGTCAGACCGAAAAGCTCGAATTCGTCGATTCCCCAAGGAACGTAGCCGGTATGATGGTGCTCCACTGAGATCCGTGCCTGTTCAGGCGGATTTTCGCACCCCGAAACCGAGCCTGCTAACAAAACCGCAAGGAATATTTGTGCGTAGAATTTGTTCCTCATAGAACCATCCTAACGGAAGACGTTATGACCGACAATGAAGTTGACGCGTTAACCTAGTTATCGTAAGGCAACTCTTTGACTACTCTGTGAATGGCAAAATCCACGGCATTGCCGTTTTGCGTGTAAGTCGGCCGTAATTCACCGGGCGATGCCGCAAAGTTCAAATAGGTCAGCGTTTCAGGCTTGTTGTGCCCACCAAATGGTGCCGGTGCCAGATTGAGTTTTTTCCAGAGTCCGTATGCCCATGCTCCTGACGCACCATCCCAGCCGAACATTGGCTTTTGCGGTTTGAGCACATTACCCTCGGTCAGTTTCGCAGGCGCGGTGCCGGGTATTTCCGGATCGTCGATCAACCTTTGATCGGGGATGGGAGTGCCGGCGTGTTTCCCGCCTTTGTTTCTTCCCAACGAATAGACCTGATCGGCGACCACAACGTCGTATGTATAGCCGGTGGACTGAGCATAAATCTCATGCTGCATGTTGATGCCGACCAGCTGCTGGTGGCTATTCGGCACGAATGCTTTTTGAATGTAGTAGAAATTCTGCTTGACTCCACCATCTGGAGTCAGGCGATACGTCGTCATAAAGGGCACATCCTTCGGCACATCGGCAAGTGCAGGCGCGGCGACCATGTCGGTGACGGCACTGATACTGAGGGCGGTTCCACACTGCCGGAGCCAATAATAGAAGGCGAGATTATAAATCTGTGCTACC
>CAZHEZ010000040.1:0-43918 GCA_964531315.1 uncultured Candidatus Obscuribacterales bacterium | reverse complement strand
TGCCATAACTCCGCTCAGGCGGTCCACACCGATTTTCTCGTTTTCCACTCGAAAGCCGATATTCATTAAGCCGATTACGCCGTCAAATCGCGGCAGAGCGTTTTGCGGATCGCCTTTGAGCAAAATATCGCCGTAGATTTTTCCATGCAATTTGGCCAGGGAGTATGTCTGTAAAAGCTTGCCGTAGTCTCTGCGAACTTTTTGAGGCACAACTGGAGAATTGATCCAGGCATCGAAATCGGCCAGATCCAGAGCCTGCGATTTAATTCGCCCGTCCACCAGGCGCGCTTCTCCAGGCACACCACTGATGCGCGCCGTCACTTGCGCAGAGCCGCCTTTCGTCGTCAGGGTCATGTCTTTGAGGGTGAGCATCTCACCTGTCAGATTGAGGGAGCCGCCTGTGGCGCGAATGTAGCGTTTGCCATCGGCAAGTTCCAGTCGCACTTCTTCAGGTATAGCGGTGCCCGAGACAATGGGCTGGGCAAGAGAACCGCTGATTTTCAAACTGGCTTCCTTCACCTTGCCGGTCGCTTTCATACCGGTCATTTGCGGGACTTGCATTTTGAATGTGGTCAGAGCCAGGGTCAATTTGCTCAGATCGATCTTGGTGCCGGAAACAGCCAGATTCATGCCTCTTCCCGTAATGGGCACGCGGCCGCTCAGGCTGAAGGCGCCACCATCCATAGTGCCGGTCAAATGATCGAATATGAAATCGCGATCGGTCACTCCAATTTTTCCGTTCAATTTATTGAGGTTGAGCGAACCGTCGCTCAAAGAGAAATCAGCATTGTGCAGCGTCAAATCAATGTCCTGCCTGGTCGATTCTCCCCGCCTCTCCAGCTTGGCTCTGATATCGGCCAGCCCTCTCAATTGCAAACGCGCTTTGGCTGGAACAGTAATGCGTTCGGACATGGCCTGGAGCGCTTGCTTGGATGAATTGATGTTGGCGGAAATCTTGCTTAGATCTATTGACTGTCCTTCCAGCACATAATTGGAGCTTCTGTTCTGGAGCTCCGTGTCGCCCGTGATCGTTACTTTGCCGCCCACAATGTCCGTGTGAGCAGAGCGGATTTCCAGCTTTTCGCCTGGTACGACATGAATGTCGCCGTTCAAATAAGAAGTGCTCGGCACTCCGGCGAAGATGGCGAAGCGGGCATTCTTGGGAGCCGCTTCCTCCAGAATGTCGCGCAAGAGCAAGCCGCCTGCATTGAACTTACTTTCGATGACAGTGCGATTGTTCACATTTTCAATATTGACTATCACTTCGGCTTTGCCGACCAGTCTTTCAGGGTCGATGCCGTCCAGCAAGAGCAAAGGTGACCGGCTGGATTTGCCTTTGCCTTTGGGGGAGCCCAGCAACTTATTTAGGACTTTGAGATCGTCGACTTTGCCGGTGAGCGAAGTTGAATAGTCACCCTGTTTGCCTTGCAGGCGGCTGAAATGACCTTTGGAAGTGAGTTTCATGCCTGGCAATTTGAGAGTCAATTCTTCCCAGGCGATTTTTTCTTTGTCGACTATGACTTGACCTTGAGATGTGGCATTGGGGGCCTTGATTGTTCCCAATTGCGGATCGCGCAAGACCAGACCTTCGGCTTCCATATTGGCCGCCAGCTTTATGCCCTTGTCGAAGGTGCCGTCACCTTTGACTGTGACATCGAACAGACCGCTCAGCTCGCGGGTCTTCACTTGCACCGAGTCTTCCGGTTTCATGATGAATGCGGCCAGCCGCAATGCGTCATCCGGATTGATCCGTTTGGCCAGAAGAGAAATCGTGTAGTGATTGCTCTTCCAATTTTCGATGGCACCGACGCCCAGCCCGTCCAGCTGCACATCAGTTGTGTACTTGGGCTGCTTGAGTTGGAAGGCCAGGAAAAATGGTTTGCTGACCTTCTTTTTGGGCCAGACAAAATTCAGTTTTACATTTTCCAGGGTGAGACTGCTGCGATAAGCGGCAGGTGCTGCCATATCCGTCAGGTGAAGGCGTCCGTCAGTCATTTGAATGATGCGCACATCCGGACCGAATTTGATCAGGTCGGCAAAATTCCAATCACCGCTCATCTCTCGCACAAACCAGAATTCCGGTTTTTTGAAATCCAGGTGATGCAACACTACTTCGCCTTTCAAGAGCGGTCGAAAGGCCACACCGATTTCCGTTCTCTGGGCTCTCAAAAAAGGTGCGTCGTCCATTTCGTCGACGGCAATTTTGTTGGTGGCAATGGCCAGTCCGTTGAATCCGAAGCTCCAGCTGATATGACCGAGCTTCACTTTTCTGTGAAACAGCTGGCTCAGTGACGATTCAAATTGCGGCCTGCACCAGTCCGCATTCAGCGCCAGAGCGACGAAACAAAGTGATGTAATGGACAGCACCCAGAACGCCATAAATTTGACCGCCAAAGCACGCGTTGCGGTTTTTTCCGCACCGGTCAAGGGTGCTTGTGTCTTTTCCTGGGTGATTTTGGTGTTCAGAGTAATCAACTTCTTAGGCTGGTTCGAGAGAGGCCAATGTCCAAACCTTGCTCTTCTCAATAGAGCCCGTATTGACCCCGTCTGCGAGCGCAATCGCCCTTAAATTCAGACCTGGAGCCTTTGGTGATAATCTATCGCTTGTGATCTTGGTAAGTCTGACGATCATACCTGCCTGCTGTTCCCTATTTGCCTGGTGGCTCAATTGGCGAATTTTCTTTCCCTGAAACACAGTATTTTAAGTGCCGGATTGTTAACTTTCTCATTCGGCAATGCCGCTTTTGCGGATCTCAAAAACGAGAGCCCAACCAGGATTAAGAGAGACGAAGCGGTGCAGAAGACAAAGACCACAGGCTACCACAACCAGGTCGGGTCGCCAAGTAGAGAACCGGTCGATGAGTTTTATTTACTTGTTCCCGAAGAACCGAAAACCGATGAGGAGCGGTCTAGACGCCGTTTTGAAGCAGCCCAACTGGCGAAAATTTTAACCGTGCTGAAAGCCGGCAATTTCGGCAAGGCCCAGCATCTTCTCAGCGAATTGGCTCAGTCGATGCCGGTCGATTCTGAGAGTCGCTCGTTATACCAGCGCCTGGCATCTATGTGTGCGGATCGCATGGACACTGAATACTGGTATCGCTACGACATTAAGGACAGGAAGCGTCTAAAAGAAACACGGCTGTCAATTGCCCAGTTGCCGCGCAACGAAAAGCCGGCAGTCACCCCCTCCTCTCAGGCTGTGCAAAGCTTGAGAAAAGAAGCCTGGCTGCTTCTTACCGTCGGCAATCAAACCAAATAGGGAGCGGAATTTATAAGACCAATTGGGGCCTGTGCGGCTGAAGCCCGCATAAAGGCAGGAATTTTGCAGCATTCTTTGCCGGCCGGACTGCTCTTCGAAGCAGCAGGATGGCTGTCAAACGGGTTGATTGTATATGCCTTGGGGTACAGATATGTTACGTTCAAGGGAAGGAAAACCGCATTGCCTCGTCGGAAAATATCAACATGAATGCCGAGGAACTTGATGATGCATGCTGGCCGATTTTCCAGCGGCTGATGGGTGAATTGGGTGACCGCTATCAAAACTGGCTGGTCGTGATTGAGCCCAGTTCTTCTGACTATTTCCTTGGCCAGGACGATCATGAAGTTTTGGCCCGCGCTCGAAAGAGGCATCCGCACGGGTCATTTTTCGCTTATCGCTTGAATAAAGACCCGATTATTGACACGCTTTGAGTTTGAAAATGGTGGCATTTAGCGAAGAAGGCTCAGCCAGCCTGACAGAAAGAAAGAAGGTCGACAGATCTGTACGCGGCCGCATTGACGAGAGCGGAAAGGTCCTCTTGCCTATTATTCTTGTCGCCTCGGACGGTCTGGAAATCGAAGTGGAAGCGCTGATAAATTTGCAATTCGGCGGCGCCATTGTTATTCCAGAAGATCTGACTTCCCCTCTGGGATGGCGATGTTTGGGCGCTCGACGCGTGCAGGCCGGTAGCGAATGGGTGCGCATGAATCACTACATCGGCATGATGTCTTTAGGCGGAGAATTGAAAAACGTGGTCGTGCTGGGTGGAGCAAAAACGCATCCGGTTCTGGGGCAGCGCCTTATGGCCGGGCGCAAACTGACGGTCGATTTTCAGCAAGGCACAGTAATTTTAGAATAAATCAGCAGAGATGATTTTCGTAGGCGTAGCGGACGAGAGCCGCACGGCTGCTCAAGTTGAGCTTCTTGCGCAAGCGAGAAACATGGACTTCGGTGGTGCCCTCGGTGATGTGCAGCGCTTCGGCAATCTCTCTGTTCGAGAGTCCCTGAGCCACTTTTCTCAGCACTTCTATTTCACGTGTGGACAGTTTTACTCTTACCTTTTCACGGCTTTCCTGTCTTTCGGTCAAGTCACGAGTGGAGTTGACGACTGAGTTAAGTTGCGTGCAGAGGTCTGTCAACTTGTTGATTGAATTGCTCTGTGTTTCGAAATCCTGGTAAAGTCGCGCCTGGCTTATCGCGATAGAAAGCTGGTTGGCAATTCTCGACAGGAGGCTTATTTCAGCCTGGGTAAACAGTCTGGGTTCATCGCATTGATCGAGGTGAACCAGCCCCATCAGCCGGCCGCGGTAAACGAGAGGCACCATGATCATGGAGAGAATGCCATGGTGAATGAGGTCGGTTTTAACGTCGGTGGCAAATGGAAAAGTGTCTTCCTGCATAACCACTAAAGGACGGCGTTCTCCGACATCAAGCAAAAGATCGTGATAGCGCTGGAAAAGCACGCTTTTTTCGGAAATGAGCGAGGCTTCCGGCACGGTCACCTGTCTGGCAATGCGCATGGCAGAGGTGGGATCGGCTGACAAACAGATAATGGCACGCGACACTTTGAACTCGTCGGCCAGACTCTGAGCCGCTCTGTCGATGATTTCATCAAGATCGAGCGACCCGTGTATGTTCACAATCAAACGATTGAGGAGAGCTTCATCACGCGATATGCGCTCGACGCGCTGGTACATCTCCCGCAGGTTTTCCAAGAGCAAAGCGCGCTGAATATTAGTGGTGATCATTCGCGGCAGAAAACGATGGTACTCGGCAATCTTGGGCAGGTAGTCGCTGGCGCCGGCCATCAGCACCTTAAGCGCCTTATCGGGGCTGTCGGCGGCGGTCATGGCGATAATCGGGCAATTGGGATTGATCTGGTGAATGTCTTTAATGAGGTCGTCGCCGCTCATATCGGGGACTTCGTAGTCCAGGACCACCAGGTCGATGTGATTAGTCTTCATCACTTCCCGCATTTCGCCACCCATGGATATGCCTTTAACCCCATAAAGGGGTGACTGAGACAGGATGGCATCGCGGCAAAGCTTAAGCTGTGCCTGATTGTTTTCAATAAGTAGGACCAGACGCTCCCTAATTTCCGCCATTTTCAGCGTCCTTCTTACCCTTTAAGGCTCCTGTGGCTCGATCCGTGGGCTTTCTCTATTAATTAAATGCTTTTGCCCGGACCGGCCGAAGATAGGGGAGGGGATAAACAATTATTGCCCTACCCATAATCTAAGGGTGGATCGAAACTGCTATAAAAGCAATAGTGCCGGTTGTCAAATGCCGCACGCCGATATTCGACAGCGTGAACTCAATACAGTCTTCGTCGTTCGACCCTCACAAAAGCCCCCCAAGATCCTAAGGTTTGGCGTTTACGAATTGAATTCGCGAGGTCCAAAAAGAGCAGCCACCCCTCCGGCTGCTCTTTTAATTTGAAAGTTTCTGACCGGTGCAGCCTTATAGCCGTTTTCATAGAAAATTCGGCTATCTATAGATCTGATTCTGGATCTGATTCTGGATCTGAGGTCCGGCCTAGGGGCGGCTTTTAGTTTTTGCCCTTGCCGGTCATCGTGACGGGCTGTCTGCCGCGCTGGACATAGACATTGATCAGCTCGTTATAAGGTACGTCTTTAGCCTGGGAAAGATCGCATGAATAAGGCACCGCTTCCGGATTGAAGTCGATGCGCTGGGTGTGCTGGTTATCGTTGCCGAAGAATTCCCCTGAAATCTCGAATTCGCCTTCCGGAAAGCTGGCAAATTTGGGGTTGATGAAATAGCCCACCGGTTGACCGTGAGTAGAGAATACTTGAACCTTGACTTCGGACATTTTTTGAAGACCTCCGGATGTCAGACCTCTTAAATGTCTGCACGCTCCTTTTATAGTCGGAGCGCGAACAATTTTGGCGACTGTAAGAAGAAAAATTCGTTAAAAAAAGGTCGTAACTCGTGGCCCTCTTCTTCCACTGTGGTTTAGTAGTGATGAGAGCCGCAAGGATCTTACAGACAAGAAGCTATGAGGAGTTTGCCAAAATGTCCTACACCATAGTTGCTGACGTCTGCGAAGGTATTGGCGATTGTATTCCTGTATGTCCAGTAGAGTGCATCCACTGGGCCGACGGCAAAACCAATACTAAGTCGACGAAGTACACGTACATTGATGACAGCACATGCATTGATTGCGGTGCATGTTTATCGGTTTGCCCTATTGAAGGGGCAATCCTTGATGAGTGGAAGCCCGAGCTGCAAAAGCCCTAGCTTCTTCCGTCAATAATGTAGAGAGCATCTCGCGCCCCTTCGAAAGATTGGGCGCGTTTTGATTTTCGGACAAGGATTTTGCAGGCGGTCATTTTGTCGGGTTGTATATACGGGCGATATACCGATTCTGTGTTGTTTCTGCATCCATTTTGCATAGACTCTGCAATTGCGGTGCCTGAAAGCCAAATGTTGACAAGCCTCCAAATCCTGAGCAAAAATCCTCTCTCTGCCAAACAAGGGCAGATAAAGGAAAGTTGAGGAAAACCTCTGCTTCTTTTCCGGCTTGATTGCCTCAAAATACCAGGCCATGGGTATTTGAGGCAATAATCGTTGGTCTGTACCGCTGAAGAGCTGATTATATCCAGCTTAAGAAGAAGGCATTAACGATACAAAAAAGGTCATAAAGTGCTCAAAAGCATGACTGGCGCATGCACTGTGGTATTATCTACTACTGCCAAGAAATAGATCATAGTAAAGACACAAGAATACAGGTAGGTTGAACAGTCAATGGCACTTGTAGCAGAACACAAGATTGAAATCGTAGAATCACACCGCCGCACAGGCAAGGACACCGGCTCGCCGGAAGTCCAAGTTGCACTCTTGACCGAGCGCATCAATCAATTGACCGAACATTTAAGAACTCATCCCAAGGATTTCCACAGCCGCCGCGGCCTTCTCATGATGGTCGGCAAGCGCAGAAGGCTTCTCCAGTATCTGAGTCGTGAAGCACACGATCGCTACAGAAGCCTGATCGAAAAGCTGGGATTGAGACGCTAGACTCTAAGATGGCGAGCTTTAGGGCTCGCCCTTTTTTTCGCTACCGGATCTGGTTTCCCATTTTTGAAGCACAAGATCCGTAGAAAACGTCAAGGCATGATTTGATCCCGGGCAATTTCAGCGCGCAAGGCGCCGAGTTTGTCAGGCTGTTAGCGGAAAAAACAATTAGATATCTCCACCAACCAATCGATCTGGCTTTATTCAGCCGGTCGAATTTTTTGGCATTTAGAGCATTTTTTAGAAGTAAAACAGAAGCAGAAGTAGAAGGAAAAGAAACATGGATGTGCAGACACTTTCACCGGACGCAGTGAAGACATTTGAAATTGATATCGACGGCAAAATCGTCAAGATAAGAACCGGCCGCATGGCTAAGCAAGCCTCCGGTTCTGTAGAAATTTATTGCGGTGACACCATGCTTTTGGTGACCGCCACCGAAAGCAAGAACATTCGCGAAGGCATTGATTACTTCCCACTTCTGGTTGACTACGAAGAAAAACTCTACGCAGTTGGACGCGTTCCCGGCAGTTTCGGCAGACGGGAAGGCAAGGCTCCGGATAAAGCAATTTTGATCAGCCGCCTGATCGACAGACCGATTCGCCCACTTTTCCAGGAAGGCTATCGCAACGATGTGCAAATTGTTGCCACAGTCATGTCGGCCGATCAAGAAAATCCCACCGACACTTATGCAATGTTGGGAGCCTCAGTGGCCCTTGGTCTTGCCGGTTTGCCGTTTAACGGACCAATTGGCGCAGTCCGGGTTGGACGCGTGGACGGCAAGTTGGTTGCCAATCCTACCTTTGCCCAGATAGATGAATCCGACATCGACCTGGTCGTAGCCGGCACTGAAAATTCGATCATGATGGTGGAAGCGGGCGCCAAATTCGTCACAGAGAAAGATGTTCTGGCTGCCATTGATTATGCGCACCAGCACATCAAACGCCAGGTGGAAGCTATAAACAAATTCTTGCGCCAATTGGGCGTGCAAAAGAAAGCTTTCGAAGCGCCGGCAGAAATCACCGCCCTCAAGAATCTTATTCATGAAAAAACCACCGAAAGTTTGAAATCATCAATGCAGGCTGTGACTGACAAAGCAGTCAGAGCCGGCTTTATCGATGCTGCTAAAAAGGCTGTGGTTGATGCCATTGCCGAACTTCCTGAAGACCACGAGCTGAAAGCCGTTTCCTCAGGCAAGATTGCCGAATACCTGGAATTGTACGAAGCCGAACTGATGCGCGCTCAAGTGCTCGATACCGGCAAGCGCGCCGACGGCAGGCGCTGCGATGAGATTCGCCCCATTACTGTAGAAGTGGGAATTCTTCCTCGCACCCACGGCACCGGCCTTTTCACTCGCGGCACTACGCAGGCGCTTTCAATCGCCACACTCGGCATCGCCGGTGATGCGCAAAGATTGGACTCAATCGATCCGCAGACTGAAAAGAAATACATGCACCACTACAATTTCCCCGGCTTCTCGGTCGGAGAAGTTAAGCCTATGCGCGGACCGGGCCGAAGAGAAATCGGTCACGGCGCACTGGCCGAACGTGCCATCTTGCCGGCTTTGCCAGCGCACGCCGACTTCCCTTATACGTTGCGTGTCGTATCTGAAGTAATCGAGTCCAACGGCTCAACCAGCATGGCATCCACTTGCGGATCGTCACTGTCACTGATGGACGCCGGAGTACCGCTGAAAGAAACGATCGGCGGCATCGCCATGGGTCTGATTTTAGAAGGCGACCGTTTTGCCATTCTCTCTGATATTCAGGGTCTGGAAGATTTCCTTGGCGACATGGACTTCAAAGTCGCAGGCAGCAAAGAAGGCATTACCGCCTTGCAAATGGACATCAAAATCGAAGGCATCTCGCTGGACATCATGCGGGTCGCTCTTGATCAAGCAAAACGCGGACGCAATCACATCATCGAAAAGATGGAAGAAGTATTGCCCGGACCGCGTGCAGAACTGTCCAAGTGGGCACCACGCATCATCACTATTCATATTAATCCGGAAGACATCGGTACGGTGATCGGACCTGGCGGCAAGATGATCCGCAAGATTATCGAAGAGACTGGTGCCACCATCGATATCGAAGACGACGGCACAGTCCTTATCGGCAGCGTCGAAGCTGCCGGTGGAGAAGCGGCCCGCGACAAGATTCTCAGCCTGGTAAAGCGCATTGAGGTCGGTCAGGTCTATTGCGGCCGCGTTACCCGCATCATTCCGATGGGCTGCTTCGTAGAAGTCTTAGCCGGCAAAGAAGGTATGGTGCACATCTCCCAGCTTGAAAACCGCCGTGTAGAAAAGGTGGAGGATGTCGTAGCGATCGGCCAGCGCGTGATTGTAAAAGTAAGAGAAATTGACGACCGCAATCGCGTCAACCTGACTATAAAAGGTGTGAGCGACGAAGAGCGCGCTGAATGCGAAGCTAAGAATCCGAGCATCTAGATAGACTCTGAACCGCAACACTACTGGTATGAACCCAGACGTCTTTCAAAGCTATTTTTTGAATGCTTGCTTTGCTTTGGCGGCAAGGACTGACCATAGCTCGAGAAGATTTCGTCTCGGTTGCCTCTGGGTTCGGCGACTAAGTCTTGTTGTCCTTTTGACTGGCGCCCTTCTTTCCACCTGGATTCTTGATGGCGAAGCTCGTTCTTCCAAACGAGCCCAATCTTCGAGATCCCGGCAAAGCAGCGGGCGGACATCAGTCCGCGGCAGATCAGGGCGTGCTTCCGCAGCCACTCGTTCTGTTAGTTCTGCACGATCTGGACGTGGGAGACGATCCAGATCTTCAAGGTCTGGTTCGTCAGCCAAAAAATCGCGCCATGCAAAAGCCGTTAGTGCCCCTGTCCATCAGGGTCCTACAGCGGCGCAGATTAAGCGGCAAGAAACATCGGGGGCCAATGATCTTGAAAAGCGCACCGATCTCGAGCGTTCTTACCGGGCCTACGATCAAGGTTTGAGTGAATGGCTTTCGGGAAATTACTCTCAGGCGGCCAAGAGTTTGAACGAAGCCTATGAGCTATACAGTGATTTCCATGGCGCTCACGATGTTCTTGACTCTCTCTATCTGTACGATCTCGGTCAGGCTGCCGAAGCGGCAGGAGATATGAGTCTGGCCAAAAACAGTTATCAAAGATCATTGCGCCGGCGACCTGATTTTTCAGATTGTTGCATACGCTTGACCGCACTTTTGACTAAGAATGGAGAAACGGCACTGGCTCTTGTTTACGCACGACGATTGGCAGACAAAAATCCGCAGGATCCACGCGCGCAATTTTTGCTGGCCACCATGCTTGAAAGAGCAGGATTTGCCGAAGAAGGAAAAACAGCCAGAGAAAATTTCAATCTTTTGATGAAAGGCGGTTCGGTCAACAAGCCGCAAACTCAAGTGGAGCCGGACAATAGCCCGGACCCGCCGAGCAAAGGAACGGACGAAAATCCAGAGCAAAGTAAAGACGATACTGAAAGTGGTGTCTTGAAAAAGGAAACTTCGTCCGAGAAAGAAAGTGGCGCCGTTGGAGGCGAGCTCAAAAAGGTTGAGCCCTAGCCCAAATTGAGACAGGATTGACTGATTTGATTTCTGCAAGCCTACCTGCGGGTATGCCGATGAATTCAGGGTTTTCGCAAAGAGAAATGAGGGCACTTGCGTACCCTCATCAAAGTCTTTCAATTAAGATCTTTGGGATCTTATCTGTCTACTTTTTCTTTGAACTCTTTTCCAGGAGCAAAGGCGGGTACTTTCTTCGCCGGTACTTTGATCTTTTCGCCTGGTTTTTGCGGGTTGTTTGTTTCGCGCGCGTTGCGGCTTCTGCGTTCAAAGGTGCCGAAACCAACGAGGGTTACGCGGTTGCCTCTGGCCACTTCTTCTGTCACGACATCTGTAAAGGCCGCCAAAAATTCTTCTACAGCTTTCTTTGTAGTTGTTGTGCGGGCGGCGATTTCTGCAGCGAGTTCTGCTTTGTTCACTGAGTCTCCTCCTGTGCCTATCCTGGGTCTACGAGCTAGTAATCAACTCTACGTAGAGGGCAAGAATACAGCACCTATCACCCTTAGACAAGATAGGCGCGCATAAAATGTCGCACTTGATAAACGTTTTTGCAAATTGTTTTTCTGCGCGGATGTCGAGATGCACTTTCTAACCTACTTTTCGATGCCTTCCCTATTTGGTTGTAAGGAAAGTTTTTGCGCTATATAGGTATCTGACCAATTGTTTTCATGGTCCAGGTGAGAGCCTGAAAAAGTTGCCCAGGCTTGGCATAGCGGGCTTTTGTACTGTCTGCGAGTCAGTCATTTTTGAAAAATCGAAAGATAAAATCAGATCCGAAAAAACAAAAATCGCACCAATTTCGATCTTTTTGTGGCAGTACTTTTTTGTTGGTCAAAAAAAACGGAAATGTTTCAGCAGCCGGCTGAATCCGCAACATTAAGCAGCAAAATTCGGCGGGCCGGCGCAAAAGGGGGGCCGATACCACAGGTTTCGGCAAAATGTTCGCACTGGCTGCGTGAAATGCTAGATAAAATGGGAACAACTATAATACTGATCATATAGCTGTTCATACTAGGAAATCCAATTTGGGACGAAGATCCGCAAACTCAACTGCAGTCGATTCGCGCACGGCAGCCTTTGCCGCAGCAAACGCGGCTGAAAGTAAGAAGGGAAAGGGAACCGTTGTTCTTGATGTAAGGCAAGTTACCGTTCTGGCGGACTACTTTGTCATCACGGGAGGGGATTCACCCAGTCAGGTCAAGGCGATTGTTGATGCGGTGGACGACAAACTGGAGCCCTTGGGTTGTAAAGCTCTGGGGATTGAAGGTAAATCGGAGTCCAGGTGGGTGCTTCTTGACTTTGGCGACATTATCGTCCACGTGTTGCACGAGAAGGAGAGAGGGTATTACAAGCTAGAGCAGTTTTGGAATCAAGCTCTTATGGTTGACCGCTCAGAGTGGGAACAAGAAGAGTAAGAAACCTCGGACTTTAGGAACCGGTTCAAGACTTAAAGTCCGTCAGATAAATGGTTTAGGCTGATTTAGTATCTTGGGGGTTGCGGTTACCTATGAGTTTCAGGACCAGATTACAAGGGTTTGTAGAAAACCGACAAAAAATTCAGATCTGGTACGGAATGGGCTGCCATAACACGGTGACCGGAAGAGTCCTTTCGGTTGACCACGATCACATCGATGTCGAGTCGTACTCGCACGAAAGCGATGGGCAGATTCACATTCGCCGTATCCTCGTGCCGCTTCATCTCATCCTCCATATTGATATCACCTCGGCCGAGATGGCCGAGGAAGAAGACAATTTCTCCTTGCCTGTCGAGAAGGAATCGAAGCAGTCAGCAGCTGCACCGCAGATGTCGGTGATTGACCTCCCTGATGCCCCCAGAGGCTACGGGGTCAAAGTGCTCTCTCAGCTCAATGCTTCCTATTCCAATCGATTCTCACGCATGGCATCAGGCCCTGGCGGTGTATATTTCGCCTGTGACGGCAGCGTCTGGTTTGTGGACAGCTCCGGTCAACTGACAGAGTACGCGCGTATCCGCGGCAACAGCACCATTTCCGGATTGCGCTTCGACAGAAAAGGTGTGCTTTATGTAGCCACTATTCAGGGCACCGTCTATCGCATCGACCCCAATAAATCTGGACGCATTCTTGCCCAGCTGGACGGCAGCCTGACAGGCGGCGGAACCTTCCTTTCCGACCTGGCCATCGGCACCAGAGACGAAATTTATGTCTCGAATTTCCCGTCCAATACGGGCGGTATCTTCAAAATCGATCGCACTGGCGAATATGAAGTACTGGTTGGCGGTCCCGGACACGGTACGCAAGGGCTGCTTTTGGACTCCGACGGTTTTCTGTGGTGCCTCGAGCATGCCACTGGTTCTGTTGTAAAACGATCGCTGGATGGGCGTGAAGTAGCCAGAATCCAGGTTGCCGAGCCGGAAAGCTTTAATTTCGCCGACGGTTATGACGGCAACTTGTCCATGGACAGCCTGGGCAGAATTTACGTCACGGCTGGTCGTGCCGGTTCTGTTTTCCGCGTCAATCGAGAAGGCAGAAGCGAGACCTTCCTTGTCGGTCTGGTCAATCCGACCGGTGTAGCCTTCGGAGCCGACGGTGCACTCTTCGTTCTGGAAGCAGGTCGCTCGCGTGTACTGAGAGTAGCCGCCCTGGAAAAAGGCGATCGCACGGCCAACGCCACAGCGCTCAGCTAGATAACCACGGACGTTTAACGTTGCTGCTGCATTGCCTGCGGCATTTTTGAGGGCGCGTGCAACGAGCCGGCTACGGACGTTTAACGATTGCTGGAAACGAGACCTTTGCCGGATCCGCCGTGTGAAGACGGTTGAGCTTTTTCGACTCTTTCTTCTTTATAGAGTGTGTCGATAATTGCTTTGTAGTTGTTGGCTACGACATTACGCTTGATCTTGAGTGTGGCCGTTAGTTCGCCTGCTTCTACAGAAAGGTCGTTTGCCAGTATGTGGAAATTGCTCACTTTTTCGTAGTCGGCAAGCGACTTGGAGCGTTCGGCAATCTCTTTTTTCAGCATGTTAACGATTTCCGGCATCTCTACCAGTTCCGAATAGCTGTTGAAATTCCAGCCTTCGTCCGATGCATGTTGAGTCAATGCCTGCTCGTCAAGCACGACGAGTGCCACCAGCTGTTTTTTCTTGTCGCCAAAAATGACAGCCTGATTGACAAAAGGCACGGTCTTGAGAATCGCCTCGATCTTTTGCGGAGCGATATTCTTGCCGGAGGAATTGACGATAATGTCTTTTTTGCGGTCGGTAATCTTCAGGTAGCCGTCACCATCCACGATACCAATATCGCCGGTGCGGAACCAGCCATCGACGAAAGCCTCTTTGGTGGCTTCTTCCAGCCCATAATATCCTTTGAAGATGGACGAGCCGCGCATGAGAATTTCACCGTCGTCGGCAATGATCATCTCGACGCATGGCAATGCCGGCCCGACTGTGCCGATTTTCTTTTTATGCATCAAGTTGACGCAGGCAGGAGCTGCCGTTTCGGTCAGTCCATATCCTTCAATAGTGGTGATGCCGATGGCATTGAAAAACTCGATGGTGTGTCCGGTTGCCGGTGCTCCACCCGAGACGATCAAGCGCAGAGAGGGTCCGATTCTTTCTCTGAGTTTGCGGAAGACGGTTTTCTCAGCCAGCCAGTGTTTGGCTTTCAGTCCAGCACGCGGGGTAATGCCCTGTGCTTCAGCCTCAACCATCTGCGCGCCTACGCCCAGTGACCAGTCGATAAGCTTTCTGGCATTGCCGGAAGCACCTTCGATGCCGCTTCTGACTTTGCTGTAGATTTTGTCCAGCACTCTGGGCACGGTCAAAATCATGGTCGGCTTCACCTCGGCCATGTTCTTGGCCATGGTTTCGATGCCTTCTGCGTAAGCGCAGACGCCACCGGAGTATATCCAGTAAAATTCGCCGCAGACTCTTTCAAAGACGTGAGACATTGGCAAATAAGAGAGATAGACGTCGTTTTCATCAATTGGAATGACGCCTTTCAGTTCGTCCAGGACGCTGACGATATTGCCGTGTGTGAGGGGAACGCCCTTGGGAGTACCGGTTGTTCCTGATGTGTAGATAATCGTCGCCATGTCTTCATAGGCAATCTTTGCCATACGCTCATCGACAGTGGCCGGATTGTTCTCCAGTTGCGTCAGTCCTTTTTGTCTCAGTTCTTCCAGACCGATGACGAAATCTTCTTTGATTTCCTGCTCGCCGAGAAACTCGCTCAATGAGCGGCCTTTGTTTAGCGGGGAAACAAGCACGATGGTTGTGAGTGCTTCTTGCTTGGAAGCCAGGACTTTCTTAAGCAGCTGCTCGCCCTGTACAAAGACTACCTTGGCGCCTGAATTGCTCAAGATGAAGTCGATATCCGACTGTGAGCTGGTTGGATAGATAGGAACAGTGACGCCGCCACTGGATATGGTGGCAAGATCGGCGGCCGCCCAGAGATGGGATGTTTGGGACAAAATGGCGACGCGGTCGCCTGCTTCAATGCCCCGTACGGTCAGACCGGCAGCCATTTCCTTGACCAGGCGGGCCAGGACCGTCCAGCTCATGGACTTATAGGGCGACTTATTCTCCTTATAACGAACTGCTTCCCTATCGCTAAACAGCTCTGCTCTCTCAAAGAATGTCGTAGCTAGGCTTTTATTCACGTCCGGTCCCCTCATTACGGCTCCCCAGAGCACTCTTAGTCAACAAAACGAGACGTTTATATTTTACTTCTAGTTCCCAATAGGTGGACCGTTTGTGAGAAATCTATACTGATCTATGAAGCTATTGTGAAGCGGCGCTAATCTCCGGCAGCAAAGTCCTGCCGGGTTTCGAAGCCCGCCCAGTCCTGATTCTGATACCAAATGCGGTGCAAAAACCGGATTGCTTACGTGGCAATCAGCTTTTCAGGCGAAGTTTCAGTTATCCAGGTGGATACACGCTCAACCACATCATCGATGACCGGGTCGAACATCAAGTCGTGCCAGGCATCTTTATAGACCTGTTTTTGCTTGGAAGGGGTGGTCAGTCTGTCGAAGACCGCGTCGTTGACCTTGTTGTTGACGATTTTCTCGTTGCCGGCAGTCAGCATCAATACCGGGCAGGGTGCGGATCTGACGCGGTTTTGCACATCTTGAGACAGCATCAATAATTCGAAAAGCATCTTGGCCGGCAGTTTGAAGCGTCTTTCCGTATCTGCTTCAATCCACTTGCGCACTCCCACGTCGCGTGTGACCAGGTCCGGGGAGTAAGGCAGGGCCAGTTCCGTCTCGGGCGAGACCATTGCCGTCCACACAGATTGAATTCTAAAAAACAGGTCGAAAGTTTGCGGATGACCGTCGAATCCGGGTGAAAACAGAACCAGTCCTTGCGGTTTGATTTTATTGGCCAGCTTAAGAGCCACCAGAGCTCCCATGCTGTTTCCCATTAGATATATCGGCTTGTCACCGACCTTATCGCGCACGTAGTTGTAAGCGGTTACAGTGTCGTCAAGCCACTGGTTGAAACTCTGGAAAGACTCTTTGCGTCTTTTGCCGAAGCCGACATGATCCGGTGCTACGGCAAACATGCGCCTTACCTTAAGGCGGCGACCGAGTGCTTCAAACCAGGCGCTGTGCGCACCCAGCCCATGAATGAGCAAAGCGGCGGCGCGGCATTCTGAGGCGGTGCCCCAGGTTCTTCCGGTTATGGGTGGGCAAGAGCCAGATTCATCGCTTTTGGCGATTTGAATAAGGGATGCAGTCGGAGTCAGATTTATATCGGTGGTCATATTGCACGTTATTATAACTTTGATGAGACTCGCATATACCTTATATGTTCTGTTGAGAAGCTTAGATGTCCAATGTTGATGCACAAGAACAGTCCGGTGCCGCGCGAGCCACAGTCAGTGGTTTGCAAAAATGGCGCTGGCTGATTTTTGTTCTCATTGGCGCAGCAGTAGTGGCTTTGGTGATTTTTTTCGGCAGGCCTGAAAAAACGCCGTTTGAGCAGGCAGTTGACTTAATTAAATCGGGAAAATCAGCTTTCGCTGTACCGATTCTTGAGAAGTTGTCCCGCGAACGCCCTGATGATCCCAATATATATCCATACCTGGCGCAAGGATATTTGACTACCGATCGTCCGGCCGAAGGTCGCCTTGCACTGGACACCGCACTGCGCCTGAGGATCGCCGGTCGGCAATTGGCTCCGGTGGTGAGTGCGTATGCGAGCTACTACACGACTAAGGGGCATTTTGCGGAAGCAGAGAAGCTTTTCAATTCCGCTTCCTCAGTGATGGGCGCCCATGATGGCGCCGACGAGAGAGCGCGCTTGTATTTGGCCTGGGCTGAAGAAGACTTGCGCAAGCTGAATTTGGAAGCGGCGGTTGCCCACCTGAAAGAAGCCAACGCGCGCGCAGACGATGTCAGTGAGCCCTTGCGCTCTCTGATTCCGCACCGACTGAGCGATTGCTACAGACAATTGGCAGCACTGGCTGAGGTCAAGGAGAAAGATGCCAAAAAGGCGGCCGCTTTGCTTGAAACAGCGCTCAAAGTCTCGGACGAGCCGATTACCAGAATGAGTCTTGCCCTGATATATACGCAGTTGGGAAACACCGAAGCGGCGATCGCGAATTACGATCTAGTATCGAAGGCTGATCCCAACAATCTTGAAGCGCGCCATCATTTGATTGCCTTGCTTTGCGATAAGGAAGATTTTCAAGCAGCGCAGACAGCGCTGATTGAACTGACTGACAAAGAAAGAAGCGTGGAAAATTATGCGCTTTTATCCAACCTCGACTTAAAACTGCAAAATTACGCCGGCGCTGTTCGCGCACTGGAAGATGCTCTCGATCTAGGTGACAAGCCTGAGTTGCTCAAACAATTGGAAGCGACGCTTCTTGATTGGAGCCAGAAACTCTTGAAGGAAGGCAAACGCGAAGAATCAGCCTCGGTAAAGGTGCGCGCCGATCGAGTCGCAGAGCAACTTTCGCTTCTTATCGGCAAGCCCGACGAGAAAAACGACAAACAAGCAGAAGACGAAAACGCCCTTGCCTCTAAGCCGGATGAGTATTTTGAAAGAGTGCCTCCCATTGCACTGAGTTCCAGCCGAATCTGGCTGGCTCGGGGCAGTTTCACTCCGGAGGGGGAGATTCGCCTGCGCAATATCAGCGGCAGACCGGTTAAGGACCTCACTCTAAAAGTAGTATTTTTCGACAATTCATTGCGCCGAGCCTCCGGGTCAGTCACTCTTCCGGTCGCCACCCCGTCGTCGCCGCCTCTGGAAACGGGAGGCACCCGCACTCTCTACTTCTCCTGTCCCTCCATTGTCAAATCAGAGCACCGGTTGGCAGTGGTCATATACTGGCGTGGGCGTCTGCTCAAGGAATACCCCGTAGTAAAGCAGTAGCCTATAGAATGGAGACGTTCGATATTCCAGCGACTTCTCTGTGAATATAAGTGCATATATATAAGTAGGTTTCCCGGAGTTTTGATTGAATGGTTCAAGAGCCAGCCGCTTGTCGCCATGAGTACGTGACAATTTATCAACGCCGCCTCAAAGGTCTCGACCGGCGCTTGGTCGCCACTCGAGCTTATCTGCCTGTTGGTTTCAAAATGGCTGATTTCGGACATTTAAGCGAAGGCAGCTATTGTTTTTGCTCGCGCTGCCGTACCCGCCTATTTCCCAAGCGTTCTCAGGCGGAAAAACTCAAAGCCAGAGAATTGCTTGCTGCATCTAAGGCTCAGAAAGAGCTGGACGCCCGGGCTGCATATGCCGATGAGGACGCCTTGCTGGACGGCGAAAATCTGGATGACATGGAGACCGAAAGTGATTCTTCGGCAGAAATCCGAGTTGAAGAACTTGAAATAGAAGCCCTGGGAATGGAAGATATACAGGCAGAAGGTGTCAAAATCAACGATGATGAGGAATCTACTTGTTTGGCAGATGATGCAGACGACTGAAGTCTGAAATCTCAGTTTTATGCAAAAGGATTGGAGAGATTGGAAATGAGACGTTTGATTGATAAGTTCATAGCAGCAGTAGTTTTGTTGCCGCCGTTGTACATGCTTTTTCGCTTCGTCCGTTGGTCGTTGAATCAGGAACACCCGGCAGTAGAAGAGGATTCTTTGTCGTAAAGCCGCAATCGGAATGGGTGCATGGCTCAATACGTCGCCAGAATAATCCGAGCAATCATCGTGGGAGCCGTGGGCTTCGGCGGTGGCATTGGGCTGATGATCATCATTATTTTTCTGACCATCAAGGGCGATCAGAACGCCTTTGAGTATGGCGTTAAATGGGGACTCGAGATCGGCATGGTTTTCGCCGTCTTGATGGTGGCAGTCCTGCTTCCTCTGGATCTTTATTCGCGCATGTTCCGTGCCAAAGGAGATCACAGTCAACTCTGGGAATTGGAACAGACGAGAGAACTTGTATACGAAGGAACAGGCAAAGAAGCTATGGCTGCTTGCCGCAAGGCACTGCTTCTGGTGCCCTATGTTCATCAGGTTTCCGATGATACGGAACATTTGACGGCGCGTGCTTCGACCGGTGCAAGCTGGAGATCGCCGGGCGAAGATCTGGAAGTGGAGATCAATCCAATTTCGGAAAACAAATGGCAAGTCAAATGCATCAGTCGCTCGCGCTCCAAGAGCGTCGTCTTCGACTACGCGAAGAACTTCGAGAACGTGGAAACCTGGATGCGTAACATTCAAAAGCCGCCAGCGGCAGATTCACCGCCGGCATCGTCATCATCGACGGTAGCTTGATTTGATTATTCAACGGCTAAAATAAATAGACGTGATTTTATGATTGAAGACCAATTGCTCAGAACTGAAGCTGGAGCTCAAGACTCTTTCGACGATCGCTAATAGATTCCTTTTGCTTTCCCAGATTCTTTCTTGCAATACTACGGTTTAGGAAAATAAAGCTATCTACTGGATCAAGAGTTATTGCCTCGGTGAAAAATCTCTCCGCATTTGAAAAGTCACTATTGCTCATACACTCTACGCCCCAGTTGTTCAGTTTTCTGGAAAGTAAATCGAGGTCGCACGGTTTATTGCTTTTCGCACGGTTGGGCTTCCTCATGAGTTCAAGAGCTTGTGCTTTGGTTAGGTCAGAGGAATCGCATAGACTTTCCGCCACGCGTTTTTGATTTGAAGATAGAAGACTTTTTCTCATCTCGTTCCCACGCTGACATATTGAATCCATTTCTTTGTTTCTGTGTTGCCAGCGAAATAGCATGGTCAGACGATCAAGAGTAAGAATTTCATCAAGGGTAAAACGACTGCCTACGGTTTGATAAATCTCCAACGCTCGCTTGTATAAGGCTTCGGCCTTTTTGTAATTCTCAGAAAGTTCGGCTGCGGAGTTTGGCCTGGTTACTTGTGCCATATGACCAACATCTCTAGCAACAGCTGCGACACTTGGGTGGTTATTACCAAGTCGTTTTTCTCTAATTGACAAGGCTCGTTCATATAAAAGACCCGCGGAACGATAATCGCGCTGGAGCTTATAAACTTCTGCAGTCTTCAGTATTGTTTGTGCCAAGTCCAAACTATTTTGATCAAGCAATTCAGTCTCAATTTCCAATGCTCGGTTATAGAAAAGGGAAGCGAAGGAATATTTACCCATATCGAGATAGGTGTCTCCAATTCGAAGCAAACAAGCAGCGGACTTGACGTTATTGGCTGATTCTCTGACACGCTTTTTTGCCACTTCATACTCTTTTTGTGAGCTGATCAGAGCTGCCTGGTTCATGGCAGTTTTGGCTTCTTCCATTACATTCTGCCAACCAGGTTGCGTAGAATTGAATGGTATCGCCAAACCTGATGGTTCCAGGCAGAGCAAAACTAAAACCAGAAGCAGATACTTCTCTACTCGCATTTTGACTAGGAGGTTTTCCATCTCATCAATCTAGTCTCAATCTGTTCAATGACGAATGTAAGCAGCAATGCAATAACAATAAGCGCGATCACTCCGGCGAAGACAGTCGCTTGATCGTACAGACCGGAAGCTTTTACGATCATGTTGCCCAGTCCGTGTTCGGAGGAAATGAATTCTCCGATGAACGCGCCCATCAGTGCCAGCCCAATGTTCAACTTCATCGCGTTCAAAACCCAAATGATTGATGACGGGACGACGACCAGTTTGAAGGTTTGCCATCGGGTCGCGCCCGCTACCTGCATTAACCGAAGAAAACGTTTCTCAACCGACATGGCACCTTGATAGCTCTGCACGATTGCGACTGAAACAGTTGAGAGAAAAGCAAGTGCGATCTTTGAGTAGATGTCGATGCCGAACCACGAGATGATAACCGGCGCCAGCGCGAATATGGGAACAGTAGCCAGAGCGGTTATGTATGGTTTGGAAAGCTGCGCAATCAGTCGCGAATACCAGAGCGATAGTCCGACTATGGCACCGATTGTGGTGCCGAGAAGAAATCCGGCCACTGCTTCAGTGATCGTGACCTGGCAGTTCAATAACAGCTCACCGCTTTTTATCGTGCGTTCTAATGCTTCCAAAACTTTATCGGGACTTGAGAAGATGAACTGCCTCTGCTTGTCTCCAAAAGTGTAAAAATACCAGACGATGACAAAGGCGATCATCGGCAACGGGTATAGCAACTTTTGCCCAAAGCTCAATTTCGATTGTTCAGAACTATCCATTTTCTATCCGCTGATGATTGACTTCAATTCCGACCAGATCTCACGATAGTGCTTAGCAAATTCTTCACTCCCTCGAGCAACAGAAACATTGGCGTTGCTCGACGTTTGAGTAGTACTTGATTCCAATCTGATAAGGAACTCCTTGGCTAACTTTCCGCCACTCATAATGAAAGCGCGAGTGCCCATGGCTACGGCTTCTTCAATATCGTGCGTTACCAGTATTGCCGACTTGTTTTTCGCCCGTACCAGCTGGCAGAATTCTTCTTCCAGGCTCAGCTTTGTGTAGTAGTCGAGAGCGGAAAATGGTTCGTCCAACAAAAGCAAATCGGGATCAAACATCAATGATTGAATGATGCTTACTCTCTGGCGCATGCCGCCGGACAATTGAGCGGGATATTTTGATAGCACTTGCTGGTTCAAATGAAACGCAGAAAGGTACTGCTGCATCATTTCCTTCGCTTTGTTTCGATCTAAACTCTTGTTCAAGTCAAATGCGAGCATGAGGTTGCCTTCGACCGTGCGCCACGGGAAGAGCGGATCGGATTGGAAGATATACCCGATGCTGTTTTTCTTTCCTGATTCAGACTGCAAATTGATTGTGCCCGACTTCGGTTTCAACAGCCCGGCAATGAGATTCAAAACAGTCGTCTTGCCACAGCCGCTGGCACCCAGGATGCAGACGATTTCGCCTTTCTTGACGCTGAGTTCCAGCGAATCAACTGTTTTCTCTGTCTGACCAAAGTCAAAGCACAGACTGTCTATCGTCAGAAGCGGCGTGCTGGCGTTCATTTTTTCGCAGGAGCGGCTGGAGTGCTTTTGGTAGCAGTGGGAGCACTTGATGTCTTGCCAAGTTTCACTGCAAACCGCATGTCGACGTTTTCTTTGTAAGCACCGGATGTCTTTAAGTCGCCGATTTCCTTGCGCATAGAGATTGCATTATTCCAGGCGTTTTCCGGAAGCATCGGTGATTTCGGAATCGTGCCTTCTGTGATCAAGCGTTTCAGCGCTTCTCGAACAACCGGCTCTTTCACTTCAGGAAAGTCTGCACAGGCAACTTTGACTGTTCCTTCAAAATCTTTTTGAATGAAACTCATTGCTTTCGCGATCGCATTTACTGCTTTTTGAATGTCCTCGGGATTCTTTTTCATGTAGTCATCGGAGACGGTCAGACCCGTGAAGGCGAAGTCTCCAAGCACGCTGGCGGGGGAGTAGATGATATGTGCGCCTTCGCTTGTGGCAACCGAAACAATTGGTTCGATGTCGAGCGCCATGTCGGCTTGGTTCGCTTTGACGAGAGCAAGCAATGTTCCAAATGCACCCTGGACAATTTTCGCGTCGATTTTCTTGCCGCCGTTTTGCAAGACCTTTTTCATTACTGCATAACTTGTGGATGGCGCAGTGTAAGTAGCAATGCGGTGCCCTTTAAAGCCGTCTGGTTTGTCGAACTTCTTTATGTCTTTGTTGAATGTGACGACCCAAAATGGCACGCCCCTGACGATGCCGGCCACTACTTTGCCGCCTTGACCCTTCTCTCTGGCGATGGCTGTAAATGTAGGATCGGATACGCCGAATTGTGCATTTCCAGTGATGACGGCGGTGAAGGTTTTTTCGTCCCCGCCTGTGCTGACCAATTTCACATCAAGGCCTTCGTCTTTGAAGAAGCCCTTTTTGAGCGCTACATAGAGCGGCATGTAGAGAAAAACGTGTCCGAACTGGGCGATGGTAATTGGTTTCAATTTGCCCTGTTGTGCAAAGGCTGGCGCCATAAGGCAGTTGAAAAGGATCAACAGGGTAAGGGCACAGCATGCTCTTGGCATCAAACTTCCTCGCGAACCACCGACAGCCGATTTTCTCATATCTGGCTTCGCGATTCGCGTTTGCAAGAGGTTATCAGCGCGCGCAACGCGCGAGCTACGAGCGCGCGGCGGCTAATTCGGCCGGGGCGAAATCGGTTTGCAGAAACGATTGCAAGAAAAGTTGCTCGCAGTCGGTTCTCAGCTCGTTGACGTCTTTGACTGTATCGATGGCTTTCCAGAATGCATTGGTTGGAAATGCCTTGAGCAAACCCTGCTCTGCCAGAACTGGAAAAGTTCCTACTTCGTGATCTCCTTTGTCCGGCAACTCATCAACGATTTCAGGTTCGAGGACATAAATTCCGGCGTTGACCCAGAAAGGAAGTTCTGGCTTTTCCTTGAATCCTGTCACATTCATACTCTGGTCGAGCTCAAGCACCCCATAGTCGCATTTTAGAGGCACTGTAACCACAGTGGCCAGGGGTTTGTGCTTTCTATGGAAACTGACCACAGGGGGCAGGGAAAGGTTGGTGATAATGTCACCGTTCATGGCCAGGATTGGCTGATCTTTTGGTATCCATTCTTGCTTGAGGGCGTTCTTTAGTGCCCCGCCGCGGCCCAAGGCGGATTTTTCGATCAAATAGTTGATTTCTACTGAATGTTTGCTGCCGTCACCAAAGTAGTCTTGAATCAGACCGTGCTTGTATCCGCAGCACAAGGTCACATGCTTAAATCCGTGCAGACGCAGCAATTTGATCTGCAAGGACAGTAGAGGATTCCCAAGCACAGGGATCATGCATTTCGGCTTATCTTCAGTGAAAGGTCTCAACCTTTCACCTTTGCCCCCGCAAAGTATGATGACGTGTTCCATCAGGGTTCTCAACAGGTAATGACCCGTGATTATCTCATAGTTGGTAAGAGACTAAATTTAAGCAGTTTTAGGCTATCTGAGCGCCGCTTGCGCGGCGGCAAGCATCTTCAAAACAGGAATGAGCTGTTTTGCCGATTGGTATCTGTCCTCTGTCTCCATCTGTGTAAGAGTGATCACCAATTCGGCCAGCTCTGCCGACGTGTCGGGCTTCTCCGTGCGCGGATCGGATGTGGAAAGCGCTTCCGGTTCCTTGCCGGTCAGGTAGTAATACAACGTACAACCGAGCGAATAAAGGTCCGATTGGGTTACTGCTTTGCCGCGCAGTTGTTCCGGTGCGATGTAGGCCTGTTTTCCAACCAGGGTGCCTGTAGCTGTTCCGATAAACTCATTGGCGGCGCCGAAATCAATCACCATTATGCTTCCGTCTTCTCTCAAGACAAGATTGTCCGGGGTGAGATCCCGGTGCACAATGGGAGGATCTTGCTCGTGTAAATACTTGAGAGTAGCGGCAATTTCCAGCGCCCATGTGACGACGGTGCTTTCCTTTTGCGCACCATTTTGTTTGACAAGCTGGCGGGTGTCCTGCCCGTTTATGTGCTCGAGCATCAGGTAGTGCCTGCCTGAATCAGCGAAATAATCGAGGACTCGAACAATGCCGGGATGATCTAATTTCATCAAGAACTGTGCTTCGCGCTCGAACATCTCTTGCGCTTTTTTCTTTATTGATTCAACCGCATCGTCCGGTATCACAGCTTCTTTGACGACGACGAGATCTTTGTTGTCCAGCTGCGCAAGATAGACGGCAGACAGCCCTCCCATTGCCAGTTGGCGCATTATTTTCAAAGTGCCATCGCGCAAAATAGATCCGGGCTCTATGGGAAGAAATGCGGTGGAAAGAAAGCGGCGGCGCAATTCTTCTTCCCACATATCGGTGTAGCTCATTTCAATCTGCGTTGTCGCCGTCAGTGCGCGCATCTGTTGCTGCATGTCACCGACGCTGTCTTCTTTTTCCAGCTCGCCTCCCCAGGCATCGAGCGAAAGTAGAAGCTGCTCCAATTGCTCCGGCTTCAATCGATTGAGATTCATGCGACAAGGAGATTTCTTACCTTCTCTGAAAAGAACGAGAGAACGCTTCTGCCAATCTGATTCGCCTGCAGGATAAATGCCAATCTTTGTAATTGAAGACCAGGGAATAAAACCGGATGCAGCCGTCATGTTTTCCGGCAATATGGGTATTTGAATACCGTTGTTGTCCACTAAAAGGCTGTTCCTGCCGAGTCGCCAGCGCAGGGTCAAACAGCCAAGGGAGAAGAATAAGCAAGCCAGAGCGATTGCTATGGCTCTCCCTTCTGTGTTGAGTGCCTGCGTCGGGTAGAGCAGCCAGTGCATCGACTGTATAAGAAAGACGATGCCGGCCACGGGCATCACCAGACCCCATAACGGGAAGGAGAGATTCAATGCAGCTAGCGCCAGATTGCGAGCAGGACTGTGATAATCAATGCGGACCGTCAGATCAGCCATCTATTGAATTCTCCAGGGCTACTGCTTCGGGTTCTCTGACTATTGAAAGCTTTACCCCAACTGATCCTTGAGAGAGGGCAACAGGCTCCTCGGACGAATGCGGCACTGAAGGTTCAATTTTCTCTGCGCACTGAGTCTCGGATACCACTTCTCCCAGAAGGCGTTGTCTGACAATCTGAATTGTAAGCGGTCGTTTGGTTTCACTCAAATGCGTCAGGTCTTTGATTATGGAATTTAGATCATCGGTGACTGCTTCATTTTCTTTTTGTGGATTCGACTGCGTGATTGGAGTCGGTTCGATTGCCGTGAGAAGAAAACCTAGAGTCGCACCCATAGCATAGAGATCGCTCTGGTGGGTGGGTTTGCCGCGAAACTGTTCGGGTGGAATATAGGCGTGCTTGCCAACCACAGTTGCTGTGATTCCGGCCTCTTCATTTTTTGCCACATTGAAATCAATCAGTTTCAAAACACCATTTTGGGAAAGCATTAAATTGTCCGGGGTGAAATCGCGATGCACCACATTTAGTGAGTGCAAGTATTCCAGAATGTCGCACATTTGCAGCGCATAAGCACGGACGTCTTCTTCCGACAGCTTGCCTTTGTGCAGCACCAATTCCTTCAGGTTGCCCCCATCGATGTGTTCTAAAACCAGGTAACTACGGTGATCTTCGATGAAATAGTCGGTCAATTTCACAATCTGCGGGTGATCCATTTCATTTAGCAAACGTGCTTCTTTCTCGAAGCGTGAAAGTGCATGTTGACGTGCAGCCTGATCGACAAAGGTGGGAAGAATCGTTTCCTTGAGCACCACCTTCTTGCCGCTGTCAGCACAAAGATATGCTGTTCCCTGCCCACCTAGACCGAGTCTGCCCAGCACTTCAAATTGTCCTTCTCTCAGTTTTTCGCCCGGCGTAAGCGGTTTTACACTTGCCCGTTTGGGAGGGCTGGTAAGAGATTGCAACCACAATTCTGTATAACTCGATTTCTGTCTTGTCAGCATAGCCTCATCGAAATTTGCATCATGAGTGGCGTCTGGCGCGTATTGTTTTAGCCGCTGGTTGAGCAATTGCCGATCTTCGGCATCCAGAGCGTTCAATTTCAAATCGAACGCTTTGCCTGTTCCTCTTTCCAGACGCATGATCTTCGAGTTGTCGGTGGACTGCTTGCTGGGGGCGATCAGCGTCGCATGTGTTATGCCTGACCAATCAGTGCTTTCGAGACAGAGTGTGAGCGGTCCTAATGAAAGATTCTTGTCGATGCCTTTTGCGGTGACGATAAGATTATTCGGCTTGATTAGTACAGCGAAAAAGTAATAGAGAATGCCGATAATGCCGATCAATGAAATTACGCCGTAGATCGGGTTGACGGCCATGTTGTACATTGTGGTGCCGACAGCATAAACGTTTTTTCCAAGCTCGGAACTGGCGCTTGACGCAAGCGCCTGCAAGGACGTCAGCACTTCCAGATGTCTCCCCGTTGTCAGTTTGGGGTTCATCAATGTCGTATACATGCCGCCCATCATCGCTGTTCCGGTGACGGCGAAAAAGGGCATGCAAACGGCCGGTCCGACGCGCGTCCAACCAGATGCGGTGGCGACGAAAGTGCCCATCATCTCTTTAATTGGTCGGTGAGAAGCGTACGGAATTTCCAGCCTGTCGCTTGTCGCACTGAGATTTTTCTTGGCGACGGTTCTAAGCGCGCTCAAGGAAGTTACGACAGGGTCGATTTTGCAGCTTTTATAAGTGGTTTCAACATGTCTGACCAGAAAGTCCAGGTCCTCAACTTGCAAGCGGTTGAGTTTAAGTTTGAGCTGTTTTCCCTCCTTGAAGCGCAACAAAAGGTGAGATGGCAGGACCTTCTTTTTGCCGTATTTCAGGCCAACCGCTTCAATTTGGTTAAGGGGAAACTGCTTGTATCCGAAATAAAGGACTTCATCTCTAAGAGTGAGCTTGCGTTTGAGCAAATCCTCTATGAAATAGCTCAAACACCAAATCAGCAGGGCACAAAAGCCAATTTGACCGACTTGCCAGCCGAACAGTCCGAGAAAGAAGCCAATTAATGGAATAAAGGGCAAAAGCCACAGGGGCGCAAAGCTCCAGACCTTAATCCAGAGTGCCACGGTGGACTGCACGTCGTTGTACTTAATGACTCTCGTCGGTTCCATATATATGCAATCTACCAGATCCCCCCGAAAGCCAACCTGGTCTTAGCCAATCAGCACTAAATCAAAGGAATCTCTGGGGGAGCTTTTCAAGGAATCAAGGCGTAACCGTGTCGTCAAAATCTGCCGACGGCACAGCGGGCGATATTCGACTTTTCCCTACTTGCCTAGAAGCAATTCGCTGGGCGGCATCTGGCCGTCTTCGAAGTGTTTGAAGACACCCAGGTCGAGGCGGAAGCTGTCCGGGCGCACGGAAATATCACCGGAAAACGGATAGCCGAAAACAAAAACAAGAAAAATGTTCAATGCCAGTGTCAGTGCCACCAAAACGGTCATGACTATCTGGGTACGCAAACTTTCAACAGCGAAAAAGTAAGTAAAGATAAGAGTGAATACGCCGCCCACGATAAGCACAATCCACAAAACCGGTGCAACGCCATGCGCGGCGCTCACTAAGCGAGTCCTGCGGCTTTCGGTGACCTGGCAGATTTCCGAGATAAGTTGCTGCTGAATCGCTTCTTCGCGGGGTGTCTTAGGATCGAAAGTGGCAATTTCTTTCCATAGCCCCCATGAGTTCTTAAATGCTTCGGGGCTATAACCTCCTGTCGCCAAAAGCGGCCATTCTATTTCAATGACAATCTGCGCGTAGTCGTGGCAATGTGTGCGGATTGACTGTTTGATTTTTTCCGGCAGACCTTCTGAAGCAAGGAATATGTTGCACAGGTGCGTAGCTTCATTGTCGACAATGACGCGCAAGTCCTGCTGATGTTGCATGGCATCGACCACGACAAAACCGAGAAGAACCGCGTAGAGAGTGCCAATCACCGATAAAAGATGACCGGCAACTTCATGGTGCGTAATTAGTTGTTGTACGCCGACCTGGCGGCGAACCAACATCATTCCGGCGACGGCCAAAACAGTCACGAGAACTATAAAGAGCCCGCCTGCCAGGTATGAATTCATGATCGATGCCTATTAGAGTCCCAGGAAATCCGGGCCGCTGCCTTGCGACGTCGGCTTGACGCGCAGGTTTACTTCCGGGCAGACGATTTCGCAAGTGCGGCAGTGTACGCAGTTTTCCAGCGACATGCCGTGTTTTTTCACTCTGTCGATTACATCAACTCGGTGCACTTCGGCCGTGCAGTCGGACACGCAAGGCGTCGTCTTTCCAAATCCTTCGTATTTGCTGATGCACTTCACGCAGACATCGGCATTGAATTCATCAATGTGTTGATTGCCTTCGTGGTATTTAGTGCCGGCAAAAAATACAGCGTCAGGACGCGAATAGATTGTCGCTTTCTCGTAAGGTGGTTCATCGAATTTGGGCGGCACGAAGTCAGGGACAATGTGCTTCCAATCTGGCTCATACGAAATCGGTCCGATATCGAATTTTCCTTGTATCAGGCCCAGCGATCTGATGCCGTCTTTGGACGCCTTGAGCGGGTTTTTAAAACCGATCTTAAGCATGCCGATCCAGGGTGTGGATTTGTCGATGCTCTTCACCATCTCAGGCAAGTACTGTTTGAGAAGGCGAGGATTTTCCTGGAATGCATATCTGAAGTAGCGATTTTGGAAAGACTCTTTGACGACGAAGCTGTCTCTGAGCCGCGCATCATACTCTTCCAAGGCACTTTCGGAACTGTCGCCTTTAACAAGCGCTGCATGTAGCACTTCGGCTCCGACATAACCGCATTCCATGGCCCGGTCGATACCGGCCAGGTTTTTCACATCCAGTACGCCGAGCGCATCGCCGAGCAGCAATCCGCCATTGAAGTGGAATTTCTTGGGCAAACTGTAATAGCCGCCTTCAGGCAGAAGCGCAGCACCGTATTTGAGCAGCTTTCCACCCTTGATCATTTCCTGAATCCAGGGGTGTTTTTTGTATTCCTGCAGTTTGTGCTGCGGGTTCATATTGGGGTCCTGGCTGTCCAGACTGATCACCATACCGATGGTCAGTTTGTTGTCTTTCATGCCATATACGAAGCCACCACCGAAGGTGCCATCCAGAAGCGGCCAGCCTAATGTGTGCCAGACCTTGCCTGCATAATCGCCATTCACCTGCCAGACTTCTTTGACGCCGACAGACCAGATTTGCGGGCAGTCTCTCATTTTGAAATGATCGATGACGTCGCGGGAAATAAATCCTTTGTCGCCGAAGCACGTGAATCGCGCATAAACATAATCGTCTTCCGATTTAGGATCTTCGGAAACTGCAACGCCGGCCACGCGACCATTTTCAAAGACAACCTTGTGAGCGGAGAAGCCTGTATAAGGATCGACCGAGACATTGGTGACTTCTTTAGCCTTTTCCATGACCTGATTGGCCAACCAGCCGGTCACATAGCTCAAAGTCAAAACCAGGTAGCCTCTCTTGTCAAAAGACTTCGGATACAGCTTGTGAGGAATGTCCCACTTCTTGGTCAGTGAGAGAACCGACATATCCGATTCGGTGCACTCAGCTTCAATCGGGAAGTTCTTTTCCTTGTAATCGGGAAATACTTTCTTTAAAACGTGCGGATTGGAGACCGCACCGCTCAAAATATTTGAGCCAAAGTCTTTGCCCTTTTCGAGAATGGCAATCGTGAACTCCTTGCCGGATTCTTTGGCAAGTTCAAGAAAACGATAGGCCAGGGTTAGATTGGACGGACTGCCGCCTACCAGAAGAAGATCGTACTCAATGCGCGCTGACAACTGCCTCTACCTCTCGACCGGACTGTACTGCTTTAAACTGCTTGATCAACTCAGGCATAACCTGATACACATCGCCCACGATACCGTGGTGCGCAAACTTGAATATTGGTGCATCGGCGTCTTTGTTGATGGCCAGAATCAACCCCGACTTGGACATGCCGACTCTATGCTGGATGGCGCCGGAAATTCCGCAGGCGATGTAGAGCTTTGGTCTTACGGTTTTGCCTGTTTGTCCGACTTGATGTTGGTATGGTATCCAACCAAGGTCAACCACCTTTCTGGAGGCGCCCACTGCCGAATTCGGGAAGCATTTTGCCAACTCATAGAGCAAGTTGAATCCTTCCTTCGTTCCCAACCCATAGCCACCACTGATGATGACATCGGCTTCCGTGAGTTTTACACCTTTTGAAATTTCTCTGACCGTGTCGGCAACGATGAGCCGATAATCCTCATCTTTGAAAGTTACTTTCAATTTGACGATCTCGCCTTTGCGATTGGCATCGGCCTTAAGCGGAATCATCACGCCCGGGCGAGTGGTGGCCATCTGCGGATTTTTCCAAGGGCCAAGAATTCTTGCCTTGAGACTTTCTCCGAAGCTTGGGCGAATTGCATAAAGGCAGTTTGGATATAAACCAATCTTGGTCGGATCGACTTTGCTTTTGTGCTCGTATGGTCCGATGTCCAGCTCTGTGCAGTCGGCGGTCAAACCGGTATCGAAGTGGGCGGCGATGCGCGGCGCCAGGTCGCGTCCTGTCGTGGTGGAGCCGAGCAAGCAAGTATGCGGGGGCTCGGGAAGCGACTCTAGGAAATCGCAGACCACGCGCCTGTAAGGCAGTGTGCGATAGCACTTCAGTTCCGGATGGTCGGCAACATATACTTTGTCGGCGCCGTATTCGACCAGTTTTTGCGGAATGTCACCGAGCTCATGACCCATCACGATGGCGATAAGCGATCTTTCCATCTTGTCGGACAAAAGGCGCCCGGCGCCCAGAAGCTCGAGAGTGACCGGCTGCAATTCGCCAAGAATATGCTCGGCAACTACAAGCACATCGCCTTTCGGGCAATATTGCGAGATATCTATTTCGGCGGCGGCGGCTTCTTCAGTCATTTTTCTATTCCGGTGTTTGGGATTCGAATTGTTTTTGGATTGAATGATCTAGTCGGTGGGCGGGGAACTCGTGCAGGTGAGTCGCTCAGGGTTTTTAGGAGGCGACCAGATAGTCGGCGACATTGGAACTCTTCAAAAGCTCTTGAACGAGCTCTTCGGGAGAATGACCCTGGTGAATCGTGCAACTGCCGCCGATTTCACCCACCTTTTCGGTGGCGGCAACGATGGTCGGAGAGCCTTTCAGCCCGCAGCGTTCGATATCGGCGCCGACCAGATCGAGATCGATGGTCTTAATGAACTTGCCGAGCTCTTCAGGATTGCGCTGCAGTTGCTGCACGCGGTATGTGCCTGCAAATGACTTGTATTCCAGTGGGTGATAGGAGTTTGCCACCGTGACCAATACCGGCGGATCGACAACTACCTTCTGGAAGCCGCCCTCGATTATGCGGCGGGCATTCAGTTTTTCATTTTCAATGGAGAAATCTTCGCAGTATGTCACTTGCGGCAAGCCCAGTCTTTCAGCCAATTGCGGGCCGACTTGAGCGGTGTCACCGTCTGTGGTTTGCAATCCGCAGAAAATGAAGTCGAATTTGCCTACATAGTTGATTACTTTGTAAAGTGCGTAAGCCGTAGCCAGTGTGTCGGATGCAGCCAGGCGGCGGTCGGACAGAAGGAAGCCGCGGTCGACGCCGTGCTCGAGTGCTTCCAGAAGAATTTCAACGGCCGGGGGCGGACCCATGGAAATGGCTGTGACAGTGCCGCCGTATTTCTTTTTCACATGAAGAGCGGCCTGCAGTGCGTACCTGTCGAACGGGTTGAGCATTCTTTTGGCACGGGCGCGGTCGATTGTGCCGTCCGGATTGATCCCCGCTTTGGAACCCTGGTCGGGCACCTGCTTCACCATGACGAAGATGTTGTAGGACCGTGCCATTTACTGCTTGAGCCTCCTCAATACTTCCAGCTTGTTGTAAGGAGCTGGACCAACCGTGTTAGACGCTAACTCGGTCCGGCTATTTTAGCCGCCAGTATCTATTTCAATAGCTTTTCTAAATAAGGAGCTTAACTGTAATTGTTTTTTCTCTTTTGACAGGTGCTAAAGATCACGAAATCGTCTTGTCAGTCGGCGCTTCCCCAACCGATATCCTGCCGATATTTCAGTATCATTATGTTTTCTCGTTAAGTCTCCAAATATAAGGGTGAAAACCAGATGTCTTTTAGCGTTCCAAGAACCTTCACCTGGCTTGCAATTAGCTTGTTTTTGATGACAAGCGGAGGTCCTGTGGCCTGTCCTTGCCTGGCGCAAGATTCGGCAAGTTCGTCCCCACCGGTTGTGGAAACAAGCAAAGAAGCTGAAAAACCTGAAGTTGATAACGTCAA
Organism: uncultured Candidatus Obscuribacterales bacterium; assembly: GCA_964531315.1. Classification (GTDB taxonomy): domain Bacteria; phylum Cyanobacteriota; class Vampirovibrionia; order Obscuribacterales; family Obscuribacteraceae; genus QKMZ01. The sequence continues at coordinate 10,943 of CAZHEZ010000040.1, read as the reverse complement.
GAGCGAAGGAAAAGAGGCTTTTGCCACGAAGGCAGTAACGAAAGATAAACGAGAGAAAAAATCTTCAGCAGTTACTGGCTCGAAAGTGTCCGAAGAATCTTCCCGACCTTCTAAGTCTTCCAAGTCTTCCAAGTCGAGAGAAGCCTCAGATAAAACCGATGCCAGAAAGTACTACTACCAGCTCATCGACTCTTACTTTGAAGGTGTCTTTAGAATCAATCCTCATTACGCCACGGAGATTGGCATTCATGACTTTGACGGTCTAATGCCTGATGTGAGCGCCGACGGACACAAAAAGGAGACTCGCTTCTACAAGGACTGGCTGAAGAAATTCGAACAGTTCGATGCCGCGGCTTTGCCTCAAAAGGACCGCCTGGACGTCGTCCTTGTTGTCAATCAAATCAAAGACAATTTGCTCGAGCTTGAAGAGATAGGCAATTACAAACGCAATCCTGCCAAATACAGCGAGTTGGCGTGTGCTGCTGTTTTTGCATTGATGAAGCGCAATTTTGCCGAGCCTGCCGAAAGGTTGAAGAGCGTCATTGCCAGAGAAAGGGCAATACCGGGCATGCTCAAGACCGGGCGCGAGAACATAAAGGTAGAGGCAGTACCGAAAATCTTTGCTGAAATCGATCTCGAGCAATTGCCGGGCATCATTTCTTTCTTTGAAAAAGATGTGCCTCTTGCCTTTGACTCAGTGAAAAACACCGCTCTCAACCAGGAATTCCTGGAGGCAAATAAAGCGGCAATAGCAGCGCTCAAGGAACATCAAGCCTATGTGCGCAAAGAGATTTTGCCAAAAGCCAAGGGGAATTATTCGCTCGGCAGCGAGCTTTATAAAAAGAAGCTGCTCTTTCAGGAAATGGTGGACGAACCGGTTGACTCACTCTACCAGCGCGGCATGACCGAATTGCGCCGCCTGCAAAAGGACTTTGCCCGCACTGCCCATGCGCTCGATCCCAATCACTCCGCTCTAAAGGTATTCGAGGGTATTTCTTCCAAGCATCCTGAGCCCAGCGAATTGATTGATTCGGTGAAAAAATGCCTCGAGGATCTGCGGCGCTTTTGCGTGGAAAAGCCAATTCTGACCGTGCCTTCCGAAGACAGAGCGACAGTGGCTGAGACACCGCCATTTGAGCGTGCTCTTTCATTTGCCTCGATGGACACGCCGGGACCGTATGAGAAAAAGGCTAAGGAAGCCTATTATTTCGTGACTCTGCCGGAAAAGGACTGGCCGGCAAAACGTGTCGAAGAACATATGCGCAGTTTTTGCTTTCAAGATCTGCTCAATACCAGCGTGCATGAGGCTTATCCCGGCCATTATGTGCAATTTCTTTGGGTCAATACCAACCCCTCCAAAGTGCGCAAACTGACGGGCTGTGGGTCAAATGTGGAAGGGTGGGCGCATTATTGCGAACAGATGATGGTAGATGAAGGGCTGGGCTCGGGTGATTTGAAACTCAGGCTGGTCCAGCTTCACGACGCCCTTTTGCGTTGTTGCCGTTATATCGTCTCCATAAAAATGCATACGGAAAAAATGAGCGTGGAAGAAGCCACCGACTTTTTTGTTCGAGAGGGTTTCCTGGAACGCGCCAATGGTGAGCGCGAAGCGAAGCGGGGAACAAGCGACCCTACTTATCTCGTCTATACGCTGGGTAAGCTTCAAATAATCAATTTGAGAGACGAGTACAAAAAATTGAAAGGGCAGGACTATTCACTGAAGTCGTTTCATGACGCATTTCTGTCCACCGGTTGCCCACCTGTGAAATTGGTAAGAGCTGAGCTTTTGGACGATTATTCCGCTTTCCCAACCGCAGTAAAGAATGGAAAACCGGCGAAAAATGTCAAAAAGAAATAGCAATGGGCTCGAGAATCATCCATGTAATAGAATGGCCGGTTCTCATACCCTGAGCAAAAGAGGGCTGGGTCTCACGAAGCAAGCGCGGAGGGCGCTAACAAAATGAAAAACGAAATCAAGAGATCGATAGTGAGAACCCGGGTGGCAAGGCTAATGGCCCTTGTGACTGTGGCGATTGCGGCAGTTTCGGCAACCATGCTTACTGCTTCGGCTCAGGCTGAAAAGCCTGCCGGCAATAAGCTCATCGCCATGAATGATTTGATGTGGAGCACTGACTTGTACACCAGTCTGGCTCAGGCCAAGGCTAAGAAAAAGTATGTCCTGGCCGATATTTACACGGACTGGTGCGGATGGTGCAAACGCCTGGATCGAGACACCTTCTCCAATCCTCAAATGATGTCTTACCTGAACAGTAAGTATCTTTGCGTTAAGGTCAATGCGGAAAATGCCAATGGCAAACCGGTGGCCGCCAAATACAAGGTGGGCGGTTTCCCGTGTGCGCTCGTTTTCGACCCTTCCGGCAAATTTATTGGCAAGCTGAGCGGCTATTACAAGCCGGGCGAGTATCAGCAAGCTCTGGAAGACTTGATCAAGAATCCGCCTTCTGATCCTATGGCTGAATAGTCAGAGCCTTCTTGAACCTTAGCGAATCTTAACTGCTCCTTTGCCGGATCAGACCTACAAGCTTGTGGTGTGGCATAATCTTGGGTCGGCAGGTCCGATCTAGGACCATTTGCTCGTGCCTCAAATGAGATGGCACCACAATTTTGACTTTCAGGAGAATTACCATGTCCCAGGCTACGGAGAGCAAAGAGCTTACTCGCAACGAAAACGGTATGCTCAAGGGCAAGAAAGGCATCATATTTGGTGTAGCAAACGATCACAGCCTTGCCTGGGCTTGTGCCAAGGCTCTTTACAGTGAAGGCGCCGAACTGGCATTCACATATCAAGCCGAAGCTCTCGAGCGACGCATCAAGCCACTGGCTGAGAGTGTAGGCAGCAAATTCGTGGACATGTGCGATCTCGGCAAAGACGAAGATATCGCCTCAACTTTTGAAAAGCTCGGCAAGCACTGGGACAAAATCGACTTTGTCGTGCATGCCGTCGCCTTTGCCAACAAAAAAGATTTAGAAGGACATTTCGTAGACACCTCGCGCGAAGGCTTTGCTCTTGCCCTTGATGTCAGCGCCTATACATTGGTCGCCGTCACCCGCGCGGCACTGCCCATGATGAATGAGGGCGGCAGCGTGGTTACGCTCACCTATTACGGTGCTGAAAAGGTAGTGCAAAACTACAACGTCATGGGTGTGGCAAAGGCAGCGCTTGAAGCCAGCGTCAGATATCTGGCCGCCGATCTGGGCGACAAGAATATTCGCGTCAATTCCATCTCGGCAGGTCCGGTAAGAACTCTGGCCGCCATGGGTATCGCCGGTTTCAGAGACATGCTCAAATTTGTCGAGCAGCGCGCCCCTTTGAAGCGCAATGTGCAAGCCGAAGAAGTCGGCAAGACCGCACTTTATTTGACCAGCGACCTGGCATCCGGTGTGACCGGCGAATGCATTCACGTAGATTGCGGATACAGCATCATCGCTCTATAGAAATCAGTCGGAGGCTCAATGTCGAAGGATAAGAAAGTCCTTTTCTTTCTTATTCTGATTGCCATTGCATCATTTGCAGCGGGTGCCTACCTATTGGAACGTGTCGAAAAAGACGGCATGTTTCAGGGACAATCTACCTGGCTGTATTTAAACAATCGTTTTCGCTCCCTTCTATCTGACTGTGAGAAAAAAAAGGAGCGCTTTCCTTTAGAAACACCGGAAGCGCAGGCTCAGCATGCCAGACTTCTGCACAATGTCGGCATCACCTATGCATACTCCGATCAGTGGGCTGATTCTCTGAAATTTTTGAATCAGTCTCTCGATTTCAAAATGAAGAGCAAATCCGTAAGTGCAGAATCTCTTATTCAGTCAATCGAGTCATTGGGCAAATCCTGCTATTTGACTGGCGATTATGACAGCGCTCGCACCGCTCTGGACTTCGCAGCCAGAGATTGGGTGCGTGAAAGTGGAGAAGACTGCAAGAATTATGCACGCTGCTTGAGTTGCACCGGACGGGTCAATCTGTCTGTGGGAAAGAGCAAAGCGGCTGAACTATGTTTTGATAGAGCCAGGGTGATTTTCAAAAAAGAAGAAGACAGATCCTCCATGGCCAAAGCACTTTTACGTCTGGCCGAATGTGATATCCAAAGTGGTGATTTAGAGCGGGCTTCCCAGCACCTTGATGAGGCAATCCCGCTTTTCAAAGTTGATCTGGGCGAGGGTTATCGATCTTATTTCAACGATGACGTAGCCTTGCTCAAATGTCTGGAAGGGCAGGTCCTGGTAAAAGGAAAAAAACAAGGCAGTGACGCTTCTCAAATTGCCAGAGGCATCGAATTGATAAAGGAAGCTGTCAAAGAGACATATGTTTCATTTGGCGATGACGATGTTTATACGCAAAACTTTCGCCTGGCCCTGGCTGAGGCATACCTGAAAAATAATGATGCGTCATCATGTCTTGCCGAGCTGGCTAAGATCGAAACCAGCTTCGAGAAAATCGGATTGCCGCATCATCCTTTTCTGAAGCCAGTCTACGAGCTTCACTTGAAGGCACTGGGTGAGGGCGGCAAAACTTTGAGCGATGCGCTTCTGACCAAACTTAAGGATGTGCAAGTTGTTTCTTCCCAAGACTCTGTCGCTCACGCTAAAACACTGAGTGCCCGCTTGAACCCTTCGGCGAAATTTCTTTCCGGTCGAAGTTTCACTGATCCCTGGATGCTGCCGCTTACACTGCAGATCATCGGCTGGGCTTTTTCCGGAATGTTTGCTTGCGCGATGGCCTCAGCCGCTCAAGCCGGTCGAAAGGACTATTCGGCAGCGGTCTGGTTCATGTTGGGCGTCATTTTCAATTTTGCAGCTTACCTGGTTATTTGCGCTTTGCCATCGCGCAATACGATCACAAAAGAATTCGGCGCCGACTTTGCCGTCGTCAATGATGCCAGAGCCGGCATCTTCCTGCTTGCCGTGGCTCCTTTGCTGACCATCCTGGCTGCCTCAATCTTTTATTATCCGGCTCCCATTCGAGACATTTTCATTGCTATATTTCTGGGGTTTTTTATCTGTTTGATTTTGTATCCGCCCATCTGGTGTTTTGTGATCTCCAAAAGCAAGGGACGCAATCCTTTTTTGTGGACTCTAATTGGACTGGTCTTTTCTATCTTCGGCGCTGTGGTCTTGCTTTTACTGCCTCCTACCAGCAATGCCGAGATTGATGAAGAAGAAACCAGAAACACGCAGGCCGAATCGACCATGCTGATTGCAGCGGCGATTCACCTGGGATTATTCCTCTTGGTTGTCGTCAATATTTGCTCTTCGTGGATGCTGCACATCGAGCTTTAAGTCTGACCCGGAATTTTAAAGGACAACACTGTCGTGTTGTCCTTAAGGGGGGGTGGAACAGGCATTTTACTGCCGAGAAACTATTGGAAGTTTCTATTCACATTGTGTGACCGCATACATCGTTTGCAGAGCGCAGGTGGCGCCTCCGCAGCGGCGAATGAAGTCGCGCGCCAGCTCTCTTATAGAATCCATGCTCTTGAAATTGGGCATGAAACCGAATTTGATCGATCGAGAATTCGCCAGAATATGTCGGACAAATCGAAGGCCGGGTTCGGTAATATCGATATTTTCCGGTCCACCACTGCCCTGCACAATGGTGCGTACAATCGACGCTTCAGCGACGAATGAAGTAACTAGATCGACCGGAGCCGGTAGTACAGGATCGAAGTTGATTTCATCGTTGGATGTGGCGTCGTTGTTCATGTCGGTCTCCCGAGGTCAATAATAAAGAAATTGTTGCGGTCACACCTGTAATCTAAACACCGCCATCATCCTTGGCAACTAAACAAACGCTAAGGCGCAATATCCACGGGCTATTGAACCAATAGCCTCTTGCTATTCAATAGGGCGAAACCGGCTTGTTGTGCGCCTTTTCAATAACCAGAAACAATGCCTGACAGCAGGTTTCGATATGTTTAGCCCGTAAATATGCGGATTTTAAGCATTGCTTATGAAGCTTCGCTCACCTGATGATGCGGCCATCTGCGGCTGCCTCAAATCAGCATTTCGAGGGGGCCAGATGGCAAACTTTTGGCTCCCAATCACTATCCAAACATGCACCAAGTCACTGCGCAAATACCGCCTTGCACAGCAATCTGACATAATTACTGCTGCTGTACTCGCAGAGGCTGGGCGTTTTGCCCTGCTCCTACTTCTTTACTGCCAGAGGCTCACTGATGCTTACCAGCCAAGAACCCCAAACTGAGATTAAGGAGACTGCAAAGAATTCGATGAAATGCCTTATAAAGGAAGATTTGAATAAAGACGGTCTCACATTGAAGAATGATATGCCGTCGCCCAAACTTGGTCTTGATGAAGTAAAGATCAAAGTAATCGCTACTTCCGTCTGCGGCACCGACAAGAGTATCTATAACTCTGCGCAGAGCGAAGGCATTCGCAATGAGATGCAGAGGTATTTGAATGGTAAGTACGATCCGATCATAGTCGGCCATGAATTCTGCGGCATCGTTGAAGAAGTCGGTGAAGCCGCCAAGATTAGCGGGGTGCATGTACCCGATCATTTGAGAATCGAAAAGGGCGACTATGTGACAGCCGAGATGCATCTGTCATGCGGTCACTGTTTCCTCTGCCGAACCGGCAACGAGCACATCTGCACGCAAGTAAAAGTAAAAGGAGTACATCTTGATGGCTGCTTTGCGCAGCACGTCGTGGTCCCCTATAAAAATGTCATCCTTTTAAACAAGGGTGGAGACACCACTCAAATTCCGCCCACCATAGGCGCCATGCTCGATGCATTCGGCAATGCCGTGCACACTGTCTACGAGGCAGATGTGAGGGGCAAATCCGTAGCCATTCTAGGGGCCGGACCGCTGGGCTTGATGGCTGCTTTTCTCTGTCATGACTTCGGAGCCTCCCGTATCTATATAACTGAAGCAATGGATACGGAACATCGATTCAAATTGGCCGAATCTTTCGGAGCCGATGCTTGTTTTGATGTATCCAAAGGTTCTAAGGCTTTGTATGAATCCGTTAGAAAGCACGAAACCGGCTCCAACGGAGTGGACGTGGTTTTGGAAATGTCGGGCTCGCCTGCTGCCTACAACGATGCTTTCCAGATTGTTCGCAACGGTGGCACTGTTTTGCTCCTCGGCATCACACGCAAACCGCTCAATGATTTTGATATTGCCAATGGTGTGATCTGGAAAGGTGTGACGGTGAAAGGCATTTTTGGAAGAAAAATGTTCGACACCTGGGAAACCATGCTCAGGCTGATGAAGTCTGAAAGATTGGACTTAAAAAGTAAGCTGGCACGGATCTTGTTCGAGCGCACTTATGCACTTGATGATTATCGCTCGGCATTCGATCTCCTCTCCAGAGGAGAGGCAATGAAACTGGTATTCACCCCGGAAAAGTGAACTGACTAGAGGACAGTAAAATGGCAAAAGAGAATGCAGCGGTGAAAAGCAAATTCGGCGTCGAAAAGCTCTATTCAACTCTTGGACAAGAACTGGATAAAGCGCGCGAAAACAAAACATTTAAATATGAAGTGCCGATCGACGGAAAGCAATCAGGCGTCGTCAAAGTAGACGGCAAAGAGACCGTCATGCTGGCATCCAATAATTATCTGGGACTGGCTAATCACCCGCGTATTTTGGAAGCGGCCAAGAAGGGACTGGATGAGCACGGATTTGGCATGGCTTCGGTGCGCTTCATTTGTGGTGCACAGAAAATCCATTTCCAACTGGAAGAGCGTATCGCCGCGTTTCTGGGCTGTGAGGCGGCAATTCTGCATTCCTCATGTTTTGCAGCCAACGAAGCATTCTTTACAGGGCTGATGTCCAACGACTTCGGTCAGCGCGACTATAGAGATATTATCTACAGCGATCAGCTCAACCATGCTTCGATTATTGACGGCATCAGACTGTGCCGTATCGCTACCAAGACAACTGATTTGAAAGCTTACAAGCACAACGATCTGACTCAGTTAAAACACTTTCTTGCCGAGCCGGATGCCGACCAGTACCGCATCGGAGTCGTCGTCACCGATGGTGTCTTCAGCATGGAAGGTGAATACGCGCCGCTTAATGAATTTGTCGATCTGGCCAAAAAGAATGACGTGCTTCTATTTGTAGACGAATCACATTCAACCGGAGTCTTGGGCAAAACCGGACGCGGAACCCCTGAGGAATGTGGAGTGCATGGTCAAATTGATGTTATTTCCGGAACCCTTGGAAAAGCGCTCGGTGGAGCGGCCGGAGGCTTCCTGGCCGGAAAGAAAGAATTGATCGAATACATGCGCCAAAAATCGAGACCATATACTTTCTCCAACACGCTTCCACCGCCTGTCGTGACGGCAGCCATCGAAGCTTTTAAAATGCTGGAGGAAGATTCTTCTCTGGTCACAAAACTGCGCGAGAACACGAATTATTTCCGTAAGGAGATTGTCCGGATTGGCTTCACAATCCTGGAAGGAATTCATGCGATTGTGCCGGTCATGGTCGGTGAAGCGGCGATTGCCCAGGACATGAGCGCAGAACTTCTCAAAGAAGGAGTCTATGTGCGTGGTCTCTGGTATCCGGTCGTTCCGCAAGGAGAAGCGCGCCTGCGTGTGCAAATATCGGCATCACATGAGCGCAAAGATCTAGACCGGGCCTTGGCTGCATTTGAAAAGGTCGGCAAAAAGCTGGGCGTGATCAAATAGTTTGCCAATCACAATTCTAAGCTGAGCATCTATGCTCCGGGCCCGTGCTTTTTCTCTGATAATAGCGCGGTGCCCATAATTTCCTTCACACCCATCTCGCCGATCATCTGTCCGAGCAATGATTCCGAACAGCCAAGCAAGACTGAATTATGCGTGAGCAGGGCAATTTGATAATTGTCGATGGCCATATGCGCTTCTTCGCTCACCACCTTGCACCGGCTTTCGAAGCGTTTGTCCAGATACAATTCTTTCATGAGCTTGCATGATTCCGGACCGCCCGTGGCCATTACATAGCTGAGCAGCGCAACTTTAGCGCCCGGTCCGATGAAGCTGGGCGTCAGACTGGCGACTCCCAGACCGGTTTGGAGAATCTGCGCCGTCACCATCGAGAAGCGGCTCTTGTGATTGTATTTGTGGACTCTCTTTTTGATTTCTTTGACGACCGGATCTTCTTCAATCGATGCCTGGAAGACCTGGTTTTGTTTGCTTTGCTTTTGCGCTACGTCCCACATTTTTTGCTGGTACATAGTTTCTGGGACGGCAAGGTTGTCTTTAAACTGAGCGAGCATATTCATGGTTGCATCTGCTTCTTCATCGCCCACCAATGCCGTAAGCGACTTCATGCCGTCATCGACAATCTCGTCGCCTCTTACCCTGTCCGACATGCCTATGCCCATGGCCACCTGGAACATGCAGGTAGTGACTTTGAGGTGAGTTTCGTCAATGTTTTTTTGCCGGGCAAATTCTGCCGACGCGCGGCTCTTCATTTTCAATTTTTCGCCCAGGATGATGTCTCCCGCTTCCGATGAAGGCCCGAATCCTCTGTAGGGAATCATGTAATCGAAAGCATCTTTTGCTTGAGCGATTGCTACCTGGGTGGTTTTTCTGTAGTGCGCCACTTTCATGTCGATCGCTTTTGTCTTTTCGTCGCGTTCGAGAGCTGTTTCCAAAAGCTTGTCCATCTGGCTGCCCATATGCGCGTACGGATCTGCCGTTGCAATTGAGCCGGTCAGTTCTTTTTGAACGGGTGGGAGCTTTTGTGTTGGCTGTGCAACCAACTGTTTTTTCGAAACTGAAGTCGAGTAAGAAAGCAGCGACAGCGGTCCATCAATGGGAACAGCCCATCCTGACTCAAGCTTGTCCATCACTGCTTGGTCGCTATTAACTGATGACGATTCTGAATTTGCTTCAGTTGCCAAAACTTTCGATGTATCAGGCCAAGAATTCTCAGAATCTAGAGATTGATTTCTTAACACTGCCTCGCTTGGCAACACACCGAGATAAGGTGTCGCTAATCTCCTGGTCTGATTGCTCGATGAAGACGCAATTGATGCCGAAGGAAAGAGGCAAAGGGCGGTAAGCAAGATTGATATCGATGTTTTCCGGACTCTCAAGGAGTCTATGGACTTTACAGGAAGAAACGCCGCGGCGATTGCGGTGGGGATCCCTGCCGGATTCCTGAATAGCATCTAGGCTCCTGAGTGCATTCTTTTTGAATGCATTGGTCGAATGTCATGGTGTTGGCAGCCCACAGAGTAGCAGACTTTCACTTGAGGACCTGGATGCCATGCGGATTATCTATTAAAACCTTTTTTATAGATATCAAGAGAATGGCGAGATCGACAGCCCTGCCATCACCTGTGGTGCCTGGAGATAGGCACCATATTTAGTGCAGGTTGCGCACTTCAGCTTAGTCTAACGATAAGCTTGCGCTTCCCAACGTTCGCCGAGCGTAGTTTCGCCTTCCAGATAAGGACCGGAATAGGAGCCGTCATTAACCACACTGACATTGGCTCTGAAAGTGAGTTCTTTGCTGGTTTTGGCGCCTTTGGCCTTTTCATACTTGCGGACAAATTGAAGTTTGGGAAATGAGTACCAACCTTTCAGGCTGAACTTCTCTTTGGTTTCGTCGTCAACTCCGTGACCCCAGACCTTTCCGGCGTCTTGTTCTATGTACATCTTTGAATGAATGGTTTTGCCGTGATACATGTATCCGGTATTCCATTTGCCTGAGAGATGGGGGGCATGGCTGGCGTCCATGGGCTGCTGTTGCGGTGGCGGCTGCTCCTGTTGGGGTGGCGCTTGCTCCTGCTGCATGGGTTCAGCCTGTGGCATTTGCTGTGCGGCAGGTGCCTGTTCCGGCATCTGTTGGGCCGGCTCTTGCCCGGTGGCAGGAGGCGAGGGGTCTGCGATTGCTGATGTCTGACCTTCACATTTGCCCTGAATGATATTGCCGTTGAAGGCAGTCACGTACTCTCCTTCCATG